>JANOHI010000270.1:0-6792 GCA_031406385.1 Acidimicrobiia bacterium
CCTTCTGCGGCGGGCGCGGCCTTTGCTTACTTCGCAATGTTTATCGTGTCCTTGGTCTTACTGGGTTGGTCGGGGGGGGGGGCGGTTCGGGTGGGGCTATGCGATGGGTTTGATCGGAGTGGAGATGACGATCTCGCCAGAGGGGTCGTCGCCGGCCTGTGCATCATTGGCGGCGGCAACGGCGGCGGCCTGCACCGCTGCCAGCGCGTCGGGCGAGTCGATGCTCGGATCGCTGACCCTCGCCTCGATCACGATCTCGACCCGACGGTTCTTGGCCCGACCTTTTGCCGAGGCGTTGGATGCGACGGGCTTCTGGTCGGCAAATCCGGAAGCTGTTCCGTTTGCGGGTTCGAGGCCGTGAGTGGCGATGAGGGATCGGAGAACCGAGGACGCTCGTGCCGTCGAGAGCTCCCAGTTCGACGGGAAGGTTCCCGAAATCGGCACGTTGTCGGTGTGGCCCTCGACAGTGATGTGGTTGGGGAGGATGACGAGCTGTTGGGAGATCCGGTCGAGCACCCGCTGGCCTTCGGGTCGGATCGTCGCCGAGCCCGGTTCGAAGAGCACGATATCGCTGTCGATGGTGATCACCAGTCCACGCGTCGTGAGCGCAACACGCACCTGCGCGTCCTCGATCAACGGAGAACTGTTGATGTCCTTGAGCGCGCGGTCGAGCGCGGCTTTGGCGGCGTCAAGAAGCTTCTGCTCCTGCTTCCATGCAGCGGCGCGCCCGTTGAGAGTTGAGATCGCCGTCTTTGCGGCAATCTCGGCCGGGCTGAGGCCCGTCGGCGAAGCTCCACCGTCGAGCACGCCAGGACCGCCGTCGAGCAGCGCCAGCTTGTCCGGTCCGCCACCGAAGCCGACAGCAAGGCTTTGCCGGAGCTTCTTGTACTTGTCGAGGTCGGTTTGGCCCATGGCGAAGAGCACGATGAACAGCACCATGAGCAGAGTGATCATGTCGGCGTAGGTGATGAGCCAACGCTCGTGGTTGACGTGTTCCTCGTGCTCTTCGTGCTTATGGCGACGCTTCGACATGACTAGGCCGCCTTGGCGGATTCCTCGGGGCGCTCGTCGTCGTTCAGGAAGGAGAGGAGCTTCTGCTCGACAATGCGGGGGTTGGCGCCGGCCTGCACCGAGAGCACGCCCTCGAGGACGAGCTCCATATGGTGGGCCGTCACCGCTCCGACACGGGTGAGCTTGCTGCCGATTGGCAGCCACATGAGGTTGGCGGACATCACGCCCCACAGCGTCGCCACGAACGCGCCAGCGATGAGGTGGCCGAGCTTGCTTGGATCGGAGAGGTTTTCGAGCACGTGGACGAGACCGAGAACAGTTCCAATGATGCCCAGCGTGGGAGCGAAGCCGCCCATGTCGGCAAAGAACTTCGCTCCCGCCTTGTCCTGGGTCTTGCGCGATTTGATCTGGGCTTCGAGGATCTCTCGGAGCTCTTCAGGATCAGTGCCGTCGACGGCTAGCTCGATGCCCTTCTTGAGGAAGGGATCGTCGATGGTCTTGTCCGCCTCTTCGAGCGCGAGCAGTCCGTCGCGTCGGGCCAGCTCGGCAAACCCGACGATGGTCTTCACGGTGTCTTCGGGAGAGTGCGACTTCGTCAGAAGTGCAGACTTCACCGACTTCAGGCCACTGATGGTGTCCCGCTTGAGACCACATGCCATCGCCACACCGAAGGTTCCGAAGAAGACGAGGATCATCGGCGGAATGAGAAACATCGCCATGGGGTCGCCGCCTTCCATGATCATCGAGATCATCACGGCGGCGAACGCCAGGATGATCCCGGCGAGGGTAAAGGGATCCATGGCTAGTTCTCCTCAGCCGGGCTGACGAGCTGCAGACGAGTGCGAGCTGATGTCCGACCGGAAAACTCGTCGGTCGCGGCGATGATCGACGCCTGATACGAGCGCACGAGTTCGATCACGCGTTCAACGCTCTCGGAGATGACGAACTTCGTACCGTCGATCAGCGTGACGACGGTGTCGGGGTTGGCCTCGACCTTTTCGATGAGATTGCAGTTGAGTGCAAACTCGTGACCGTTGAGTCGCGAGACGATAATCATGAGTGGGCCTTCCTTGGTCCAATGAACAATCCATGTAGGAGAACCCGAAGGGTCTCACCTGTTCCTATCGGTCGAACGGACCGATACCTGCGCTCTCGGCGGAGCAGAGCGCAAGTGCGAGGTGAGCGAGCTGCCGGCCGATCACTGGACCAACCGGCGAGCTCGCGCGACCTCTCCACCGATAGAGCGTTTACCGCTTCAGGTTCACGAGTTCCTGAAGCAGTTCGTCGGCGGTCGTGATGACACGTGAGTTGGCCTGGAAGCCGCGCTGAGCCGAGATCAGTGAGGTGAACTCCTGGGCCAGGTCAACGTTCGACATCTCGAGTGTCCCGCCGGCAATCGAACCTCGGCCTCCCGTACCGGAAACCCCGATCTGGGCGAGACCGGAGTTCGTCGTCGGACGGTAGAACGACCCACCGACCTTTTCCAGACCTGAAGGGTTCGAGAACGAGGCCATGGCGATTTGCCCGATCACCCGGTTGCGGCCGTTCGAGAAGATGCCGGTCACGGTGCCGTCAGCGCCGATGCCGAAGGTCTGCAGGGCACCGGTGGTGGCACCGTCCTGGGAGATCGCCGCAGCCGTTGACTTGCCGGCGAACTGGCGCAGCCCGTCGGCCGACGCAGCACCAAGATCGATCGTGACCGGTCCCGAATACGTGCCGAAGGTCGGCGGAATGGTAATGGTCGGCGCCGTGGTCGGTGCCGTGATCTTGCCGGTGGACGCATCGAAGGTCACGCTGAACGCGGCTCCGAGGACATCCGGCGTCGTGTCGACGTCGGCACCGTCGGGTGTATACGGCTGCACCGACCAGGTGTTGGCCGCCGTCATCCTCATGCCGAAGGTGAGGTCGAGCGACTTGCCGAGTTGGTCGTAGACGGTGATGGTCGTGAGGACCTCCGGGCCGGGCAGCGTGGTCGGGACGGTGGCGTCGAGGTTGCCGCCGAAGCTGACCTTCGAGGTCACCTGAGGGCTGATGGCCTGACCGAGCGGCATGACCAGATCGGCCACTCCGGCGTTGGTGTTCACGGCGCCGTTGGTGTCGGCGGTCCAGCCCTGGATGATGCCGCCGTCAGGGGACACCATGCGTCCGAAGGCGTCGAAGGAGAGTGCGCCGGCTCGCGTGAAGAGCGTTTGCCCTTCGCTTCGCGCCAGGAGGAAGCCGTCGCCCTGGATGGAGATGTCGGTCGAGTTTCCGGTCAGTTGCGAGGCGCCTTGGCGGAACGAGGTGACGACACCACCGATCTTGACACCGAGCCCGACCTGCGACGGGTTCGTGCCGCCGAGACCACCGGGTCCGGCCGTCGGTACACCGGCACTCGACAGCTTCTGGCTGAGCATGTCCTGGAACACGACGGAGCTTGATTTGTAGCCGACGGTGTTGACGTTGGCGATGTTGTTGCCAATGACGTCCATCATCGTCTGATGGCTTCTGAGTCCGGAGACGCCGGAGAACATGGAACGAAGCATGTGAATCCTTTCATAGGGGTGCTGCTGGAAGAAGTTGGTGGGGAAGACGTTTGCCCCGTGGCACCTCGTGGATGCCACCGGAGAGGATGGTGAAGCGAGAAGCGAAGCCGCTGTCCCGAGTGCTATGCGGCGCTGGCGACCGGAGTTGGCGCTGGCGTGGAGGCGGGTGTTGTGGCAGTAGCCGCGGCCGGCGCGCCGAGCGTTGCCCGCACTTCGAGCACCGCGCCGAGGGGAACCTCCGTGCGTCCGATCATCAGGATTGGATTGCCGCCGTTCATTCGGGCTGAGGTCACAACACCGTCGACGACGTTGGTGCCGTTGTCATAGGAGATGGTCTTGCCGACGAGCTCTGCTGCGGTCCGACGATTGGCGTTGAGGACGGTGGCCTCCGACAGCTTGGAGAGCTCTTCGAGCTTCTCGGTCATGGTGAGCTGCGCTGTCTGGGCAATGAACTCCGTTCCGTCCATCGGGCTCAACGGGTTCTGGTATTTGAGCTGCGCGACGAGCAGCTTCAAGAACGCGTCCTTGCCCATACGGTCATTGGGCTCAGTCGTTGGATTGGCCACCGCAGGGCGCGGCGCCGAACCAGTCGAGGCGGCCGAAGCGGCCGATGACGGAGAAGCGGGAGTGATCATGAATGAGAACCTTTCGTTCCACGATGTGGCGATCTACGACGGACGTACGTTGGGCCGAGGTTGGCAAGGCGGGATGGAAACACAGCCATCCTGCGAACGAGGACAGAACTAGAGCTGGACATCGAGGCGGTCATGACGACCGCGGTCTGGTGTGGTGGAGGAGGTCCGCAACAGCCGGTCGCTGTCACCGGAGTTGCGCCCCGCCGAAACGGTGCTGCGAAGGTCGTGGGCAGCGGCGAACTGCCTCGAACCGCGAGACTGATCCCCACCGCTTCCTGTCTGGCCGAACTGGTTCGCAAACGCCCCGGGCTGATCACGACGCGAATCCGGTCGATCGAATGACTGGCTCCAGGCATCGTGTCGTTCGGCCTGTTGACCGAATCGGTTTTCGGAGAGACCGCTTTGGATGTCGACCCGACCGGCGGCAAATCCGGCGGCAACGAGCGACGACCGGAGCTCGCCCACCGATGAGCGCAGCAAGTCCTTCGTCTCACCTCGCTCAGCAATCATCGCGACGTGCACGGTGCCACCCTCGATGGTGACCTCGACCGCGACGGCCCCGAGATCACCCGGATGCATCTCCAGACGAATGTGCTGCGTTCCGTCGACGCCCAGGGTCCGCTGCGCAGCTCGCACGATGTGTTGCGACGCGTCACTCGGTCGAACGGCCTCGACGACCGTGGCGATCGGCACGTCGACAACCGCAGCGCGATCCGTGGGCGAAGGATGGCCCGGCCCGGACGCCACACCGACGGGCGACCCCGGCGCGGCCGCAGCCCCGTCTTTGGTAGCCGTGTCTTCGCCGGTGATGCTCAACCCACCGGAGTCCTGGTCTGATGGCCCCGGGCGTTCCTTCAGACCGGAACCGATTCCGTCCTGAGCGACGACCCCGTTCGTGCGCGCTGGCGACGCTGCGGTCGCCTGATCGGGTTCGGCCTCCGTGAAACTTGGCAACTCATCATCGTCGACCGACGATGCGTCGAGAGCTGCGTTGTCCCCACGAGGAGCGACTCCGCGCGTGCCCGGTAGCACCGACGTAGCGTTGGCGGACTGCCCGAGCACGACCGTCGGCATACCGACGTCGACGCTCTCGACCGAAGCCGCACCTGCCCCGACGGGCGTTGGCAGTTCGTCCGGGGGCGAGAGCGCGGGGACCTGTTCCGAGGCGAAGGAGTCTGCCGACGCGATTCGCAAAGCCACCGTGGGGCTCAGCTCGCCGGTACCTACCGGTGGGCTTGCGGTGCCGGAAGCATCGCTCACTTGACCGGAAGATCTCGGTGTCTGGCGGCCGAGGGAGATCGGGCGGTCAAGCGCAACGAGAGCGAAGGATTGCCCGGAGGACTCTTGCTCGATGATGGCGCCCGACGCCAGCGATTGGGTCTGGGGATCGATGCCGCTCGTGTCGGCTCCATCGGCGCGAATCAGGGCGGTCCGTACCGCTGGCGGAGCGGTCGCCGGCGTCGAACCAACGAAGCCTGCAGGGTTGACAGGAGCAGTCGCCGGTGTCGGGTCAAGCTTCACCGAAGTGGCATCGGAGACCGCCGGCACGGCGTTCGTCGTCGAGGTGCTGAGGGGAGCGAACCCTTCGACGTGCGAAGGCGCCAGGTCGTATCCGAGAGCTCCGACACCGGCGGAGGATCCAACAACGGCGGACGACAGCCCCACCGAAGACCCCGCACCAACAACGGCGGACGACAGCCCCACCGAAGCCGAAGCAAGGCCCTCCGCGGCAGGCTTCGGCGTCGATGGCGTCGGCGAGGTCGGATTTCCCGAGGGTTCGTTTCGCGTTCGCAGAGGTGAGAGTGCAGCGGGCGCCATCATCGCCGCAAGAAGGACGGCGAAGTCGCTCGGAACGACGTCGTCGCCCTGATCAGATGATGTCTCGTCCGATCCTGTCCCCAGCAACGGGGACGCCTCGGCGGAGGTGGTCGAGTTCTCCGACGTTGGCGCCGGACAAGCGTGGAACGCAGCGTTGCCGGTGGAGACGAGTGTTGGTGTCACGAAGACCTCACTTTGCGGGGGTTGCGGGAAGGAGTGACCGCGCGATCGAACTCGGCACGGTTGTCGTCGGTGTGATCGACGGCGAGGATGGGGAAGGAGTCGCCGGCCCAACTGGAGCCGAGGACGAAACGGTCGAGGGCGCGGCGGATGCAGCCGACGCAGGTGCGGGCGGTTGCACCGGGATCACATCTGGCGCGTCGGGGAGACCAAGGGCATCGCGGTTCACGTCATTGAGGGTCTGGCGGAACTCGGGCGAGATCAGCTGGGCAGCCGTAGCGTTCTGCAGAATCTTGAGAACGCCCTTGGCGACCGGACCCGTCGCCGAGGCGACGATTGCCGCGACGTCGGCGGGAGAGGCCGGATCAAGAAGGCCCGACTCCAACCAGCTTGTGGTGTTGGATCCACCGACGCTCGTGATCTGCGTCTGGGTACTCGGACCCCACGCGCCCTTCGCCGGTGAGACGGCTTTGCCTTCGGGGAGTAGGAACCCCGGTGCCCCGATCACCGTTGCGGGAACCATCGACGGCGACGGAACCGTGGAAAGCGGAGCGGTCACCGACGTTGCCGTGGCCGTTCCTGTCCCCGTTGTCGACACCGCGTTGGCGGCTGCCGATGCGGCG
>JANOHI010000280.1:0-22370 GCA_031406385.1 Acidimicrobiia bacterium
TGCGCTATGTTTTTAAAATTAAGTTAAGTCGATCTAAATGTAACTGACAATCTGACAACTTTACGAACTTAGAGACAAATTTTATCGTAAGGCGATCGCTAAAACTATTGCCATTATGCCTATATCCAAAAACGATCTTAAAACAAATGTTTGCAGCAGTTTGCGTTCAGATCCAAATTAACAAATTTTTTTTAATTTTAAAAAATTTGCACGGCAGTTTCGAGCTCCGGAGGGCGGGGCATCTTCGCGGCCGAGCTCAGCCAGAGCGGTTTGCCAGTCGTACGATGCACGCCAACGACACGGAAGCCACGAACCTGGATCAGACCGACGCCGGTCACCTCAGCGATCGGGACGACAAGGCCGGCCTGGGTGATGGTTCTGGTGGTCCGATCGAGTGTGGTCAGGGCACGAGTCTTGGTCCGTGCCGCCTGGATCAGCGCCGCGACACCGAGAACCAGGACGATCAGAGAAAGGGCGACAACGATGACGAGGAGCACACTCGGAAGGAACAAGCCGCCCACCAGGCCGAACGCTCCGATCACCACCATGTACAGCCCGATCCGCTGATCTCCGCCCGGCATCACGCGGGTCTCGTATCCGGTCTTGGTCGGCTTGACGGTGAAGAGGCGGCTCTCGTAGCTGGCAGGCACGGCACCGAGTTTTCCATCAACCACGCCGAAGGCGAGGGACCGCCCGTCGATCCGGCGTGTCGATCCCATGCGTTGACCCCGGGCGTTGTTGCATACGGCGACTTCGATTGCAGCAATCGCTAGGTCCTACGATTGACCTCGTGGACGACACCATGACTCTCGACGGTTCCGATCGACGTCGGCCGGATTCATTCGTCGTGTCCGATGCTGAGCGCGAAGCGTTTCGGCGCGACGGCTTTGTGCACTTGCACGGAGTTCTGAGCCCTGAAGAAGTGGATGAGATCGAGGCGGTGTACGACTCGTTCCTCCGCCGCGAGATCGCTGTGGAGGGCAAGGACTTCAATGACATGACGACCGGCGAGCACGGTAGCGATCCGTCGGGCTACGCCATCGTCAATGTCATGCTGCCGCGCCGCTACTACCCCGAATGGGTCGGCAACGTGTTCGAGCGGCGAGCCCGGTCGATCGCCGAACAACTCTGCGGTGAGGGAATGACGATCGACTTCGATCAACTTCTCGCGAAACACCCGGGCCGAAGTGACGCCGTGTTCGGCTGGCATCAGGACCAGGCGTACTGGATCGACACCGACGACCGACGCACCGCCACGTGCTGGCTCGCAGTGGACGACTCGACCCTCGAGAACGGTTGCATGCAGTTCCTGCCAGGGAGCCAGACCGAGCCGGTCCGTCCGCACCGTCCGCTCCACGAGGATCGGACGAAGAGCCACACACTGATCACCGACCTTCGTGACGGTGACGTGATGGTGCCGGTAGCAATTTCCCGCGGGGACATTACGGTGCACTGCGAAGGGGTCCTCCACGGGTCCGGGGGCAACACCACAGAGTCGAGTTGGCGCCGGGCCTACATCGTCGCGTTGCGCTCCGTCGACGCCGTGCGCCAGGAGCGAGCGCTCGGGTTCACCCACTCCCACAACGACGGCACCACCGTCTTGGACGAAGTGACCGGCCTCGTGGTCTAACGCGCACGCGAGCTCGCGTTCGTTGAGCGCCATGCACGACCCGAAATGCTGGAGAACACCTCCGAAGAGCGTTCGGAGGTGTTTTGCCCCCAGATATTGGGGCAACCTCTCTCCCAGCGTTTCCGGGTCAGAGGCGGAGGAGGCGGCGGGCGTTGGATTCGAGGAGGTCGGCGCGGCCGGCGGTTTCGGATTCGTCGCCGCCGGTGTCCCAGCCACCGAAGTTGGTGCCCATCACGAGACGTTGTTCGCCGACAACTTCGGCGAGGAGTCGAACGGCTCGCTGATCGGCGACGTGCACGTCGAACCAGAGTCGCTCCAGCATCCGGGCGTAGGCACCGGGCTCGCGCAGCCAATCCGGCGACCACGAGCGCAGGCGCGTCGCCGCCTCCCAGCGGCCGTAGAGGTACGGCACCGCGCCGCCGCCGTGGCTGAGGCACACGTCGAGCTGCGGGTGGCGGTGCAACACGCCTCCGAACACCAGTTGCGACACGGCAACAGACTCCTCGTAGGCGAACTCGAGAATGAGATCGAGATCGAACCGGCGCAGCCGGGCATCACGCAGCGGCCCGTCGATACCCGACGGTGCCGGGTGGACGAACACGGGAACATCGAGTTCCACGAAGGCGGACCACAGTTCGTCGAACGCCGCATCGTCGAGTGTGCGCGGTCCGGGGTCGGTACCGACGTACGCACCGACGAGACCCAACTCAACGACGCTGCGCCGGAGTTCTTCGCACGCCGCATCGGGGTCCTGCGCCGGAAGCTGGGCGAGGCCGACGAATCGATCGGGATTCGTTGCCACGAGAGCGGCCAGCGAGTCGTTGTGTCGCCGGCAGTAGTCGATCGCCAGCGACGCCTCGACGTGGTGGAAGTACGTGAGCGGATTGGGAGACAACGCCTGGACCGCGATCCCATGTGCATCCATGCGTTCGAGACGGAGGTTCGCGTCCATGAATAATGAGCCTCGGTAGCGCACGCCACAAAGCGTGTACGCACCGACATGGAACTCCTGCACGCCACCTTCCTCGTCGAGTCGCGGGCCGTGCAGGCCGGCGGTGCCGAAGGTGTCCTCCAACACGACGTGGGCATGGACATCGATCGGTCCGGGCCGCAACGCCCGAGCGGACGTCTTCGCGCCAACCTTCGTCATGGCGCGAGCAACTCGCCCGACGCAGCGCGTACCTCGATTGCCAGGCCGGGGCAGCGGCGGGCGAGAACGATCAGCCGCTCAACGGACAGCTCCTCGGATCCGGGCAGCACCTCGGCGAGTTCATCGTCGTCGAAGCCGAATCCCGACGGCTCGTCGGCAATGCAACGACCCGCGCTCACGCAGCGTTCTTTGTCAATGGTTACTTCCGGTCGCTCAACAGGCAGTGTTCGTTCGGCCATGGTGTTCCTTCGTGTCCCTTCGTGTCCGACGTGTCGCTGCTGTGGTCTCGGTGGTGCTCCGGGTTCTACACGACGTGGTCGCCATGTCGCTCGGGTCGCTGCTGTGGTCTCGGTGGTACTCCGGGTTCTGCACGACGTGGTCTTCGCGGGTCATGGCTTTGCTCCGAACACTTGCAGGCCGGGCGAACCGACCGTTGCTCGAAGACGCTGCAGTTCCTCCGAGCCCTCCCACAGACCGCGGAGCGCCTGCCCGTCCTTGGAGCGGAGGATCGATTGAATCGCCATGTCGTGGCGGATGTATTCAGCAACGACAAGTGCCATGGCCGGATCGTCACACCACATGCCCCACGTCTCCTCCCCGACCGCACCTGCAGTCAACACGTTGGAGCGGTCAGCGACGAACGCGAACAACCGACAGCCAAGGCGTTCCTCGACGACATCGGGCGCGGAGAAGCGGTGCTCGAACACCGTGCCGATCCCGTCCAACGAATCACCCGCACCGAAGACGATGGTGGTGACTTCGACACCTCGCGCCGCGGCTCGTCGCAAGTCGTCGATGACCGCGGGAACCTCCGGTGGCCAGATCGAGACGAGGAGATCAGACACCGCGCTCTCGATCACATCCTTGGCCCGGTCGAGCACGTTGCGTCGGCCGCGGATTTGTTGGGTGAGGTGGGTCTCGCGCGGCGCGCTCACCGTCGGCAACGAGGTGGCGAGGGCACCGAGCGCATCGTCGACTTCGCGCCGGACACGAGCAAGGAGACTCTCGATTGGAAGTGGGAGGTACGCCGTTCCGGAGTCGGGCACGTTCACTTCAAACGCACTTCCACGAGCAACGAGTTTCGCAACGGTTTCGTAGACCGTGCTGCGCGGCACGCCCGACTGCTTGGCGAGCTCGTATCCGTTCAGCGGCGCTCCAGCGGCGAGCATGGCGAGATAGACCTTGGCTTCATAGCCGGACATCCCGATGCGTCGGAGTTGCTCAACGACGTCTTCGGCAGGCATCGGTGGAACTCTACCGATCCGGCGTTTGTTCGACGGACCCTGAGGGCACGGAGGACCTGACGGACCTGAAGCCACCGGAGTTCTCCAACCGCGTGTTCGACGAATCGAACACCACGGGGTATGCCGAGAACACCGTCCTCACGGTGGAGGTGTCAAGCACGGCCGGGCGACCGGGATCGCGTTCGAGACCGTGAGCGAACAACATGGATGCCATCGTGGTGATCGCGCCAAACACGTGGGTACTCGAATCGACTCGCCCGTCGGCGTCGAGTTCGGGGGCGATGCCACCGGCAAGCTCCATACCCAGGCAGGCATGGATGCCATGGCCGAACGTGAGTCCCCACGGCGCCGCGTCTTCGGGGATGGAACGATCCGGATTGAATTCGTCGGCACCGGGACCCCACACGTCGGGATCACGATTCGCCCGCTCCATGTCGACGATGACCCGCCGGTCGGGACCGATCGATGTTCCTCCGATCGTTGTCTGTTCGGCCGTTCCCAAGCGATGGGTCTGGGGTGACGCCGGATGCAGACGCAGCGTCTCGTGCACGAATCGCTGCAGCCGCAACGGGTCGGAAATGATGGTGGGGCGATCGCTCGGGTGGGCGTCGAACCATTGGAAGCATCGGTGCACGGCATGAACGAAAGCATTCGCGGTGGAGTGTGATCCCACCCACGGGAAGTACGCAGTTTCTCGGATGACGACCTCGATCGGCAGGCCCAACGTGTCCTGGTTGCGCAAGAGCGTGGTGAGGACGTCGCGCGGGAGGTCGTCTTCTGCGCATTTGCCCGATTCGTATGCACCGATGAGGGCGACGCGTCGACGAAGCGCCGGCTGCACAAAGAGCTCGTCGACCTGAGCGAGAGCGTCGAGACCGTCGGCGCGCAGCTCGTCATGGTCGATCGTTGCGTGGAACACCGTTGCTGCCCGCGCCAACCGATTCATAAGCGCAAATACGGTTTCGAAGTCATCGTCGACTATGTCGAGGCCGGCGATCGTGCTCGCGAGCTTGAGCATTGTTCGCCGGGCAAGGGTCAGGAGATCAGCTTGACCCGATGCGATGTCGGCAGCGACGGCTTCGGAGATCAACGACGGGATGACTTCCGCGTCGTACCAACGGAAGGTGTCGCGGCGAAAGAGTCGGTTCTCGACGCGCCGCCGGTCCCTGTGGGCCACGCCGTGGAGGTTCACGATGACATCGCGCATCAACAGCCCGGCGTCGTCGTACAGCCCTTGGCGGAGGGTCTTGGCCCGAAACACCTCCCGTGCCCCGGACCACGTGTCGACCCACACGGGTTCGTCGGTTGCGGCGATGTCGGCTGGGTTGGGCGAACCGGGCACGGAGACAGTCCTCAGCGGGCAGGCTGGCTGGTGCATCTTCGCAAGAGTTCCTCTCACGTCGAAATGCTCTGATTCATTGTGCTTCGTGCACTGTCAGAAGGATCGACGTGAAAGGAACTTCCGACTCAGTGCACTAGGCAGCGGATTGGGCGGACGGATTCGGGGTGGAGTCGGTGGTTCGGAGCCTGGCGTGAAGAAGTTGGACCCACCCGTCGTTAGCTGCAACACTACGTGTCTCGTACGCGCCCTGCGATGGGCGTCACCAGACCAGGGGACCTGAATGAAATCTCGCCGTATCGTGTCGGCTCTCATCATTGCGGTTGGCCTCATCGGCTCCGCGTGCGGCAGCGACAGTCCATCCACCGACGCCACCACTGAAGCAGCGGCGACCGAGGCCGTGGCCACGGAGGCAGCCGCTGTCGAGACCGAAGCCGCCGCCACGGAGGCAGCGGCAACGGAAGCGGCGGCAACGGAGGCGGCCGCAGAAACAACCGCTGCCGCAGTAGGTGGTGATCCCGCCGTCCGAGTCGCAGCGTTCTCCAAGGCGCTGACGGAACTGCCGTTCAACGAGGCCATCGCCGATATCCCGGCCGGCAAGAAGGTGTACTACGTGCAGTGCAGCGTCCCGGTCTGCGAAGAGATCAAGGGCGGCATCGATGCTGCGGCGAAGAAGCTCGGTTGGACCCTCGAGACAACTGCCCACAAGGACACCCCGGAAACGGTTGCCGCAGCCTTCGACGCGGCAATCGCCGCGAAGCCCGACGTGGTGCTGACAAGTGGGAACCCGCGTGAGTGGTTTGCCCCGCAGCTCAAAACCCTTGAGGACGCGAAGATCCCGGTCATCGCCTGGTCGGTTCCCGAGGCCTACGAACCGGGTCAGGGCATCTCCGCCAACCTGCTCTCCGGCGACGACTACTACTTCTACGGCGTGCTGATGGCCGACTACGCCGCCACGAAGTCGGCGAACAAGAACATCCTGTTCGTCGGCCTCCCGGTATTCCCCGTGCTCTCCGGGGTGCAGAAGGGATTCACCGAGGAGATCGCCAAGGTATGTGCTGACTGCAAGGTCGAAACGATGGAAGTGGCGATCACTGACCTCGGTACCAACCTCCCCGGCCAGATCGTGTCGAAGCTGCAAGCCAACAAGGACCTTGACTTCATCGTGTACGCCTTCGGCGGCATGCTCTTCGGTGTACCCGACGCCATTGAATCGGCTGGTCTGCTCCCGCAGGCACAAGCGATCTCCCAGGCCGGTGGCCCGATGAACTTCGGTTTCATCGAAGGCGGCAAGCATCAGGTCGCTGAGGTCGGTCTCGCCTCCGAACTGCTCGGATGGCGGGCGATCGACGTCGCCGCTCGGGTGATTTCCGGTAGCGGGCCGGGCCGTTCGACCCCGCCCGCTGAAGCGATCGTCGAAGGACACCCCGACATTTTGGTGAATGGCCTTCCGCTCCAGATTCTGGAGAAGGGCAGCCTCGCCGACGCCACGAAGCTGTGGCCGGGAGTCGACGGCTTCCAGGATCAGTTCGCCAAACTCTGGGGCAAGTGAGCGTTCGCGCCGCCAGACAAACATCTTCGACGTTCGGCTGCAGTGAGCGTCGACACCATTTCCCCTGAAGGTTCAGTAGGCCCGTCCACTCCGGTGGACGGGCTTGTTGATCTTCTGACCGTTCGCCGCCTGTCAAAGACCTATCCCGGGCAGGTCGCCCTCCGTGACGCAGTGTTGTCGGTGCGCGCCGGCGAAGTGCACGCCGTCGTCGGGCAGAACGGGTCCGGCAAGTCCACCCTCATCAAACTGCTCGGCGGCTACGTCAAGGCGGATCACGGATCGCAGGTCCTTGTCGATGGCCGCCCCGTCGATCTCTGGTCGTTGCCCGCAGACGTTCGCCGTCGAATTCGTATCGTCCACCAGGACCTCGGTCTGGTGCCGACGTTGTCAGCGGTGGAGAACCTCGGCCTCGGGCAGGGCTGGACGACGGGTGCTTTCGGGCGCATTGCGTGGGGCGTCGAGGTGGAGCGCGCGCAGAGCGAACTCCTCCGCTTCGGGCTCGCCCCCGACGTTCGCCGACCCGTTGCGCTGCTCACTGCCGCTGAACGCGCTGCCGTTGCGATCGTACGCGCACTGCGGGATTGGGAACCGGGCGAACGGGGCATTCTCGTCCTCGACGAGCCAACGGCATCGCTCAACCGAAATGAAGTCGACGCGCTCTTCCGCGAGGTCCGACGCGTGACCGCCGAGGGAGCGGGCGTTGTCTTTGTCAGTCACATCCTCGACGAAGTACTCGACCTTGCCGATCGGGTCACTGTGCTTCGCGATGGCGAAGTGGTTGCTGCCGGAGTCACCACGAAGGACCTGAGTCACACGGAGTTGGTCGAACTCATCGTGGGACGATCGGTGACGCATCTCTACAGCCGATCGTCCACTGCCCGTTCGCTCGTTCCCGTGCTTGAGGTCGTCGGCGTGTCCGGCATCACGCTGCGCAATGTGAGCCTCACCGTGCACGAAGGTGAAGTGGTTGGTGTCGCTGGGCTCGTCGGTTCCGGCCGCGACGAAATCGCCGCGTGCGTGTTCGGCGCGTCACCGCGGTTCGCCGGGCGTGTTCTCGTGAACAAGACAAAGGTCTTCGCCGCCCCACGCGAGGCCATCAACGCCGGCATGGCGCTCGTTCCTGCTGACCGCAAGAACCTCGGACTCGTGCCCGATGACCGTCTCGTCGAGCACGTGCCGCTCCCCCGCTACGGGCCGCTGCAGCGGGGCGGTCGGCTCCGTCATCGCACCGTGCGCGGCGACGTCACCGACTGGGTCAAACGTCTCGACGTGCAGCCGCCGATCATTGGACGACGCATGGAGAAGTTCTCCGGCGGGAACCAGCAGAAGGCCGTGCTCGCTCGCTGGCTACGGACCGACCCGAAGGTGCTTCTGTTGGACGAACCGACCCAGGGGGTCGACGTCGGCGCAAAGGCGGGAATCTACCGGACAATCAGCGAGGCGGCGGAGAACGGCATGGCGGTGTTGGTCACGTCGAGCGATGCCGAAGAACTCGTGCACATCTGCGATCGCGTCTTCGTCCTTCGCGGCGGCATGATCGCCGCCGAACTCACGGGGACGACGCTGACCGAAGACCGTGTGGTGGCTGAGATGCTCGGCTCGGAGTCGTCGCGCAAGACCATGCGAGTACGTCAACGTCCGGCCGGCCCAAAGGTCATCAGGTCCAACGACGACATCGAAGCACGGCCCGCAGTGCCAACTGTTGCTCCGACGGTTGCGCTCGAACCGGCGGCACCGGAACGTGGCGGCAGACTCGCGCAATGGAAGCGCCAGGCTCTGGCACGCTGGAGACGACGATGAGCAACGACACCGACGATCGCGCCGACCGCGGCATACCCCAGCCTCCGGCTGAGCGCCGCGCGCCGAAATTTGTGCGCGAGGCGCGCACGTTCGCGCATGCGAAACGGGTGGAAGCGACAACGCGTCGTGATCTGTCCAAGCGCACGGTCCAGTTTGATGAGCGGACCGGAGACGTGACCGCCAAGCCGGCGATGAAGAAGCATTGGCTCACACGCCGACCCACGATGGTGATGAAGCACACCGAACCGACCGAACGGGTAGACAGCCGATTCGAGACGAAGCGTTCGCCGTTTCGCTGGCACAAGCTGCACCCCCGCAACATCGGCGTCGTCTACCTCTATGCACTGTCGTGGGCAGTGTTCATGGCATGGATCCCCGACACCTGGACCACCTGGCTGACGCATCGTTCCGTGCTCAATCAGCAGGCGATCCTGACCGTCGTCGCGCTCGGCCTGTTGATCCCGCTGTCGGCCGGGGTGTTCGATCTGTCCATCGCAGCGTCGGTGTCGACGTCGGCCATCGTGGTGAGTTGGGCGCTGGTGAACCAGGGTTGGCCGATCGCCGTCGGCATTGCGCTGGCACTCGGGTCGGGGCTCGTGATCGGCCTCGTCAACGGATTCCTCGTGGTGAAGGTAAAGATTGACTCGTTCATCGCCACGCTCGGCACCAGTTCGATCTTCACCGCGTTCGCGGTATGGCTCTCGAAGAACAAGTCGATCCTCGGCTTCAGCGATTCGTTCAAATCGCTGTCGCGCCAACTCGGCGCGGGCGTGAACAAGACCGTGCTCTATGCCCTCATCCTTGCGGTGATCGGCTGGTTCGTTCTCGAGCACACGGCACTCGGCCGGTATCTGTTCGCCACCGGCGGTGGACGCGAAGCGGCCCGCCTCGCCGGTGTGCAGGTGGATCGCTACACATGGGGCGCGCTCGTCGCGTCGGCCGTTGCGTCGGCGTTTGCCGGAGTGCTCCTGGCGTCGCAGTTCGGCTCGACCCAGGCCCAGTCCGGAGCGCCATATCTCCTTCCTGCGTTCGCTGCAGCATTCCTCGGGGCCACGCAATTCAAGCGCCGGTTCAACGTGTGGGGAACGGTGCTGGCCGTGTTCGTTCTGCAGAGCGGCGTGAAGGGTTTGCAACTCGCCGGTGTGGCGCAAACATGGGTGGAGAGTCTCTTCTTCGGGGTGGCGTTGATCGTGGCCGTCGGCTTCTCGTCGTACCGCAAGAAGGTCCATGGCGGTGAGCGGCGTTGGTGGCGACGTGAGGAGAGCGGACCCGATCAGTTCCTCGGCAAGTTCCTCGGCTGGGGGAGGCCGCGCACGGAGCAGTCGAAGGACAATGCCGAACAGTGGTGGTTCGATCCGCAGGACAAAGAAGGGAACCATCTCAAACCATGAGTTGCTATTCAGGAACTGACCAACCACGGCTCCGATCAACACTTCGATCACGACTTCGTTCGGTGGCTTGATGAGTCTCGTCGGCGCCCGCGTGCTGCGGAAAGAAGATCCGAAACTCCTCGCCGGTCGCGGCACGTTCGTCGACGACCTCTCTCCGGCGGGCTGCGCCTTTGCCACGTTCGTCACGTCACCGCATCCACATGCGCGCATACTTTCCATCGACGTGCGCGCTGCACTGGAAATGCCCGGCGTGCTCGGCGTATGGACGGCGGCCGATTTCGCCGACTTTCCCGACGTTCCCGGTGGGCTCCCCGAGTTCGAACGACCGGCGCTGGCCATCGACGTTGTGCGCTTTCCCGGCGAGCCAGTCGCCATCGTCGTGGCCGAAGACCGCTACCTCGCATCTGATGCCGCCGCCGCGGTGCTGGTGGAATACGAAACCCTGCCGTTCGTCTCGTCGATCACCGCCGCTACCGCACCGGGCGCACCACTACTGTTTCCCCACCATCGTTCGAACACCGTCATGTCGGTCCCGATGCTCGACGACGCCGAGCGCGAATTGGCCAGGTGCCACGGCCGCGCCCGCCTCCGCCTCACCAACCAGCGGTGCGCCGCAGTGCCGATCGAGCCGATGGCCGTCCTCGCCGATTGGACGCCGAGCGGGCTCACCGTGTGGGCCACGTTCCAAGCGCCCCATCACCTTCGCAACTATCTCGCCACGTGGCTCGACATGCCTCAAAACCTGTGCCGGGTGATCGCCCCCGATGTGGGCGGCGGCTTCGGTGCCAAGATCGTTTGGTACCCGGAACTGTTCCTCGCTCCGTTGCTGTCGAAGTGGACGCGTCGACCGGTGAAGTTCGCGCAATCGCGCAGCGAAGCGATGCTGCAGATGACCCACGGTCGCGGCCAGGAGCACGACGTGGAGGTCGGCTATGCCAAGGACGGCACGATCGAGGCACTTCGCCTCATTGTGTCGCAGGACCTCGGTGCGTTTCCCGATCCGACCGGTCTTGGCCTGGCCGTGCTGACCACGTGGATGGCGGCCGGTTGCTACAAGATCCCCAAGGTGGTGACCGGATTTCGCAACGTTGTCACCAACACCACGCCGATCGCCGCCTATCGCGGAGCCGGTCGTCCGGAAGCGGCATACACGATCGAGCGGATCATCGATGTAGTAGCCCGGCGCACCGGTATCGATCCCGTCGAGATTCGGCGGCGCAACTTCATTCAGCCGAAGTCGTTCCCGTACAAGACCCACAACGACGCGGTTGTCTACGACTCGGGTGACTTCCCCGCCGCGCTCGACGAGTGTGTGCGGTTGCTCGACCTCGACGCGGTGCGTGCTCGGCAAGCCGCAGCTCGCAACGATCCGTCGGCACCGCTCATCGGCATCGGCCTCTCCGCCTGGTTGGAGATCGCCGGGTTCGGGCCGAACGGTACCCTCGAAGGCTTCGGCCACTTGGCGTCGTGGGAGTCGACGCAGGTCCGCATTCAGCCTGACGGTTCGGCGATCGTCTTCGTCGGCTCCAGCCCCCACGGGCAGGGTCACGAGACCACGTTCTCCCAGATCGCATCCGACGAGCTCGGCGTGCCGTTCGACCGCATCACGGTGGTGCATGGCGATACGGAGTCGGTGCTGCAGGGCGTCGGCACCATGGGTAGTCGTGGTGTGCCCACCGCCGGTTCGGCGGTCAAGGTCGCGTCGCAACGTGTACTTACGAAAGCGAAACGAGTGGCTGCCCACTTGCTCGAGGCCGCCGAGGAGGATCTCGAAGTCGAGTCCAACGCCTTTCGGGTGCGCGGTTCGCCGGGCAAGTCGGTCAGTTGGGGGGATGTGGCGTGGGCCAGTTTCCAGCCGCTACGCCTTCCCCCCGAGCTCCTCGCCGGTTCACTCGAAGAGCGGCTCTTTCAGGAGTCGCCGAACTTCTCGTACCCTTCGGGTGTCTACGGCTGCGTCGTCGCCGTCGATCGGCGCACCGGTCAGGTGCGTATCGAGTCGATGGTGCTCGTCGACGACTGCGGCACCGTCATCAACCCGCTCCTCGCCGAAGGCCAGGTGCACGGTGGCGTCGCCCAAGGCATTGCCCAGGCGTTGTTCGAAGAGGTCGTCTACGACCACGAGACCGGTCAGCCGCTCACCAGTACGCTCGTCGACTACCTCATCCCTTCGGCCCCCGATCTGCCGTCGTACATCGCCGGGCGTATCACCACCCTGTGCCCGAACAACCCGCTTGGTGCCAAGGGCATCGGTGAGTCGGGTGCGGTCGGTGCACCGGCGGCCGTCGTGAACGCAGTGATCGACGCGCTCAGCCCATTCGGTGTCGAGCATCTCGACATGCCGCTCCTCCCGGAGAAGGTGTGGGCGGCCATGCAGCCGGGCACCATCGCCCCGGATCAAGCGACGAGGCAGGGACAGCGGTCATGAACATCTCCGAACATCCGACGACCGTAGTGAACGTCGAAGTCAACGGCCGAGCCGTTCGAGCCGAAGTCGAAGACCGCACCCTCCTCGTGCACCTGCTGCGCGAGCACTTGCGACTCACCGGCACCCATGTGGGCTGCGACACGTCGAACTGCGGCGCGTGCACCGTGTTGCTCGACGGTGACGCGGTGAAGAGCTGCACCGTGCTGGCGGTGCAAACGCAGGGTCGTTCGGTGCGGACCATTGAAGGGGTCAACGGACCGTTCGATGGACGCAGCGCCGTGCAGGAGGGGTTCCGGCAGTGTCACGGGCTGCAGTGTGGCTACTGCACGCCCGGAATGGTGATGGCATGCACCGCGCTGCTCGTCGAGAACCCCGACCCGACGGAGCACGAGATCCGTGACGCGCTCGAAGGCAACATCTGCCGCTGCACGGGGTACCAGATGATCGTCCAGTCTGTCCGCTGGGCCGCGGAAAACGGTTCGGCCGCAGCTCCGGCCCCCGGGGCTTCCGTGGAAGGGGTGTCGCCGTGATCCCCGCCCCGTTTCGCTACATCGCCGTCACCTCGATCAAAGAGACCATCAGCGCGCTTAGCGAATACGGTGATGAGGCGAAGGTGATCGCCGGTGGACAATCGCTCCTGCCCCTGATGAGGCTGCGCCTCGCCGCGCCAACCGTGCTCCTCGACCTGGCCGGGCTCGGACTCCGAACCATCCGCACCGAAGCGGTCGACGGCGGGACCGAGTTGGTCATCGACGCGATGACGTCGTATCGCAGTGTTGCCACGTCGCCAATCGTGCAGGACCTTGCGCCGCTCCTCGCCCGCGCCGCTTCGCTCGTCGGCGACCCCCAGGTCCGCAACCGGGGCACGCTCGGCGGCGGCGTGGCCCACGCCGACCCGGCCAGCGACGTGTCCTGCGCACTTCTCGCCCTCGACGCACGAGCGGTCGTCATCGGACCGAACGGCCGACGCGAAATCGCCTTCGATGATCTCTTCGTCGGCTTCTGGACCTCGACTATCGCTCCCGACGAGGTCCTCACCGAGGTCCGGGTACCAAGTGCACGTGGCATCGGATGGTCGTACCAAAAGTTCACCATCCGCTCTCAAGACTGGGCCCTCGTCGGTGCCGCGGTGTGCGGCGGAAGAGTCGCCCTGGCATCGATGGCCACCCAGGTCATCCGTGCACGAAGCACCGAGGCAGCGTTGGCATCGGGCGCATCACCGGCCGATGCGGCGGCGGTTGCCGACGAAGGCTCCGACCCGCCCGCCGACCTTCGCGGCTCAGCCGCCTACCGCCGCCACCTCGCCCGAGTACTCGTCAGCGACGCGCTGGACGAAGCGGCGAGTTTGCTCCCTCCTCAGCCGGTCTGAAGCATCGGGAGCCGTCCCGTCGGCCTGACCAACTGGACGGCAAGTCCCTGACTCAAGACCCGGCAAATCCGGAATCAACCCTTGGCGAATCCGGACTCGAAGTCTGGCAAATCCGGAATCACACTGCTCGACGTGCCGAACGTTCACCGCGACGGCTACTCGTCACCGACGAGATCCGACGTGCTCCGAGACACGCAGTGGATACATCCCTCCCACCTCCGCGACAGGGCAGGTGCGGATTTCGTTGGCGGATTCGTGCTCCACACGGGCACTGCGACTCGCTCTCTAGTGCACTGAGTCGGAAGTTCCTTTCACGTCGATTCTTCTGACAGTGCACGAAGCACAAGGAATCAGAGCATTTCGACGTGAGAGGAACTTTTGCGAAGATGCACTAGGTGATCGGCTGTGGGCGGTTCCGATTGATGCACTGTGGACGTGGTGACCGACACGACGGCCGGGACCGGGTCATGCGCCTTCGGCCGACTGTCGGAGAATCCATGAGCTGACCTGGGACACGAACGCTCGTAGGTCGTCGAGCCGGCCGAGCGCATCGAGCACGATGGCGTCGTCGACGTCGACGTATTGGTGCACGAGAACGTTGCGAAACCCGACCGAACGAGCAACGCTGATCGCAAGTTCGGAATCGATGACTCGGTGCTCGCCGAGCAGGCGGATGGAGCCAGCGTTGGTATCGGGTGCCCGCCACGACTCCGACGATCCGATGTGATGAGCAACATCGACGCAGCCCTCGATCGCCGTGACAAAGAGATACTTAACGCCATCCAACCAGAGCGACCCTGGGTCATTGTCTCGACGCATTGCGGCCTCGTCGAGTCGGCGAATGCGCTCAGTAACCCCGCGCAGGAGTCGCGATGCACGACCCTCGTCAACCATTGGCGGCGGACTCCAGGAAGGCACGGTGCGATCGGGAAAACCGCTCGCGCTCGTCGAGCCAGATCTTGCGTGTCGTGGCGACCCAGCGGACACGCTCGCTCGGATCGTCATCGAACAGCACGACGCCTTCGCAGGCAATGCGACCTGCCAGTTCGAGCGGCGCACGTTGGACGTCAACGAGATCAACACCTTCGGGGAGATCCAGCTCCCACGGCTGCGGGGCATCGGCAGGCCACCATGCAGCGACGTCGAGATCGGAAGCAGGAAAGGCAGTGCCCCGCGCCCGACTCCCGAAGACGAGCGCGAATCGTGCCCCGGACGCACGGAGCGCGTCGATCGTCCGCTCCCTTGCTTCGTCCACGCGTTCCACGTGCAGAGCCTACCGACGACGACGTCCCACCCGCGCTTTGACGGCCCCCTCACGCGGATTCCGTGTCGGCTTCCACACTCCTCGCCCGAGCACTTGTTCCCTGAACCGCCCTAGCTTCTGCACATGAGTCACGAACTCGAGACCATCACCGCGACACCACCGCAGCAAGGGACCGTCGGGACACACATCTTTGAGACCGGGGATTGGTGCACCGATCGCACGAGTTCGCCGCTAGCAGTCCACCGCAGCTCGCCACGCTTCGCACACTTCGTGCCAGCGGCCGGGGGACAACGCACCCAAACGACGAGTGAGCGACGACTTCGGTACCACGTTGGTGTTGTCGATCGTCGCCGCACAGGGGATCGGCAAGCCGTCGGACCGACCCAGGTCAATTTCGGTCCTGATGCCCCGTACCGTTCGGGTGATGGGCGCGACCAACACAGCATTGAGCACGCCGATCGCACGGTCACGTGTCAGCACGACGCAGGGTCGACCCTTGTCGTTTTCGGCTTCGAGCCACCAGATCTCGCCCTGGCGCACCTCGCCTGCACTCACCACCACTTCTCCCACGGCTCGGCGTTGACGACGCCGAGTGCATTGGTGGTCGCAGCTGCGAGTTCTTCGGAGGTTTGCGGTTGGCGTGAGTAAGCGTCGATCATTTCGGCGTCGATCGCTTCCTTGGCGATGCTGTGCAACAGCCGAGCGATTGCCTCTCGAACGACATCGGCTCGACTTTCGAGACCGAGCTGCGTGACCGCCCTATCAAGGTCGTCGACGATGCCGTCTGGTAGTCGCACTGCTATCTGCGTTGACATGCGCTGAGCATACCGGTCCGATGCAGGCGCCGGAACTGAGCTGTCGACGGCTCATCTTCGGGCTTCAGGTCCGCTCTCGTCAGCCGGTGAAGATCACCGGGTAGCTGGACCAGTACGGGCGGCTGGTTGCGGCGTCGATGACCGGTGGGTTCGCTGGATCGCGGCGGGCGCCGCGGTCGATCATTGCCTGCACGGCAATCGTGGCGAGGCCGAAGAGGTGGTTGCTGGCATCGTCGCCTTCGCCGAGAAGCACACCCGCGGCGAGTTCCTGGCCGATGCAGTGGTGCATGCCGTGCCCGAACGAAAGCCCGAATGGACCCACGTCGTCACGGCGCACCACACGATGCGGATTGAAGACCGCGGCATCGTCGCCGAAGATCGCCAGGTCACGGTTGACCGACATGAGGTCGATCACCACCTTCGAGCCGAGACCGATCACCGATCCGTCTTTGCGGGTCACTTCGGCGCGAGCCCACCGCTGGGCAACCGGGCTCGACGGCTGAAGCCGTACCGTCTCGTGCACACAACGCTGCACGAAGAGACGATCAGCGCGCAGACGATCTTCGTCTTCCGGATGAGTTTCGATCCACGTGAAGATGTTGTCGAGTGATCTCGTGAATGCAGTAGCGCTGGTGTGCGCGCCGGCGAGAAGGAAGAACGCAATCTCGCGTTGAATGATGTCGGCCGGCAACGGGAGTTGGTCGACGTTGCGGAGCAGCACGGTGAGCACGTCACGAGGAAGCGACGACTCGTCGACGTCGCCCGCGTTGACTGCATCGATCAGGGAGCGGCGGCGCTCGATCGACGGGTCGAGGAACTCCGTCTGGAAGCGGCCCATCGCTTCGGCCACTTCGCCGTTCACCACGGCCTTGTCGCGAGTGGAATGGGCGATCGTTGCCCCCTCGATGAACTTCATCATCTGGGCATACAGACGATGCGTTTCAGCCGCTGTGCCGGTCGGACGATCCACCCCGGCATTGAACGCGGCGAGGTTCATCATCAGCTGATGGCTCAAGGTCACGATCTCGCTCGAACCAGCCGCCACGTGCGGGTCGAGCGTTGCGTGGATGATCGGCGGGAATCGTTCGTGCTCATAGTGATCGAGCGTGTCGCGACGAAAGAGCCGGTTCTCCAGGCGTCGACGGCTGCGGTGCTCGTCGCCGTGCAGATTGACGAGCACGCCGTTCATGATCTCGCCCTCGTCGTAGAGGGCCTGGGCCATGTCCTTGTGGCGATAGATCTCCTTCGCCTCGTCGAGATCGGTGATGGTGACGATGGTTGGTGTTGACATGGTGAGCTCCGGATGGGCGGGGAACGGTTTCAGGTGTGCGTGTGGCCGAGGCCGAGCCCGCCGTCGACGCTCAACACGTCGCCGGTGATCCACTCGGAGCGCGACACGAACTCAATAGCCTCGGCAATCTCGTCGGTGGTGCCGATACGGCCGAGCGCGTGGGCCGAGGACATTGCCTGCAGTCTGGCGAGTGCGGCAGTGTCGTCCCAGAGTCCGGCGCGCTGGTTGATCTCGGTGAATACCGCACCCGGTCGAACGCACGAGACCCGCACGCCCTGGGGACCCAGTTCGCTGGCGAGAACGGCGGTGAGCGTTTCGACGGCACCCTTCGTGACCGCATAGGGCGCCGCTCCAGGAAAGGCCCGTGTGGTGTAGACGGAACTCACGAATACCACGCAGCCGCGCCGGGCGACGAGATGGGGAAGCCCCGCTTGCACCAGCATCATGCCGGCGACAACGTTGGAGTTGAGAACCGAAAGAATCGCCTCTTCGTCCCACTCAGCGACAGAGGCGCGGACCATGTTGCCGGCGTTGTTCACGAGCACGTCGAGACCGCCACCGAAGGCCACGGCCGCATCGATCATGGCCTTCCGATCAGCAGCCACCGTGACATCGCCAACCACGCTGCGACAGTTGGTACCTATGGCATCCACGACGGAAGCAAGCTTTTCGACCCGGCGCCCGCTGATTGTCACCTTCGCCCCAAACGACGCAAATCGGGCGGCGGTGGCCGCGCCTATCCCGGATCCGCCGCCGGTGACCAACACCGACATGCCGGCAACGTCACGCACGGACGCCTCCGTTGCTGGCCGCCGCATTTACCACACCGACACCGTCGACGGCTTTCGGACGAGGGAGCGACGAGATTGCGCTCTGCACGACACCGCCATCGACGATGAGCTCGGTCCCGGTGATGTAGGCCGCCTGCTCGGAGAGGAGGAACGACACCGCCGAGGCAATGTCGTCGGATGTGCCCAGACGACCGAGCGGGACCCGACCCGAGCGGGCCGCCCGCGCCTCGGGATCGGCGTAGATCGGCTCCGACATGCCGGCGTCGATCAGTCCGGGAGCGACCGCATTCACTCGAATACCGTGGGTTCCCCATTCCAACGCCATCTGCCGCGTGAGCAGCGCGACGGCGGCCTTCGTGGAACCATACGCGCCCGAGTTCAGCCCCGGCGACACGCCGTTGATCGAGGTGATGTTGACGATCGACCCCGCCACACCGTCGGCCACCATGCGGCGAGCAGCGAGGCGCGCGACGGTGAATGTGCCGGTCAAATTCACGTCGACGACACGGCGAAACTCGGCGTCGCTTACGTCGAGCAACGCACCGAAGCGCACGATTCCGGCGTTGTTGACGACTGCCGCCGGTGCAGAGGGAAGTGATGCGATAAACGCGTCGACGGCGGCGTGATCAGTGACATCGCACACCACGGTGCCGGCGGCACCATCGACGTCGATCCCAATCGCCTCGAATCCATCAGCGCGCAGACGATCAGCGATGGCCAGCCCGAGCCCGCGTCCGGCGCCCGTGACAATGGCGATGGGGGCGCTCATGATCGGGCGACGGACTGCGTCAGCGGGATCGCGGTCCAGGACATCGACCGTTCACCCGGCAGATCACGACGAGCGGGCACCGGCGTGAGGTCGACGTCTTCACCACGACAGATCACGTGGCGAAGCTTCGACCTATCCTGCAGGATCGCAATGTCCTTCGTGGGATCACCATCGACGACAAGAAGATCTGCGCGCATACCAACTGCGACAACACCGGTCACGTCCTGCTCTCTCGTGGCTATCGCCCCGTTGCGGGTGCCGCATGTGATGGCCTCAAGGGGGGTGATACCGAGCTGCTTGACGAAGACCTCCATCTCTCGCGCATGCCATTCCCCGATCGGCGTCACGCTGAACCCGGTTTCGGTTCCACACGCAATCGGGACGCCGCGGTCGTACGCGACACGGGTCATCTTCGCCGTGGCCTCGATCTCGCTGACGAACCAGTCGAGCGCCATCGCTCCAGCACCGGCCTTCGCTCCGTAGTCGGCAAGGTTGGCCAGGAACGTCCACGTGGGAACGAGGAGCGAACCGGCTTCAAGCATCGCATCAACGCACGCTTCGTCGAGGAAAGACCCGTGATAGATCACGTCGACACCTGCCTGGGTCGACAGCAGCGTGGACTCTTGGCTTCGACAGTGGCCGAGCACCCATGCCCCGAGCTCGTGCGCCGTCTCACAGACGACTTCGAGTTCACTGCGCTTCCATACGCAGAGCTCGCCACGACGACTCGGGACGGAACCGGTCACGTGCACCTTGATGCAATCGGCACCTTCCTTGATCTGTCGACGGACGGCGCGCACCATGTCGTCGCGGTCGTGGACGACTTCGGCATACCCCGCTGTGCCCTCGTCGGGGATCAGCCGACCCGCGGTACCGCCTACTGCGGTCATGAGCGCGTGGTGCCCGGACTTCATCGTGGGCCCCGCAACGATCCCGGCATTGATGCAGTCGCGCAGCGCCGGACCGATCCCGAAGAGACCATCGGCGTCAAGGAACGACGTGACGCCGGCGAGGAGGAGCTTGCGGACGTTGGCCGCGGCGATGATCGCCGCGCTCGCCGGCTCTCGCCGGAAGAACAGTTCGTCGTTTGACGCCGGCTCGCCGAGGGTCACATGGGTGTGGGCGTCGATGAGCCCCGGCATCACCGTGCAGCCCGTCGCGTCGATCACCCGGTCCTCCGTGGCGGCTGAGGGCGACGTGGGCGTGGCCGACGGCGGCGTGACGGCAACGATTCGATCGCCGGACACGTGGACGTCGGCGCGTCGGGGGCCGGTGCCGGTGCCGTCGACCACCATCGCCCCGGTGATCACCATGGTGCTCATTGCTGCTCCTTCGGAAGGCGGCGGCCAGCCGCTCGCTGATGGTCGTTAGTGCCCTGACGACGCACCGGACGATCGTATCGCCCAGGCCACACATCGTCGAACGAGCTCGGCCGTGGTCGGATGCGTCAACGCGTGAGCGTCGTGCCCGAGTCCGAACTGGGCGACGGAACCTCGGCCGACCGAACGGCACCACAAGACCGGATGTTCCGGGGCTCCGAGGTCCCCGGCGATTCGAGCAAAGGCAAGCGGCACAACATCACCGTGTATGTCCAGCTGCATGTAGACCTCGTCGACGGTGTCGTAGTCGCTCATCCCGGCGATGACCTCGCCGGCCGAGCCGCACTGGTCGGAAGACACCAACCGAACCGAGACCGGGCCGAGGGGCGGATGAAACGACTGGTCCCACACCCAGCGCGCCCCGAGGAGGTCACCCCACTCCGGCCAGTCGTCGAAGCAGATCGTGGTCGTGTGCAACGCGACGAGAGCACCACCGTCGACGACAAAGCGACGGAGCGATTCCCGGACCAAGGCCGACGATTCGTATGCCCACGTAGGACGTAGGTCATCGTAGCGATCGGCGAGCATGCGCCACCAGAGCATGTGCGACACGATGACATCCGGAGATGTTCGCTCGATCGCCGACGGAAGTTCGTCCGGGTGATCGGTGACACCCACGATCAAGTGTCCTGTGCCTTCCAGTACTTCGACGAGCGCCGCTGCTGTTGCCGTGTGGTCGTGGGCGTAGGTTGGCCCGCCCGAGGCAAGAAGTATGCGCGCGTTGGTCATTGCAGGCCGGCGTAGGACCCACCATCAACCGGGACGGCCGCCCCGGTGATGAACCGAGCCTGCTGGGAGCAGAGGAACGCAACGATCTGCCCGAAGTCATTCGGGTCACCGACCACCCCAGCCGGCACCCCAACGGCGGCATCGACCATCGATGTGTACACCTTGGAGATACGTTCCGTTGCATGCACTCCGGGCTGCACCGAGTTCACGGTTATTCCGTCGGCGGCGACTTCACGGGCCAGTGTCTTGAGGAAACCGGTGAGCCCCGCTCGAGCCGTATTCGAAAGCACCAGGTTGGCGATCGGCTGACGGACGGAAATCGATGTGATGGCCACGATGCGGCCCCACCGCTTCGTCTGCATGGACGCCACCACCGCCTGGCACATCGCCACAGTGGAAAGAAGACTGAGTTCCAGAGCCGGAACGTATGCGGCGATCGGCGTCGACGCAACGGTGCCGGGCGGGGGACCTCCGCCGTTCGCCACCAGGATGTCGATGTGGCCGAGCTCGGCCCGGGCTGCCTCGATGAACCCCACGGCGCCGTCCATGGTGCTGACATCGGCCACGATGGGTGTGGCGAGCGGGCCTAGGGCGCGGGCGGCGTCCATCAGTCGTTGCTCATTGCGACCGCACAGTGCGACGCGCACCCCGCTTTCGATGAGCGCACGGACCGAACCGAGTCCAAGTCCAGCCGAACCCGCGGCGACTGCAGCCGTACGTCCCTCGATTCCAAGGTTCACGATCAGCCGGCCTCTGTGGGTTGACGCTCGGCGGAGCGCGACACATGCATCGATTTGGGCGACGAAAGCGGTTCGGCGGACACGACCGAAGCCTACGGTCGATCCCTGCAACGTTCACGTCGCCGGTCAAACCACCGCATTCGAGCAGCGCGTTCGAGCCCAAACGCGGGCGTTATATCGGCCAAAGACACCCGAACCTGCGCACTTTTTTTCGTGGCGACTTGTTGAAAGACCCGTGACCAGGGGAAACGGGTGCAATCTTGAGAAACATTTGACCTCAAGAACGCCTCCAGATGGGCCGACGAATCCGACATATGGGTTTGTCTCGAGGTCAGCGCCCGCGTTCGCCTCACCGCGCCGCCATGCTCCTGATGGTCTCCGGCTCGCTCGCCGTCGCCGCTGCGCTGCCAACTCTCGCAGCTCCAACCGGATTCTCCGCTCGGACGCAAACCACGACGTCCCGCCTCGCCATCACAGTCGACCCGGCGCCGTGCATCGGGCCGTGTGTGGCGAGTGCAACCGGTTCGCCGAACGGCCTCTTCGACCCAGATCCGTTCACGATTCTCGCTGCGCCCGCGGCGCCACCGCCGACAGCAACAACAACAACAACAACAACCACCACCACCACGACACGTCCCCCCACCACCACGACACGTCCCCCCACCACGACGACAACCACACGACCACCCACC
>JANOHI010000285.1:0-7520 GCA_031406385.1 Acidimicrobiia bacterium
CCCTTGCCTATTCAGGCATAAGCACTTTGAGCGCGCGCCGGTGCAGCTTGATATCCAGCAATCTTTCGAGCGGTGCCAACTCCCCGTCACCCATGCACCGAAGGTCGAGATTCGTTGGGCATAGTCGAGGGCCTGTGGTCCCGGTCTTCGGGTGCTTCGGGCTGATACCTTGATCCGTTGGAGTATGAACAAGTAAGATCGTCCCATGTCCGTTGAGCGCCTCACCGTCTCTCTTGAATCTGAACTTGCGGACGCAGTCCGCGAAGCAGCGAATGCTGCATCATTGAACGTTTCTGCCTGGATGGCTCAGGCGGCTCATCGGGAGCTGTCCAGTCGCGGGCTTCGCGACGTCATCGCCGAGTGGGAAGCCGCCCACGGGTCGTTCACCGAAAAGGAACTCGCTAGCGCGCGAAAAGCGTTGCGGTCGTGAGTTCCCTTGTGCTCGACGCCGGAGCACTGATCGCGCTTGATCGCAATAATCGCGGCATTTGGGCAATGCTGCGCGTCGCTTCCGACGACGGTGAAGTGATCCATGTTCCAGCTGGCGCGATTGCCCAGGCGTGGCGCGATGGCCGTCGACAAGTTCTGTTGACTAGAGCGTTGCGCCATTGCGATGAACTCGCCCTCGACGGCGCAATCGCTCGCGCTGCTGGCCTTCTTTGTGGTCAGTCAAAGACCACAGACATCGTTGACGCTTCGGTGGTGTTGGCGGTCGCAGGTTTAGCGCGCCGAGGCAGCGTGTCGGTCTTGACATCAGACTCCGGCGATATCGAGCACCTTGTCGCAACCTTGCAAATCACGGCAAACGTCGTGGCGGTCTGAGCCAGCGCAAGATCGAACGGCGATATGCAATTCGATTTCGTGGGGATCGTTGCGGTCGGCGAGTGAGGCTCGGAACCGCGCAACAACGTCCTCGGCATTCGCGACTTGGCCGGACAACGTGACCTCCGCCAATCGTCAACTGGCGGCACGTCCGATCGGCTTCCCTTTTTGGGCAAGTCGCTGGAAACTATGGGCAGGCCGACCGGTTTGAGGACCACCGGGATAGTGTGGAACATGACACGACGCGTGGCTGCCATCGCGGTTTTGTTGGCCGTCGTGACGAATGCGTGCAGCAGGGGCACTTCAACTACGGCACGGTCGAGCGATGCTCCAGCGACGATCGGCGCGAGCGAGTCGTCCGATCTCGCAGGAATACAGTCGCAGATCGCGACCGCTTCATCCGATGTCTGCCCCATCATTAGCGCCGCCGACGTCGCAGTCATTTTCGGTGAAACCACCCCTCTGACGACACAGGCGATGAGTGAAAAGAACGGCCCGGCTTGCGGTTTTCCGCATCCACGACAGGGCGGCTACGTCCTGGTCCTGCAGTTCCAATCGCCGTCGCGCTGGAAGGAGTATGCGGAGTCCGGGCAGCAGGTTGTCGGTCTTGGCCGCGAGGCTCAACTGGTGTCGTCATCGACGCTGTTCGTTCGCGATGAGAAACGCAACGTGGTCCTGATGATCCTCGCGCCAGACGGTGATGCCAGCGGGAAACTGCTGCGAATCGCAAGCCGTATCTACGGCACTTCGCCGGACAACGTGCTTGCGCGTCCGTAGGCACGACTCTGCGACGATGCCGGCCGTCAAGGACGGGTGCGGACCGCGACCACACAATTCGGCGCTCGCCTAGTTGGTGCGCCGAGGCCAATCACGCCACTAGCAGGGTGCTGACGGAGTGGGCGGTAGGCTTGTCGGACAACCGAGGTGTGCCGGGAAGTCTGGTCGGCGATTCAGGAGATCCGATGATTCGCGCCATCCGTCGTTCCCGCTCACCTGTCGCGCGGCTGCTCTCGCCGCTGCGTGACTTTCTTGCCACTGAAGCGTCCGGTGCAATATTGCTCGCGATCGGGGCGGTGTTGGCGCTGCTGTGGGCGAACTCGCCTTTTTCCTCTTCGTATGAGGACCTGTGGGCCAGTCGCGCTGGGTTCTCGGTGGCCGGCCAGTCTCTGGACCTCGATCTAAGGCATTGGGTCAACGACGGCCTGATGACGATCTTCTTCCTTGTCGTCGGTCTCGAAATCAAACGAGAAGTCACCGATGGACATCTCTCTTCTCGTCGCGCCGCCCTACTGCCGGGTGCGGCAGCGTTGGGAGGCATGATCGCGCCAGCGCTCGTCTACCTGGCCATCGCAGGCACGAGCGCACCGAGGGGATGGGCAATCCCAATGGCCACAGACATCGCGCTCGCTGTCGGTGTACTCGCCGTTGCCGGCGACCGGATCCCGGCCTCGCTCCGCGCCTTTCTGCTCGGCCTCGCCATCGTTGATGACATTGGCGCAATCGTGATCATCGCTGCGGTGTACTCGACCGGTTTAGCGGTTGGTTGGCTCGCCGCCGCCGTGATCGGTGTGGGCCTGACCGGCGTCGTGCGCATCGCTGGAATCCATACGACCTGGGTGTACGCGGTGGTCGGATCTTTTGTCTGGTTCAGTCTGCACGAAGCAGGGATCCACCCGACCATCGCCGGCGTGGCCATGGGACTCCTCGCCCCTTCCACCGCACGTCTGCAGCCCGAGTTCATCGACAGTGACGAACTGAACGATCTCTCCGACGCGCACGCCGCGCATACCACTACCGAGATCGCCAGGGGGTCGGTGTCGGTCGTTGAATGGCTCCAGCACGTGCTGCACCCGTGGACCAGCTACCTCATCGTGCCGATCTTTGCGTTCGCGAACAGTGGCATCAAGATATCCGTCGACGGACTCCGTGATGCCGCCGGTTCCGCGATCACGTGGGGGGTGCTGCTCGGTCTGCTGGTCGGCAAACCGATCGGCGTCGTCGTCGCGACCCGCTTGGCCGTCCGCTCCGGCGCGGCCGACACGCCCGATGGAACGACACCGCATCAGATTCTCGGGGTCGGTGCTGCGGCAGGAATCGGCTTCACTGTTTCGCTCTTCATCACCGAACTCGCGCTCACCGATCCCGCGGATCAAGCCAATGCCAAACTCGCAATCCTGATCGCATCAGTCGTGGCCGCGGGGTTGTCGACTCTGATCCTTCGCTCCGATCGCTCAGGTAGACCAACGCCCATTAGTCGGTAGCGGCGCCAGAGAACAAAGTTCGGCCCAGCGCGAAAATCCAGTCGCTACAGACCGATCACGTCGCACGACAGGTGTGCACCCAAGGCGCCGCTGATCGCCGTCGGAAACGCGACGCGCACCATCGATCGATACTGCGGCCACACGAGGGCAGTGACGGCACTGCACTCCGGCAGTGATGAATGGCTGACTGCGTAGCTTTCGTCAACGAAAGGCTCCGGTCAGGAGTCGCATCGCGCCAACCCATGGACATCGATGGCGGGTCGCACGACAACCCCAAGTTTGAACTCCAGCATCAAGTCACAGAGGCCGTCGCCGCCAATCGGATCGATCGGGGCACCCGCGCAGACAGCCAGGACCACTGGGTGCCCGAGGTCAGGCGGCGGGTGCCCGCCCGCGGCACTTCGCATGACATACGGGTGGTGTGGTGCAGCGACGCCGGGGCGATACCGGGCGCGTGCGGGGGGAGACAGCTGGCGGCCAGTCCCGGTTGTTGTGAGGGCCGGTCGGGAGTGGGTGGACGGCGGGCTAGCCAAGCCGTTGAGCGGTGTAGATCGCAGTAAGGAATGGACGATCCACAGCGCCACCGAATCTGGTGTCGATGAGATCACCGATTGCGTGTAGGAGATCCGTTCGTGCCATGGCCTCGAGTGCCATCCAATTGGAGAAAGAACTGAGAAACTGTTGCATCTGATCTGCGGTCTGGTTCGCCGTCCAAGGAACCAGTACGTGCTCGACGGGCCCGAACCTCCCGTTGCTGTTGATCTCGTCCGTACGCGCGCCTACGTCGAGCGCGTAGGGGTGCGCGCCGATGCCGGCCCCGCCGATGCCAGCGGACTCGGCAAACTGGGGCGCGTGCCGCTCAAGTAGGGGCTGCACGGCCTCGCGGAACGGATCGAAGCGACTTGGGTCGCCAAAGTGATTCCACCAGAGGGCGACGGATCCACCGGGCCTGAGGAGACCGGCGACTCGATCAAGACCCGGATGGGGAGAGACCCAATGGAACGAAGTGGCTGCAGCAACAAGATCGAAAGCCTCTGGGTCAAGATCAACGGTCTCGAACTCGCCCTGTCTCACCTCAAATCGGCGGCTCTCGAATTTCTCGCGGAGAAGTGATGCGAACGCGTCGCCGACCTCAACCGCCAGAACCTGTGCTCCTGCGTCGAGCAAGGGCCCTGTGGCCTGCCCAGCACCAGGACCGATCTCGAGTACCTCACACCCTGGGCGAAGACCGCACGACGTTTGGAGGTAGTCAAACACCGCCGACGGATATCCGGGACGACCATCCCCGTAGGCCTCGGCATGAGCGCTGAACAATGCGCGGCGATGCTTGTCATCGAATTCTGAGTCGTCCGTCACGGTGCCAGTAAAGCATTCCGACAGATGGCTTCGACGCCGGTCTTGTCGTGCAATCACACTCCGTCCACCGACCGTTGGAACTGCCCGTATCGACAGGCTCAGCGTTGATTCGGTCGGTATGACCGGGTGGCCGATTTCGGGTGAACGTCCCCGCACCATCCGGCGCCACGCGCTGCAGAAGGCATGCAATGGCGCCGTGTGGATGACCGAACCCCGGGCAGTAGGGTGAACGCGTGGAGATCCACACGTGGACCATGGCGGTCGACGGCGTGTCGGCCGCGCCGGCGAGACTGCGGATCACTTCCTCACCGCCATGCGAGTGCACGTGATGCACTTATCGGCGCGGCGACGTCTGCTGCTGGCGGCGTTCGTCCTCGTGCTCGTCTCCCCGGCGTTGCGCGACGTCGACAGCTTCCCGCTTTCGACGCAGCCGATGTACGCAAACGACCGCGCCTCGACCGCACGACTCGCGACGGTCATCGGTCGCGATTCCCCAGGCGCCCCTCGCCGGCTGTCCATGCGAATCGCCGCCGCAACGGACGACCCGCTGATCGCGCAGTCCACCGTGGCCCGGTCGATTCGTCGGGGAAAGGCAACGGAATTGTGCCGAGCCGTTGCCGACCGCATCCCCCTGCGGTCACCCGTGGTCTGGATCGAGGTCGGGTGGGAGACGGTCGACGTTGTGGCGATGGCCCGAGGAGTCGAGCGCTTCGGCGCGATGGAGGTCGCGGCGCGATGCGACGTGCGCTGAGGCTGGACGAGGCGGGCTTCGCGCGGCTCGTCGTGCTCTTCGCGTCTGCCTACGTCGCTATCAGGTTGCCGGCCTTCCGTGGCCTCGTGGACCGTTCTGTGTCGTCGTTCGAGCCCGTCGGCATCCTGTGGTTCCTCCGTTCGCCGTTGCCGAACGCTTTGTGGTTCGGTGTGCTCGGCCTTCTGTTCGGGTCAGGCCTCATGGTGCTCAGCGGCCGCGCCACGAGAGCGGCGATGGCGGTGTTTGCTCCGTGCATGCTGGCGGTGACGACGTATCGGAGCTCATGGGGTCAACTCCTGTGGTTCGAGAACCTGCTAGTGATCCACGTCCTCGTTCTCACCGTCGCCGTGGTGATCCGGCCAACCGGCGAGAACCGACTACCGCCTTGGGCGATGCAGTGCTGCGCGATCGCGACCGTCGTGCTCTACGTGCTGGCCGGAGTCGCCAAGCTCCGGTACGGGGGTGCCGGGTGGATCAGCGGTGATGTTCTCGCACATCACATCGGATACTCATCAGCGCGCTTATCGGTGTTCGGCGAGCGACCCCCGTTGCTGGCATCCTTTGCCGTGGATCGCCCCGGTTTGCTGGCGATCGCCTCCTTCACCACCGTCGCGTTTGAACTCGGCGCGCCGATGGCGCTGCTCCACCGTCGACTGGCGGTCGTCTGGTCCGCAGCGATGTGGGCGATGCACGTCGGAATCGCGTTGACGATGGCCGTCGTGTTCCCCTACCCAATGGTGGGGCTCGCCTTCGTCCCCGTGGTCGCGGTGGCGGGTTTCACCTCACGCCCTCATGCGCCCGCCTCGGGCAGTTGAGCGCGTTTCGACGAACTCATACCGGAGGTGGACCTTGTCACCCGGGCGAAGCAGCTGATTGAAACCCACCTCGTCGTAGCCGAACGATGCAATCACGATCATGGGCCCGGACCGCGCAGATCGGTCGCCGAGCGGCCGATCAGGTCGCTGAGCTGGGCCGCGTGGGTCCACCCACAACGACTGCTCAAGAACCGACCCGGGAACTGCCATGGCTTGCCGAAACAACCGTCGCCGACAGTGGCCGGCGTTGGTGGCGCTAGCCGGAAGCGTTGTCACCGTTGGGTCGTTCGCGGCGATGATACCGAGCGGGGCAGTGTCGGCGACCTCGTCTCTGCTCAACCGCGCGACATCGACAACGAGTACGTCCACACCGGCACTCGCCACCATCACGTCCCTGCCAACGACGACGTCGAAGCCGATCAGTGCGACCTCGACCGTTCCGGGCGCCGGCTCACCGACGACGAGCCCGGCCAAGAGCAAGTCCAACCCGCCGGTCAATCGGTTGCCGCTGTCGGTCACGTCTGATTCGAGCGGACGGTTGCTCGCTCTCGACGAGATGCCCGATGGCTGGACAACCCGTCCCATCAACGCCGCCACAGCCCCCTTCGACTGCCGTCACCTGCAGCCGGCAATCGGCGCGCCGATACGAACCGAACGGGTCGCCTTCCTCGGCCCATCCGGGCAGAGCGTGAGTGAGCGCATCGACGTGTTCCGTGACGAGTTGACCGCCCTGCGCTCGCGCGACCGGCTCATCGAACGGCTCAACACATGCGCGGCAGCAACGTTCGTTGTCGAGACCGAGTCATTCCGGTTCGAGCGTCAGCCCATAAGCATGCAATCCGATGCCGGACCCGACTCGATTGCTGCGTGGCGCGAGTCGACCTTCGCGATGTCACCGGTCGGTGAGTCGGAGTACCTCTTCCTCGTTGCATCCGGGCCAACCGTCGTGAGCCTATGGACGTCCACTGAGGCTTCGGTGGGCGATCACCGTAAACTCATCGCCAGGGCCGCGTCGGTCGCCTTCGAGTCACCGTTGTGCAAGGTGACCTGGAAGGTCAAGGGCCTACGTCGTTGTCGCGACGGTCGCCTCGACCTTGATGGCCGCCGTGTCTTCGGATCATCACCAAACGCATCGGACGAGTTCGAGCTCTATGCCGGGCGTTTCCTTCCGGCACAACCTGGCCGGTCGCGCAACTCCTCCGCCGACTCACCAGGAAGCAACCGGATCGCCTTCTCCTTCCGCGGCGGCCTCACGTTCACGGTCACCTGTCGGGCAGCGTCGTGCCGGGGCGTCCTCACGCCGATGCCGAGGTCCGCCATCGAGCCGGTAGTTCCCAAGACGATCCCTCCCCTGCCCAAGCCGAGCGCGACGACCTCCACCCCGCCGACGACAACGACAACAACTACGACTGCCGCGCCGACGACAACCACGGCTGCCCCGCCGACGACAACGACCACTCGCACGATCACTACGACCTCGACGACCCGACCGACGACAACCTCGACGACGTCCAC
>JANOHI010000323.1:0-11673 GCA_031406385.1 Acidimicrobiia bacterium
CGGCGGCGGCTGTCGCCGGGGCGACTGTTGTCGCCGGGGCAACTGTTGTCACCGGCGCAACGGTTGTTGGAGCAGCGGCGGCGGACGGGGCGACGTCGATGAACCCACGCAGGTTTGGCCCACCGTTGGCGGCAGGAACAGCGGCGATGGTGTAGACGCCACCGGCCTGGAGGGTCACCGGCTTGGTCAGGAGCGCCTCGGTCTTTCCGGCTTCACGCACTTCGATCTCGTAGGAGCCGGCCGCCACTTCGGTGTAGGCACTCGACGTACCGAACTCCAGCTTAGGGAACAGCACCGCACCGCCCTTGACGGCAACGTCGACGGACGGAGCAGAAGGCGTGGCATGAATGACTCGGATTCGGGACTTGCCCGCTGCCGGCACGGCAACGTTGTCCTCATAGACCTTGCCGCTGATCGACGCAATCGGGCCGATCGCGGCGACCGTGTAGGACTTGCCGGCGACGAAGTCTTGGCTCACCGTGACGGCCGGTGCGGCGCTCGCGGCCGAACCGGCGGCGCGAACATCGAACGTGTGGGCGCCGGCGGCGAGGGTCAAGTAGTCCGACATCGCCTGGAACGGCACGTTGCGGAGTTTCGGCTTGCCGTCGACATACACGTCGATCGGTGGTGCGTCGGCCGAGAAGTGGGCGACCCGAACCCGTGCGTCGCTTCCCTGCGCCGGCGCCGCGGTGGGCTGGGCAATGACGAGCCCGAATGAGGCGAGGAGAACGGCAGCACCGGCGAGTGCCGGTCGGAGAATCCGAGCGTGGCGCACGGGGGTCCTTTCGAGAAACGGAGACAACAGCAGTGGTGTTTGTCGTCTGATCGCCCGAGGTTACCGGAGCGGACGATGACTTGCGCGATGTTGGTGCTGGTGACGACCGCTCTGGCCGGACCGGAAGACACCGAAACTACACCGTGTTATCTATCGTTCCACGGCGGCGAAATGGTGGATGGGGCGCCGTGGGGCGCTTCGTCGGCCCCGTCGACGTCGTGGCGCAAGCCCGGCAAGGATCTCTTCGGGGACCGCAGCGGTTCGGCGATGGGCGCGAAACGTGCCAACGTGGCGGGTCATGGCGACATCATCGACCACCGGGAGCCGACCGACTTCGGCGCGCCGCGGCGCGTCGCTCGTGATCGTCGAGTCACCGGCCAAGGCCAAGAAGATCGCCGAGTTCCTCGGCAACGGCTACATCGTGGAGTCGTCGATCGGCCACATCCGTGACCTCCCGGGCAGTGCCGCCGAGGTTCCGGAGAGCCACCGTGGGGTGGCCTGGGCTAAATTGGGCGTCGACGTCGACAACGATTTCACCCCGCTCTACATCGTCGCGGCGAACAAGAAGGCCCAGGTGGCCAAGCTTCGAGCGCTGGTGAAGGACGCGTCGGAGCTCTACCTCGCCACTGACGAGGATCGTGAAGGCGAGTCCATCGCCTGGCACCTGCTCGAGGTGCTCAAGCCCAAGGTGCCGGTCAAGCGGATGGTCTTTCACGAGATCACCCCGGAGGCGATCCGTCGCGCCGTCGACGAGTCCCGCGACCTCGATCTCGATCTCGTTGCCGCCCAGGAGGCCCGGCGGATCCTCGACCGTCTCTATGGCTACGAGGTCTCTCCGGTTCTGTGGAAGAAGATCACCGCAGGGCTCTCGGCCGGCCGGGTGCAGAGCGTTGCCACCCGCCTCGTCGTGGAGCGTGAGCGGGCCCGGATGCGGTTCCGTTCGGCGGGCTATTGGGACCTTGAAGGGCGTTTCTCCGCTGCCGCCCGAGTAGGTGAGTCGTTCACCGCCACGATGGTGGCCCTCGACGGCCGCCGCCTGGCCACGGGCAAGGACTTCGGTGAGGACGGCCTGCTGAAGAGCACCACCGTCACCGTGCTCGACGAAGCCCAGGCGCGAGCGCTGGTCGAGCGCCTCGACGGCGCGGCGTTCGTCGTCCGCAACGTTGAGGAGAAGCCCTACCGCCGTTCGCCCTATGCGCCGTTCATGACCTCCACCCTGCAGCAGGAGGCGGGCCGCAAACTCCGCTTCTCGTCGCAGCGCACGATGGGAATCGCCCAGCGGCTCTACGAGAACGGCTACATCACCTACATGCGTACGGATTCGACCACGCTCTCGGAAACCGCGCTCACCGCGGCGCGGGCGCAGGTTCGTGAGCTCTACGGCAAGGACTACCTTCCCGACGCTCCCCGTACTTATGCCAAGAAGGTCAAGAATGCACAGGAGGCGCACGAGGCCATTCGCCCGGCCGGTGAAAGCTTCCGCACGCCGGCCTCGCTGGCCCGTGAGCTCAATGCCGACGAGCTTCGGCTCTACGAGCTCATCTGGATGCGCACGATCGCCTCGCAGATGAACGACGCGCGGGGCATGTCGGTCCAGGTTCGCCTGGGCGCCGCTTCCTCCGACGGACGCGACTGCGAGTTCGTCGCATCCGGTAAGACGATCACCTTCCCGGGATTCCTGCGGGCCTACGTGGAGGGCGCCGACGACCCGGACGCCGAGCTCGAAGACCGTGAGGTAATTCTTCCAACGGTGGCCGTGGGAGAAGGTCTGCGCGCTGAAGATCTGCGCGCTGATGGTCATGCCACGCAACCGCCACCCCGCTACACCGAGGCCTCTCTCGTGAAAGCTCTCGAGGAACTTGGCGTCGGCCGGCCTTCCACCTATGCCTCGATCATGGGCACGATCCAAAATCGCGGCTACGTGTGGAAGAAGGGCTCGGCCCTCATCCCCTCGTTCGTGGCATTCGCCGTGATCGGGCTGCTCGAACAGCACTTCGGTGACCTCGTCGACTACGAGTTCACGGCCCGGATGGAAGACGACCTCGATGCCATCGCCGGTGGTCAAGCGCAATCGGTGCCGTGGCTGAAGCGGTTCTATTTCGGCGACGGCGAAGCGGGGGCCACGGATCGCAACGGCGCACCGATACTTCCCGGTTCGTCCACTCCCGGTCTGAAGACCATGGTGTCCACCCGGCTCGACGACATCGATGCCGCCACGATCAACTCGATCGCCATCGGACTCGACCCCGACAACGTCCCCGTCGTCGTCCGCCCCGGTCGCTATGGGCCCTACGTGAAGCGCGGTGACGACACCGCGCCGGTTCCCGATGACCTCGCTCCCGACGAGCTCACAGTTGAAAAGGCCCTTGAGCTTCTCTCCGCGCCGAAGGGTGATCGCGTCGTCGGGGTCGATCCGGTGACCGAGTTGACGGTCTTCGCCAAGGCCGGACGGTTCGGTCCCTACGTACAGTTGGGCGACGTCGAGACCCTGACCACACGGGCCGCCGAGGTGGCGGCAGTTGAGTCCGCCGGCGAGACGCCGACCAAAGGTCGCAAGAAGAAGGCCGAGGCCCCCAAGCCGCGCACGGCGTCGTTGTTCTCGTCGATGACGGTCGACGCGGTCACGCTCGACGAAGCGCTGTCGTTGCTCACCCTGCCGCGCTCGCTCGGTATCGACGAGGCCACCGGTGAGGAAGTTGTCGCCCAGAACGGTCGCTACGGCCCGTATCTGAAGAAGGGTGTCGATTCGCGCTCGATCGGCAGCGAAGAAGAGCTGCTCACGATCACCCTGGCGCAGGCGCTGGCGATCTATGCCCAGCCGAAAACCTTCGCCCGTCGCGGTGCTGGTGCTCCGAAGCCACCGCTGGCCACGTTCGGCGACGATCCGGTTTCCGAGAAGCCGATCGTCATGAAGGAAGGTCGGTTCGGGCTCTACGTGACCGATGGCGTGACCAACGCGTCGCTTCGCCGTGGCGACGATCCCGAGACGATCAACGCGGCACGCGCCCAGGAGCTGCTGGCCGAGCGTCGGATTGCCGATCTCTCGAAGCCGGCGGGCACCATTGGCCGTGGCGGTGTCCGCAAGTCGCCGGGCGCGAAGAAGGCGGCGGCGCCCAAGAAGTCCGCCGCCAAGAAGCCTTCGGTGAAGAAGCCGGCGGCAAAAAAGGTCGCCAAAGGTGTCGCGGCGGTCCGCGCCTCTTCGCCGTCGCCGTGAATCGAGCGTCAGGTCACGCACTGGTGCATCGCTGCAGAAATTCCTTCCCGAGGGACGAGTGTTCGAAACGGCCGTTTCGCTGGGAGAAGAGCTCCGCCCGCCGAGGCGCGCGGAACCTCCGCTTGCGTGAACGAGTAGGACCCTAGGTGGGTGCTGAAGTATTCGTGTTTTTGGTTGGGGTGGGCGAGACCTGGGGTGTGGCCTTGGGTTCCGCCACCTAGGTTGTGATGTGATGCCCGCTGTGCTGACGCCCTACGCCGGACCGGGTCGGTTTCTTGCGTTCGAAGGCCCTGACGCATCGGGCAAGAGCACCCAGCTCGCCCTTCTTGCCGCTCGCCTGCGGGCTGACGGGGTCGACGTGGTGGTGAGCAGGGAGCCCGGTGGCACTGCGGTCGGCGCCCGCATCCGCTCGCTGGTGCTCGATCACTCCGACGAGGGAGCTGTCCTCGCTCCTCGGGCCGAGGCGCTCCTCATGGCCGCCGATCGGGCGCAGCACGTCGCCGAGGTGATCCGGCCTGCGCTCGAAGCGGGGCGCACCGTACTGTGCGATCGCTACCTCGGCTCGTCCATCGCCTACCAGGGGGTCGGACGCGGCCTCGGCGCGGACCCGATCGAGCGTTTGTCGCTGTGGGCCACCGAGGATCTGGTGCCGACGCTCACGATCGTGATCCGGGTGCCGGTCGAGGTGTCGCTGGCGCGACTTGCGGCGCAAGGATCGCCCGACCGGTTGGAGTCGCTCGGGGCAGAGTTCATCCGCCGGGTTCATGCGGGTTATGAGCAGCTGCTGACCCGCCCGGCAACCGTCGGGGTGTCGGGAATCGGCCGCCCCGAGGAAGTGGCCGAGCGGGTCTGGTCGGTTCTCGTCGATGCCGGTGTGATGCGGTGAGCGACAGCCTTTTCGACGCGTCCCTCTTCGATGTCACCGCGTATGACACCGTGCCGGCGCCGCAGGTCGACCCCGAGCCGGCACTGGCCGACGAGGGCGACGGGTCCGCGGCCGACGGGTCTGGGGCCGACGGGTCTGGGGCCGAACCGGCAACGGACGCAAACGAGCCCGACGGTGGTCCCGAGTCGACCGACCGGCGACACCAAATCGACAACGCCGACAACGCCGACATCGTGCCGATCGACCCCGACGACGGCGTCGATGCACTCGCTGCGCCGGTGCCTGACGTCCCCGACATCGCGTCTGCGGCCTTCGCCGATCTGCTCGGCTTGCCCGACCCGCCCGGTGCTTCCGCTGGTATCTCCGAGATCGACGAAGCGCTGCTGCGCGAACCCTCGGCCGATGTCCTGTGGGGCGAGATCGTTGGGCAGGCCGCCGCAGTCGGCCAACTCCGGGCGTCGACGCTCGCTCCGGTGCACGCCTATCTGTTCGCCGGTCCGCCGGGCGTCGGCAAGCTCGACGCCGCGCGGGCCTTCGCGGCGGCGCTGCTGTGTCCGCGCGGCGGGTGCGGCCACTGTTCGGTGTGTGTGCGAGCGATGGCCCAGGCCCACCCCGACTTGGTGGTTGTCGAACGGGAGGGCGCGTCGATATCGGTCGACCAGGCTCGGGAGATCCTTCGCCTGGCGATGCGCTCGCCGCTCGAGGGTGATCGCAAGGTGCTCGTGCTGGTCGACTTCCATCTCGTCACGATCGCCGCGCCGACCCTGCTCAAGATCATCGAGGAACCACCGCCGAGCACGGTCTTCGTCGTGCTGGCGGAGCAGATCACCCCTGAACTTGTGACCATCGCGTCTCGGTGCGTCGTCGTCACCTTCGCCTCGCTGGGCCGGTCGGTGATCGAGGCGCAACTCGTTTCCGAAGGTGCCACCGAGGAGCAGGCGTTGCGTGCCGCTGATATGGCGGGCGGCCGTCTCGATCGGGCGCGGCTCCTCGTTGTCGACCCTTCGCTCGCCAGCCGGATGGCGTTCTGGGAACAGGTCCCGGCTCGGCTCGACGGCACCGGAGCGGCCGTTTCCGTTGTCGCGGCGGAAACCGTGACGTTGCTCGACCAGATCGCTGTCGGGCCGCTGGCGGAACGTCAGCAGGCTGAAGCCGACGCCTTGGAAGCGCGCCTCGAAGCGTCGGGCATCCGTGGCGGTGCCGGCGCCCGCAAAGACCTCCTCGATCGGCACAAGCGTGAACAAAAACGTGTCCGCGATGACGAGCTTCGCTACGGCCTCGCCGCGTTGAGCCGTCGCTACGCGTCCGCAGCGGCCGAAGGTGGGCCCACTGCCGGCGCCGCAATGCAAGCGGTCGATCTGCTGTCCGCAACCAACGTCCACCTGGAGCGCAACCCGAGCCTGTTGCTCCTGTTGCAGTCGCTGTTCCTGCGCCTTCCCGCGCTCAGATAACACGCAACGAAGGCCGGCGGGACCCCGCATCACGCGCACCCACGCGCAGATCACCCCCATCCGGCGCGCACGTTGGCCCAGTTCGGGCGCGTAAGAGCCAATGCTGGCCGATCTGCGCGTGGGTGGTGCTGATCTGCGCGTGGGGCACGGTCACCTTGGCCGCTACCCGCAGTGCACTGGCCACGGATGGAACGCGGCGATCCTCGATGCGAGCTGCGCCGAGGTCGGGAGGATGCCCGGCTACGATGTCCGTTCCGCCCGCCCGGGTAGCTCAGGGGTAGAGCAGCTCACTCGTAATGAGCAGGTCGCCGGTTCAATTCCGGCCTCGGGCTCCAGATGTCTTTCGTCCGAGGACCCATCCGGTTTTCGTTGTGCCGTGGTTCCCGCCTCCATGATGTGCGTTCCGAAGCATGAACGAGTCGCCGCGCTCCCTCGAAGCATCTAAGGCGCGACCGTCGCCTGCCGTTCCGACCACGACTGCGACGACGACTGCGACGACGACCGCAGGCTTGGGATCGACCCGACGCCTCGTCCCGGCCTACTTCGGGCCGTGGGCCACCCGGGAATGGGACGCCCTCCTGTTGCTGCGGCCGGCCCTGGTCGTGATCAACCCGGCCAACGGTCCCGGGGCCGTGCCCTTCGTCGGCTACCGGGAGCTCGTCGAACGGTGCGCGATGACCGGGGCTGAGGTGCTCGGCTATGTGTCGACGCAATGGCTGCGGCGACCGGTCGCCGACATTGCCGACGACGTCGCGAAGTTCGCTGCGTGGTATCAGACCTCGGGCGCGTTCTTCGATGAGATCCCGAATCGGGCGGCCCCCGGAACGCTGGGTGCACTTGCTCAGCTCGACGAACTGACCGGTCGGCAGCGGACCGTGTTCAACTGCGGCCAGCCGATCCCGAAGCGTTGGTATCGACTGTTCCCGGGAGTGTTGTGGGGGACGTTCGAGGGCGGACCGCAGCAGCTGGCAGAGTCGGCCTTCGTCGGACCATCGCACCGCCAGATCCACCTCGTGCATTCGGTCACGGAGTCGAGTGCGCCGGTGGTGGGGGCCGAGTTGGCCCGTCGGTGCGTGGGGTTCTCCTGCGTCACTTCTGACGAGATGCCCAACCCCTGGGACGTCTGCCCGGCGGAGTGATCTCGCCTCGACGAGACGATCACGGCGAGGGCTCCCGGCATGCGTGGACAGCGCTTGGTCATTGGTAACGATGAGTTGGCTGAGAATCGCGCTGGCTATCTCAGATGTTGGGCGTAGGGTGGTTCTGTGGCTGATCAGGCGGACTTCGAGCGCCTCGCGATGGAGCACCTTCCCTCGCTGTACTCCGGCGCGTTCCGCATGACCCACAACCGGGCCGATGCCGAAGACCTCGTGCAGGAGGCCATGCTGAAGGCCTACCGGGGCTTCGGGAATTTCGAAGCCGGCACCAACATCAAGGCGTGGCTGTTTCGCATCCTCACGAACACCTACATCAACACCTACCGGGCCAAGCAGCGGCGTCCGGAGCAGGAATCCCTCGGCGAAGGCGAAGAGCTCTTCCTGTACCGCAAGCTCGGTGGCCTGGAGGCGGCGACTCTGGGTCGTTCCGCAGAGGACTTCGCGCTCGATCAGTTGACCGACGGCGAGGTCAAGGCTGCGGTCGACGCGCTGCCCGAGGCGTTCCGTCTCCCGGTGCTCCTCGCCGACGTGGAGGGCTTCCACTACAAGGAGATCGCCGAGATCTTGGACGTTCCGATCGGAACGGTGATGTCTCGGTTGCATCGGGGAAGAAAAGCGCTGCAGAAGGCGTTGTGGGAGTTCGGAATCGAGCATCGCCTCGTTCCGCAGGGAAGCTGACACCCGGACCCGCTGCGGTCCCGGCGCCCTGGCGCAGTTCTTGTTGGTTCACATCGTTTCGGATCACCCGGCTGCTCAGCCCGAGGGACACAGCACCTATGAACTCCTCCAGCCGAACCTCTTCGAATTCCCCTCACGATCCGTTCGGACCGATCGACGAGACAGTCGTCGGCGATTGTTCGGCCATGATTGCCCGGCTGGACCACTTCCTCGATGGTGAGCTCACCGAACAGCGCCGCGTCAAGATCCAGTCCCACCTCGATGGATGCCCCACCTGCTACAGCGCCTTCGACTTCGAGGCCGAGCTCCGCATCGTCGTTCGCAGCCGTTCCTACACCGAGGTGCCGCCCGACCTGGCCGCACGCATCCGATCGGCCCTGGGGAGTGCGTCCGCCGAGTGACGCCCGACGGGTTCCGGATCCGTTAGCACCACTTAGTCTGAAATAATCAATTTCGGGGAATGGATCGATTTCCCGCCACGTTGACGAAGTCATGGCAGATCATGCAGTAGGAGCGAAGCCCCTCTCCGGTTCGGACCGTCCGTCCAAGAAGTTCTCCGCCGGGAGGGTATGTCGGGAAGCAGGGTGCGGAACCCGTCTCTCGATTTACAACAACGGGAAGTTCTGCTCGATGCACGAGCCGATGATCGTTCCCCGTACCCGCGGCAAGAAGATCGCGTAACCCGGATAACGCCTGGGCACTTCGGATGCTCGGTTTGACCGAGCGGCTTCATCTCCACCCCGGGCGATCAGACGGTTCGCCGACGACGGCAGCCGAGCGCCTCATACGATTGGTTCGTCGGCCCGCACACCTGGCGCCGGGCGCAAACACAATGGTTGGACGATCATCCCGCTCGATGCGAGCCGCAGATAGGCGGCGGCTCGGCCTACGATTGGGTCCATGGTTCTCGCCGCACAGCAATGGTTCTACTGGCTCGGCGTCCTGCTGTTCGCCGCAGCAGCCGGCGGTGTGGTGATGACCCTGATCGGGTACTACCTGAAGGTTTCCCGCAACAAGGTCAGCCGGGTCACCAAGAAGTGATTCCGGGTCGTCTGTTCCGGCGATCCTGAGCCCTCAACCGACTACCGCTGCCACGATGGGTATCCGCCGGCGACGATGGCTGCCGCCGGCCTCAACCGACTCCCGCCGGCCTCGATGGCTGCCGCCGGCACGGTCGGCATGGTCCGTGATGATTGCCCCCGGTCGAGGCGACTGGCATGGCTGAACTGGCGCTGACCGACGCCGTTGCCGGGTCCGCGCTTGCGGGTCGTCTCCTGCGATCGTGCGCGTTTCCCTCGTCAACGGAGTTGGCGTGCGCCGTCTCCGGTGGACCCGACTCCGTGGCCCTCGCCGTGCTTGCAGTGCGGTGCGGTGGTTCGACCGTCGTGCTGCATCACGTCGATCACGGCCTGCGGTCGGGATCGACGGCGGAGGCCGATGTGGTCGCAAACCTGGCCGCTCGTCTTGGCGTCGGGTTCGTTTCTCACACCGTCAACGTGGACGCTGGACCGAATCTCGAGGAGCGGGCCCGGGAGGCCCGCTATGCCTCGCTGCCGACCAACGTGGCCACCGGCCACACCGCTGATGACCTCGCCGAGACGGTACTCCTGCATCTGCTCCGGGGCGCCGGCCTCGACGGAGTTGCCTCCATGGCCCGGCCTCGGGTCGGGGGGCGCCAACGTCCCCTTCTCCGGCTCCGGAGGGTCGACACGATCGCGTTGTGTCTCGAGCTCGGACTTGAGACCGTGCGAGACCCGATGAACGATGACGCGCGCTTTCGCCGGGTCCGTGTCCGCAATGAGCTCCTCCCGCTGATGGACGACATTGCCGAGCGCGACGTGGCGGTGTTGCTCGCACGCCACGGCGACGTCGTGGCCGAGGACGTGGCCCTGCTCGACGCCCTCAGCGCAACGGTCGATCCCGGAGCACGGTGGGGGCTTGTGGGGATTGCCGCGCCCCTGGCCCGCCGCGCCCTTCGCCGATGGCTCGTCGACGGCGGAGTCGGTGACGGCCGCAGCGTGGACGGTGCGGCCCTTGATCGGGTCATGGCCGTGGCGCTCGGTGAGGCGATCTCCTGCGATGCGGTCGGCGGTTGGCGCGCCGCCCGCACCGATGGATCCCTGCGCCTTCTCCGCCCTGCGCCCCTGCCGGACGATCCCTCGGGTTAGGGCGTCGGCTCACCGCTGCGATGCACGAGGCGGGAGGAGCTTCGGCGACCGATGCACACACTCAGACACCTGGCCGGCATCTACGGCTTCGACCTGTCGGCGATCACGCGCCTGCACGGGGACACGCTCGCCACTCACCGGACCGGCTTCATCCACCACCGGTGACGAGCGAGAAACGTTCAACGGCCCGTCTGAGTCCGTATCGCCGACCTGGCGCCGCCCGTGACGCTCCGCAAGCGCCGCTCGTTCTGGTGGTCGGAACCGGTGTCGATCCGGTGACCTCACGCTTTTCAGGCGTGCGCTCTACCAACTGAGCTATCCGACCGTGGTCCAGCCGCCCGTCGCCGGCTCGGATGAACATCAACGCCCGCGAGCGGGAATCGATATGGCGGACCCGACGGGATTTGAACCCGCGACCTCCGGCTTGACAGGCCGGCGTGCACTCCTGGCTGCACCACGGGTCCAGACCGTGGAGTGTCAAAGGTAGCAGACACCGCCCGGGCCTTCAGCCGTGATTCCGGCGGCCGGATCGGGTCGGAAGGCCTCCGGGGCCTCGATCCGGCTCGGGGTTCGGTGGATGGTGGGCGAGCGCCCGGGGCGGTCATGGCGTATGGTCGACCGACGAGCGAGTCGGGTCGTGCACCGAGTTGCGTCAGCAGCGGCTGAACGGCGGGTGAAGGGCTTCTGTCCACCGGATTGTGGGCTGATCCAGTCCGGCTATTGGTGTGGCTCGGCTGGGTCAACGTGGCCCGTACCCATTGCGTTTCGTCACTGATTGCGGTCAAGTGATGTCTGGCTTGGAGGTGTTCTCCTGGCGTGACGAGAGACCGATGGAAAGGGCTTCAGTGAATACGATTCAAAAAACACGCCTTGGGCGTGGTTGGGCTTTGGTTGGGGGTGTCGCTCTTCTTGGTATGGGGATGGTGGCGTCTCCGGCGAACGCGCAGGATGCGTCGACGGGTGCCTCGGTGGGGAGCAGCGCGACTGCTCCGAATATCGAGTGTGCGTGGGCGTTGCCTGATTCCGACAAGGACTGGGGTAGTGCGCCGAAGATGCAGTACAACAACGATGACACTCCGTTGCAGGGTGCGGGTTCGCCGTGTGTGGCGACCACGGATGGTTCCGACGCGGCAACGATGCCGAACCCGTATGGCTCGGCCACCGGAACGTTCATGATTCATGTCAGGCCGAATGCTCATGACAAGCCGACGGAGCAGTTCGTGGAATTGTGGGGCGCGATCGATACGAACAACGCCAACCCGGTTGTGTACTTCGACGTGTATCACCCCGATGGCACCCAGAAGGTGCAGATCGACGCGACGAAGTATGCGTCGAGCATCAACC
>JANOHI010000327.1:0-4179 GCA_031406385.1 Acidimicrobiia bacterium
GCCGGCCGTGCCCAAAAAAACCGCCCACCGGTCGTCGTCGCACCCAACGGTCCTCACGACGAGATGCTCTCGACAGAACAGGTTGCAGCCCGGCTCGGCACATCAGTGCGCTACGTCCGAAAGGTTGCAGCCGTCGCAGACGAAGCGGCCGCAACCAATCGGCGAGCGCAGCTGCAGGGTACCCAGCTCGACTCTGGCGCGTGGGCGTTCCGACGCGACGACGTCGAGAGGTTCGCGAGAACAAGAGAAGAGCCGAAGGTCGTCGTCGCCTACGACGTGACGATCTCGGTCGAGAAGTCGATCTCGCTCGCCTGGGTTCACGCCGACCCGGAACAACGACGGGTCATCGAGCAGGGCATCGACGCTGGCGTCAATGCCGCCATCACCTACCTCGAGGACCACGCCCTCCAGGTCCGTCGTGGCCGTGGCAGCGAGCGCGCCGATGGCGTCTGGGCCGCCTCCTACCGCCACCTCACGAACCGGCACCTCGAGCCTCAGCTCCACGAACACGTCCTCATCGCCAACGTCGCCGCACCGGTCGCACCACACAGCAACGGCCAGCACCCCACCCAAGCCATCGACGCCCGTGGACTCATGCACCACGCCAAGACCGCCGGCTACGTCGCCGGCGCTGTCATCCGCAACCACCTCTCGACCCATCTCGGCGTCGAATGGAACCCGGTCGAACGCGGACTCGCCGACCTCGCCCACGTCCCCCGTCCGGTCATCGAGGCGATGTCGACCCGCCGCCAGGAGGTCACCTCCGTCGCCGCCGAGCTCGGCCTCGACTCGCTCAAGGCACGCCAATACGCGGCTCAGGCAACCCGAGCAGCGAAGCAGCACCCAACCGATTGGGACGCCCTCGAAGCCGACTGGCAACGCTCGCTGACCAGCCTGGGCTTCGGCCGGAACGATTGGTTGCAGCTCACCGACACCGCCCGACGAAAGGTTGCAGCCCTCACCCCTGGCGACATCGACGAGCTCACGACCTGGCTCTCCTCCCCCGACGGCGTCACCCGCCGCAACGGCATCTTCGGACGTCGCGACGTCGTCCAACACCTCATCGACCACGACGCCACCCACGGCTCCAACCGGCTCACCGCGGAACTGGTCGACCGGATCACCGATACCTGGCTCGCCTCCCCGAACGTCGTCCCCGTCCAGGTCCCGGCCCATCAACGGGCCCGTACCGGCGAAGCGCACTGGTACACGACCACCGACGTCCTTACCCTCGAACACGACGTCATCAACGCATACCTGATCGGCCGGAACCAATTGGTTGCAGCCACCCGACCCGCCACCGTCACGGCTGCAATCAATGCCTGGCAGAGCGCCACCGGCCACACCCTCGGCGACGACCAGACCGCCATGGTCCACCACGTCACCTCGACCACCGACCGTTACGCCGTCGTCGTCGGTCCCGCCGGAACCGGCAAGACCGCATCACTCGAAGTCGCCGCCCGCGCCTGGGAACACCACGGCCTCACCCCGCTCGGCGTCGCCGTCACCGGATCAGCCGCCGACCAACTCGCCGCCGCCACCGGCATCACCACCCGCACCGTCGCCTCGCTCCTCCACGCCCTCGACCACGGCAACCAACCAGTCGACGCCCGCACCGTACTGATCGTCGACGAAGCCTCAACGCTGTCCAACCGTGACCACCACGCGCTCATCCGCGCCGTCAACAACGCTGGCGCTCGAATGGTCGCGGTTGGCGACCCGGCCCAGCACGGAGCCGTCGAGGCCGGCGGCCTGTGGGCCCACCTCGTCGACGAGCTCGGCGACCGTGTCGCCCGTCTCGACACCAACCGCCGCCAAACCGCGTCGGTGATGACCGAGGTCCGGCTAGCTAACGCCGAGTACCGCGACGGACGCATCGCCGCCGCGCTGCAACGGCTCATCGACGACCAACGCATAGTCACCGCACCCACCGCCGTCGAGTTGCTCGACGAACTCGCCGCCGACTGGTACCTCGACCGCCAACACCAACGCGCCGCCGGCGATCGGCCGAGCCGGATGATGGCCGAACACCACAGCGTCCGACACCAACTCAACCAACGAGCCCAAGCCCTCCTCCTCGCCGACGGAACCCTGACCGGACCCGGCACCCGCATCGGCGACGCCACCTTCCACATCGGCGACGAGGTCGTGACCCGCGCCCGCCACGCCGAGCTGCGGTTCGACGACGGCCGCCGACTACGCAACGGAACCCACGGCACCATCACCGCAATCGACCTCGACGCGAACGGCCGCGCCACGGTCACCGTCAACTTCCACGACCGCGGCACCCTCAACCTCGACCACGAGTTCCTCACCTCACCGATCCGTCCCGGCATCGCCGGCGGACTCACACCCGCCTACGCAGTGACCACCCACATCGCCCAGGGCGCCACCTACACAGCGGGACGAGTCGTTGCGACTGACACATCGACACGCGAAGGGATCTACGTCGGGCTCACCCGCGGCACCACCGACACCCGCGTCTACGCCGTGCGACGCAACGACCTCGAACCCCTCGAACGATCCGACGTCGGCCTCCCGACCCTCCCCGACGTTCGCACCACCATCGACGCGCTCACCGACCAACTCACTAAACAACCGGAGGCCACCATCGCCACCACCGCCGACCCCGACGCAGCACGCATCAACGAGCTCGCCAAGCTTCGACTCCCCGACCTCCGCCGCCAAGCCGTGCACGACCCCCACGCCGACCGAGCAATCGAACTCGTCGCACGGAGGATCGGTTCGCGGACCGTCAACGCTCCCAGCCCGGAACTCGTCGATCGGCTCGGGCCACGGCCACCCGCTGACGACCCCCAACGTCCGCGATGGGACCGCGCCGTCCGAACGATCGTCGACGTCGAGACGAGATACGGCACAGCCGTTCTGCCACCGAACCCGAGCGACCGTCAGCGCCGGAGCCAGGCAGCCATGACCGCAGCTACCGAACCGTTTGAAACGGTGGCCGCGCACCGCCGCGAGATCCGCCACCTTGCCAACGAGCTCGCAGCCGCACGATCATCGCTGCCCGTCAACGAGGCGATGATCTCTCGCGTCGAGGCGGCACTCCAGCCCCACATCACCGCGGCAGTCGAGTCCCCTGCCCGCCACCTCACCGACCTCCTCGGACGCCGGCCTGCCGACCCCGACGGCGCACTCGACTGGGACGCAGCAGCCGAATCAATCGAACGCTTCCGTCACCACCACGGACTCACCCGACTCGACCAATCCGATATGGTCGACCCACTCGCCCGAGCCCTCGGCCCCGAACCCGAAACGCCGGACCTCGAGTACGACCTCGCCGTCGAAGCCGTCGACGAGCTCAAGCACGGACCGATCGAGGAATCGCTCCGCCTTCGCTGAGCTATCGGGTGCAGCGCGTGATCATCCCAGGCTGCAATCAGAATCCGCCGGGGCTGCAACCAGAAATCTCGTCGCGCAACGTTGTTTGCAACCTCTGCTGCAACGTTGCAGCCGCAGCGTGCGTGGCATGAACCTCCTCATTGCCATCCGCACCAACTTCCAAATCACCGCCAACTCCCGTGAAGCACGACGAGCCCTGGCCCGCATCGCTGCTGCACACCCTCCCCTCGCCCCCTACGAGAGCCTCGGCGACGTCGTCAGCGCGCTTCACACCGGAGATCTTCCGACCCAGGTCGAGCTGCTCAACTCGCTGATCAGCCACGCCAAGACCGAACCGCTCGCCCGGCTCACGATCGTCGAGGCGTTCGCCCGACTGATCGGCCGTTACCGCGTCGCCGGCCCTGTCGACCTCGACGACTACCGCTCCGAACTCGTCGCCGCACTGCTCACCGAGATCGACCGGCTCGCCGGGCTTCCCGCTCACCCATATCCGGCCACGATGCTCGCCCGTGCCGTCGACCGAGCAGCACGCAAGTGGCGGCGACTCGCGAGCCAAGCACCAGAACCCCTCGAAGCCATCAGCGACGACATCGACGGAGAGATCCTCATCGCCGAGCTCGACAATGACCCGCTCCAACCCACCCGACTCGGCCGATTCCTCGAGACGCTCACCTCCGCTGTCCGTGCGGGTGAACTCAGCACCGAAGACGGAAGCTTCGTCGCCCGCCGAGTCCTCAACGGCGAACCCACCCTCGTCGAGGCCAAGCGCCGCTACATGTCCGAACGATGCGCGCACCGCCATCTGACCAAAGCCGT
>JANOHI010000329.1:0-10908 GCA_031406385.1 Acidimicrobiia bacterium
TGCCGCAGTTCGTCGTGAGGACGGTCGATCCAGTGGAAGTGCGTGTTGGCCGGGTGCAGTGAGATCACGCCGCCACGTCCTTGGGCTTGTCGGCGAGGTAGATCTTGTGGTCGACGAAGGTACCGTCGACGTAGAACCCCCAGCCACGGCCGTGGGGTTTGCCGGCCCAGAAGAGGGTCCACACTGGACCTCCGTTGCGGAGGGCTTCGATGCGATGCACGTCGTCGCCGGCAATGCGGTTCAAACGCCCGGGACGAAGTTCGCGGATCGATTCTCCTTGGACGCCCCGTCGTTCGGTGTAGCCGCCCTTGAGGATCAGGCTGACCGACCGGGAGAACGGGTGGTTGTGGGGGTCGGGGTCACCGTCGGGCAGTTGAATCGCGTGGAGGAAGATCGACCCGAGCGGCGTGTCGAAACGCCACCGCTTCAAGTAGGTGCGCTCCGGATGCGAATGGTCGGGGATGAACTGGCGCCGGGCGAACGACCAACGCCATTCGCCGTCGACCTGGTTTGGACGTCGAGCCACCCTCCGATGGTATCGACCGCCGGCCGCCGTCACCCATATCTGTCAGCCGGCGACGTCGACCTTCGCAATGATCTGCGTGGGGGTGACGCGCACAACCATCTCCGGCGGGACGGCGTTGCGCTTCCCGTAGGCCTCGGCGTTCTCCTCGCCCATGTAGCGACCACCGATCCGGGTACCCCAGTGCAGCAGTTCAGTTGCGTCCGTCGACGTGTTGGCGGTTCCGGCGATGGTGACGAAGCTGAACGGGGGCCGCTCATCGTCCCAGCACAGGCTCACCCGCGGGTCACGCAGGATGGCCTTGCCTTTGATGGTGTCGGCCGACGTCATGAAGATGATGTCGTCGCCGTCGAGGTCGATCCAGACCGGAGCCACGTGGGCACTGCCGTCCTTGCGGACGATCGCCAGCTTGGCGGTCCTCGCCGGAAGTGCAGTGACGAACTCCTTCCACCAGCCATCGGGTGCGCTTTCGTAGCCCATGTGGCCATCTCCTCGCTCGAAACACCGACGATCGGTGATCCTCGAACTCTCCCACGAGATGGCGGCCGTCAAGGGCGGTTGTTCCCGAACTGCACGAGCGCGACACCGCAGATGGCGATGGCGCCGCCAACGAGCACACTCCACGACAGTCGTTCGTGGAGCAGGAGGGCTCCGAAGCAGACGCCGAGCACTGTCGACAGATACGCCACCGCACTGGCCTGCATCCCCGTTCCGCGCGAGACGAGCTCCGAGAAGCACACGAACGACAGTGCCAGCCCGAACAACGATAAGTACACGAATGAAATCACGAAGGTCTTCGGGAAGCTCATGTTGGACCGGTCGTCGGGAATGGCGATGACGGCGACCAAAGCAAACGAGATCAAGAGCTGCATGGCGACGGCCATCAATCGGTCCACCCCCGGCAGCGGGAACCGTTTGTACATGACCGACCCCGTCGCCGAGGTCACTGCGGCCAGCACGCCGTAGAGGATGCCGATCCCGCGGACCTGTCCTTCGACCGCCCGCCAGGCAACGATCACCGCCCCGAGCATTCCGATGCCGAGCCCGAGGGCGATGCGCGATGTGACGCGCTCCCCGAGCACGACCGTGGCCATCACCGCCACGAACAGCGGCATGGTGTTCGACAGGATTGACACGAGCCCGGCCGGAATGTTCCGGGCGGCGAGGAACAGGAAGACCGTCGAGAGTCCGGTCATCGGCACGGCAATGGCGGCGATCTGCAGCCACTGCGCGCGGGTTGCCGGCCAAGCGGCTCCTCGACGTCGGGCGAGCAAGGTCAGGACGAGTCCGCCGATCAACGCGCGCGCCGCAGCAACGGTGATGGGTGGAACAGTCCGGCCCGCGACCCGCATGGCGACGGTGTTCAGCGCCCAGAACGACGCCACAGCGACGAAGAGCACGGCCGTCGGGACACGTACCAGTGCGCTGGGCCGGGGTGCTGCGGTCAGCTTGGCGCCCGCAGTCCGGTCAGGAACGCCGTCCACCAGGTGCGCTTTCGTAGACCACGTGCATTCCTCGCTCGAAGCCACCGACCGAACGGTGACCCCGCACTCTCCCACGGCGAAGCGGTCGTCGACGACGAGGTGGTGCGTGAACGAGAATCGACATGATGGCACCTACCGCTCCCCACCCCGTAGACCCGACGACGCCCGACGCCGTCCTCCAGTTCATTGGCAAGGGCACCGACCTCATCGTGCCGATCGCCAACGGCGAACCCGTTTCCGTGCTCGACGCGATTGAGGCCGTCGCCGACACGCTCGACGGCGTGAAGGTGCACCAAATGCATGCGCTCCATGACCGTCCGAGTCTGCACGGCGCCTACGGCGACAAGCTTCGCCACATTTCGTATTTCCTGTCCCAGATCACCCGGCCGTGCTTTCTCGAAGGAAAGATCGACCTCGTGCCGAACAACTTCAGCGAGGTTCCTGACCTCATGAAGTTACGGTCGAAGGACCCGATCGTGATTGCTGCGGCATCGATGCCGGATCGCCATGGGTACTTCTCGCTCGGGACGTCGGCCGACTATGTGTCGAGCTTCATCGGTCGCTCGCCGTTCTTCCTCGAGGCGAACCCGCAGATGCCGCGCACCTTCGGCAGGAACCAGCTCCACGTGAGCCAGATCCTCGGGTGGTGCGTGCGCGACGCGCCGCTCGTCGAGCTGCAACCCCTGGTCCCCAACGCCGTCGAGCAGCAGATCGCCGCCTACGTGGCCGAGCGGGTCGGCAACGGTGCGGTGATCCAGGCTGGCATCGGCTCGATCCCGAACTCGGTGCTGGCGCTGCTGAAGGATCGCAACAACCTCGGCATCCACACGGAACTCATTTCTGACGGGTTCATCGACCTGATCGAATGCGGCGCTGCCACCGGTTCGAACAAGCGGAACAACCGAACGAAGGCGGTTGGCGCGTTCGCTCTCGGCACGCGTCGGCTCTACGATTTCATCGCCGACAATCCGGCGGTGGAGCTCTGGCCGGTGCGTTACGTGAACAGTCCGCCGATCGTCGCGACAGAGCCGAAGTTCGTGTCGATCAATGCGACCATCGAGGTTGACCTGCTCGGCCAGTGCGCGTCGGAGACTATCGGCGGCAGGTACTGGTCGTCATCGGGCGGTCAGGCCGACTTCGCCCGCGGCGCGATGTACTCCGATGGCGGCCAGGGCTTCATCGTCCTCACGTCGACGGTCAAGGACGGCACCGTCAGTCGAATCGTTCCCCAGCTCGGCCAGGGTCAGGTCGTCACCACGCTGAAGAACACCGTCGACAAGGTGGCCACGGAATTCGGGATCGCCGAACTCCGCGGCCGCACCATTCGCGAGCGTGCCACGGCGCTTATCGGGATCGCTCACCCCGACCATCGGGACCTCCTCCGTCACGACGCCACTGCGCTCGGGTTCTTGTAGCCGAAGGTCAGTGCCCTCGGTCGACGAGAGCGTTGTAGCTTTCCTCGGCGTAGCCGTCAGTCGTCACGCCGAGTCCGTCGGCAACTCGGTTCACGTAGGCAAAGTATGCAGTGACCTGATTGACGTCGAGCACATCTCGATCGGTCAGACCGCATACCCGCATGTCGAACAGATCGTCCTCCGTCATTGCCGCCGGGGTGAGGGTCAGCTTGACGGCATACGCGAGGATCGCGGCGTGCCGAACCGTGCGTTCGACGCGCTGTTCGTCAACGACAAGCGCGCGTACGAAAGCGGGGTTCTTCGTGAGGCGGACCAGACCGGCCGCATGGTGCGCAAGTCAATAGTGACAACCGTTGATCCGCGACACGACCACGCCGATCATCTCTCGCTCTACCCGGGTGATCCCGGACTGTCCATACATCACCGTGCGATACAGATCGACATGTGCACGGAGGGTTTCCGGATGAAGGCTGTGTACCTTCAAGATGTTGTCGACAAGTCCCGTCTCGCGGTCCTTCTCCGCGCCGTAGAGCTCGGCGAGCAGCCCGTCGGCGTCGGCCTCGCCGATGACGTCGATCCAAGCTTGCCGTTCGCGGTCCTCCATGACTGGCGAACCTATCGCGGGCACGCCTATCGATCAGGTCGGGATCGGAGTAGTCAGACGATGGTGACGGTCGCGTTTCGGGGGTCGACGGTGACCGTCATCCCGGTGACGAGGCGTGTGCATGCCGTTGCATCGCCGATGACGGCGGCGATGCCGAGCTCGCGGGCGATGATCGTGGCGTGGGAGAGCAGCCCTCCGTGAGCGGTGACGAGAGCGCCCGCGAGCACGAGGATCGAGTTCCACGACGGACTCGTGCAGTGCGTCACCACGACGTCGCCGGGCTCTATGAGATCCACTGCCACGGATGGATCATCGACGACGAGCGCCCGGCCGGTATACGGAGCATCACCGACACCGATCCCGGCGGTCTCCGCTTCCACCATCATGTGATCAGCGGTTGCCAGCTGCGCAGCACCGATGCGGGCGAGTGGTCGCGGGAGCGCGTTGAGCGGTGGGATGGCGAACTCCGGTCCAATGGAGTTCGGTGCCGTCAATTGTGACCGGCGAGCCCGGTCGGCGCGCCTGGCCGTGAGCTCGTGAACGCTTGGAGTCGCTGCTCCGTCGAGCAACGCGAGGAGCTCGTCGGTCGCCATCTCAACGGCGAGAGACGGATCGATGAATCCGAGTCGACGGCCGGCCGCGAGCATCGCCCGGCGAAGCAATCCCATCGGCCAGGCCGCCGTGAGGACCCCGTTGTCGTCGCGCAACGGCACCGCAGCCCGCGCGTCGTCGACCAGTCGTTGCAACTCGTCGTGGTGCTCGGTCAGGACGAAGTCACGGAGATCGACGGCGTCGGGGGCTGACCTCTTCGCGCCGAGCGTCGGACGGCTCACCAACTCGACCCAGGCCAGGCAGTCGAGGTCGTATCCGGTGATCAGCTGCCAATCGGGGGGAGTCGCGGTACCGGCCGACAGGGGCGATGCTCCATCGAGAGCGCGCATCGCCGTGGCTGCGTCGACACCCCATTCGGCGCATCTCGTGATGAGGAGGCCGACTGGCAGGAGATCGTCGCCGTGCAACTCGAAGTGGCGTTGGTACCCCTCGCCGACGAGGACTCGACACGCTCGCAGATGTTCTGCGAGATCCGTATTCGTAAGCGCGCTTGGATCAATGATCTGCAGCGCGGTGTTCCGTTGGTGCCACTGTGTTCGTTCGACGGAGAACCAATGCGCGGTCACTTCTCGCCACGGTCTCGTCGCCAGCGCGCGCTCGGCTGCACGCGTGCGGCGCCGAAACTCCGGGTGCATGCGCGCCATGAGCCACACCGCGGCGATCGGTGGGCTTCGGCGCATCTCCCGTGGGCCGAAGATCGGCACCGGGGTGAGGTAGAGGTAACCGTTCACGAAAGCGATCTCGACGGACCGGGCGAGAACGCCGTAGCGCTCCATGTACATCGCCATGCCGGCGGGGCAGCTTTGGCTGAAGATGCGTTGGAACTCGGGGGTGAGTGCCCCGGGAAAGTGATCAGCTAGCTGTTTCCAGCCGCCCGGGCCGGGTTGGCGGAACGTGTCCTGTTCGAGGGAGGCGACGGTCATGACGGGGTGTTCTCCTTTTGGGCAGTTCTGGTGGCGTCGATGAGCGTGTGCACTGCCCAGACCGATATGTCGAGGGCGTCGTCGACGGAGTGCTCCTGGCGATCGTGGAGTTCCACCAGCGCAAGAGACCCGCTGACGAGCAGCAGCATCGAAATCAGACGTTCGCCGGATGGACTGGCAGGGTCCACGCCCTGGTCGGTGACGTACGCAGCAAGTTGGCGTCGGCCCCGCTCCAGTCGGGCGCGGCGCATCTCTCGTCCGGCGGTCGAGGAGATCTGATGTCGGAGGAGTTCCACGTTGTGGGAGAAGTCGTGCCACAGCGCTCGCTGGAAGCGAGCGAAGACGTCGTCGTCCGGGTGGTCGTCGGACACCGTTGCGGTGTCACCGACGGCGTAGGCGGCTCGTGCAGGTTGTTCAGCGGCCGCCGCGATCAGGTCGTCCTTGGTCGGGAAGTACCGATAGATCGTGGCGAGCGAAACCCCGCTCCGCTTGGCCACCGCGGGCATCGAGAGTTCGTCGAGCGATCCGTCGGCCACGAGCGCGAGAACTGCGTCAACGATCTTCGAGTGCGTCAGTCGGCGGTGTTCGTTTCGGAGTCCCACGGGGCTCAGCGTGACAAACTGAGATGATCATGTCAAGATGAGATGAACATCTCAATCCGGCTGGGAACGCTGCGCCCACACCGAATAGAGCGGATCGGTGCGGGCATCGGGGTTGCGACGTTCGACGACCGGGTCGGTAAAGTAACCGGCGACGCGGAAGTAGGTGGCCACGATGTGGCATCGGCCGGCGTCGTCGGTCGCGAGCCATCCGCGTATCGCCTTGGTCGGGAAGCACCGGTTCGAGAACGTGCACACGAACACACCGCCGGGGCGAAGCACTCTCGCCACCTCGGAGAAGACCTCGAGCGGTTTGGTCAGGTAGTCGACGGAGACGCAGCACGTGACGGCGTCGAACGATCCGTCCTCGAACGGGAGCACCGGCTCGACGTTGAGGTTCCGGACCACCCACGACGACGCCATCTCGTTCGCCGCCAGTTCCTTGGCGTTCATCCCCATCGCGACGAGGCGGGCCGGAGCGGTGCGGAAATGCGAAACCCACGACGAACAGATGTCGAGCACATCGCCGGTCAACTCGAGCTCGTCGTAGAGCGCGCCGACCGCAGCGATGGCTCCGTCGTCGATGTGGGTGACCAACCGATCGAACGAGTAGAACCGATCGTCCGGGGATTCGTCGGACCGGCCGAAGAACCCCGGTGGGAACGGATCGGATGCTCGCACGTCAGCCACGGAGGGAAGGGTAGGACAGTCCGCTCAGTTACTGCGAGCAGGGGCCCTCTCGAATCGGCACTGACGGTGAGCCGTCGCACACTTGGTAGGGATAGAACATCGAGATCGTGGCGATGAAAGAACTGGCGTGGCGGATGAGGCGGCTCGTTCAAGATCACTCCGCGCTTTCGACGCTCGGATCCGAAGCCGTGAGCGCCGCAGAGCATCTCGGGGCCTCCATCCTGGTTTCCTCGCGCCACGATGGCCCCGGCATCCGACGAGCATGCTCGTCGCTTCGCATCCGCTATCGAACGTTGGAACGCTGACAGGTCAGTCGAAGTAGTGGGCGCGGAGTTGATGTTTCTTGAGCTTGCCGCTCGCCTCTCGCGGGAGCTTGTCCATGACGTCGATCGACTTCGGCACCTTGAACGACGCGAGCTGGGCCCGGGCGTAGGCAATGAGCTCGTGCACATCGAGCTCTGCGCCCTCGACCGCTTCCACGACCGCCTTCACCTCCTGGCCGAACTCGGGGTGGGGGATACCGAACACGGCAACATCGGCGATGTGGGGGTGCTGGCTCAGCACCGCCTCGATCTCGGCCGGGTAGATGTTGGTGCCGCCGGAGATGATCAGGTCGACACGTCGATCGGCCAGGAAGAGGTAGCCGTCCTCGTCGAGCCAGCCGAGATCGCCGACAGTGAAGCGTCCGTCGGGGCGGACCATGGCTGCGGTCTTCGCCGGGTCGCCGAAGTACGACGGTGTGCCGTCGACCCGTTTGGCGTAGATCGTGCCGATCTGGCCCGGAGGGAGGTCGTTGCCGTCCTCGTCGAGCACGGAAAGCTGGAGCACGTCCGTGGCGTGTCCGACCGTGCCCGGTTTGGCCAGCCATTCCTCGGACGTGGCGATCACCGGCCCGACACCCTCCGACGATCCGTAGAGCTCGACGATGACCGGGCCGAACCATTCGATCATGGCTCGCTTGGCCCACTCGGGACACGGGGCCGCGGTGTGCAGCACCCACCGGAGTGACGACACGTCGTAGCGGTTGCGGATTCTCGGATCGAGCTTGAGCAGGCGGACGAACTGGGTCGGCACCATGGGCGTGCCGACGACGCGGTGCTCCTGGATGAGCGCAAGCATCTCTTCCGGATCCCATCGCTCGACAATGAGCAACGGATTGCCACGGGCCATGGCCACGAGGAGCACCGCTCCGCCAAGAGCGTGATAGGCCGGGGTCGCCAGCATCATCTGGGCTCGCTCGGGCATGTGCACCAACGTGCCCCAGCGCGAGGAGACCGCAGCGATGTTGCTTGCACTCGCGGCCGCCCCGGCACGTACGACGCCCTTTGATCGGCCGGTCGTGCCGCCGGTGTACTGCAGCGGCGCGCCCATGGTGCATTCCACGGGCGGTGTGGAGGTCTGGGCGGCGAGCCAGCTTTCGTACTCTTCGCCGAACACGATGACCCGCGTGATTCCGGCGGCCCGGGCGGCCTGGCGGCCCACGGCCTCGAGATCCGGTGCGACGATCAACAACTTGGAGCCCGAGTCGAGCAGCAGCTCGGTCAGCTCGCCGGCGATGAGGTGCCAGTTGAGCGGCACGTAACGGCAGCCGGCTCGTCCGCTTCCCAGAGCCGCTTCGGCCCATTCGAGGCGGTTTCGGGCGAGGATCCCCCAGGCGTCGCCCTCGTGGAGATGCTCGTGTCGCAGACCGTGGGCGAAGCGGCGGGCGCGCTCTTCGAGCTCCGTCCACGTGAGGACGCGTCCGTCGGCCCGGACGGCCTCGCCGAGCGGATGGTCCGCCGTTGCCGGAAGGACGTTCAGGGACTGGAGCTTGGTGGCCACGTCGGTGTTCCGTTCTCTCGAAAGCGAGCGGCTGCCCTTCCATGACCCTCGCAGAACCATCCGCTCTTGGCAAACGGGCACGAGCCGGTAGGGGTGGCGCAACTGTCCGGGCCGACCGGTCTCTCGTAGGATCGCCGCCGTGCTGGATGTCCACTGGTTCCTTCCGACGGGCGGTGATTCGCGCGATGTGCTTCCGTCGGGACCGTCGCCGCATCGCCGCGCTCCCGACTTCGGCTATCTCGCGCAGATCGCGATCGCGTGCGATGAGCTCGGCTATGGCGCCGTGCTCACACCCTGCGGCACGGGGTGCGAAGACGCGTGGCTGGCCACGGCGGCACTCCTGCCGCTGACGAAGCGGCTGAAGTTTCTCGTCGCCTTCCGTCCGGCACTGCTCTCGCCGACGCTCGCGGCGCAGATGGCGTCGACGTATCAGCGGATCTCCGGCGGTCGTCTGAAGATCAACATCGTGACCGGCGCCGAGCAGGCCGAGCTTGCCCGCTTCGGCGTGTGGGAAGACAAGGAGACCCGTTATGAGCGCACGGCTGAGTTCGTCCGCGTGATGCGCGGCGCGTGGACCGGCGAGCCGTTTACGTTCGAGGGTGCGCACTACAACGTGAGCGGGGCGACGACGCGTGAGATCCCGGGTCCCGTTCCCGAGATCTACTTCGGCGGTGCGTCCGATGCCGCGGAGAAGGTAGCGGCCGAGGGCGTCGACGTGTACCTCGCCTGGGGTGAGACGCCAGGTATGGTCGCCGAACGGCTTGAGCGGATGCGTGCGCTCGCCGCTGCCGCCGGACGGACGTTGCGCTTCGGCATCCGCTTTCACGTGATCAGCCGTCCGACGAGCGAACAGGCGTGGGCCGAGGCCGACCGCCTGGTGGCCGGTATGGACGCAGAGTCGATCGCTGCCGCCCAAGCCGACTTAGCCCGCACCGCGTCCAACGGTCAGCGACGCCCGGCCGAGCTTGCTCAGGGTGCGCGGGCCACGGAGCGCATGGAGATCCATCCGAACGTGTGGGCCGGCATCGGCATGGTGCGCGGCGGCGTGGGCACGGCGTTGGTCGGTTCGCACGACGAAGTGGCCAACCGCATAGCGGAGTACCACGCGCTCGGTTTCGACGAGTTCATCCTGTCGGGGTACCCGCACCTCGAAGAGGCCTACTGGTTCGGCGAGGGCGTGATGCCGATCCTCCGCTCACGCGGCCTTCTCCCGTCGCTCGAGCGAGCCGCGGCGCCGGTGTTCTCGTTCCGGTGAGGGCGTCGACATGAGTCACTCCGGGACTACCGGTCCTCGGTCGGAGCGCGCGCTGTGAGCAGTGAAGCGAAGCGGAGCAGCCCATCGCAGGGTCAGGCCAGTACCGGTCCGTTGAAGATCGGTCTGCTCATGATGGGTCATGTCGACCCGAAGAGCGTTCACGTCGCCGGCGACTATCCGGAGCTTTTCGCTTCGCTGCTCGAAGGTCAGGGGATCGAGCTCGTGCGCTATGACCTCGACGAGGGACGCTTCCCTGATGATCTGCGCGCATGCGATGGCTGGCTGTCCTCGCCGAGTCGTCTGTCCGCATACGATCCTGTGCCGTGGCTGGCCGATGCCGAGGATCTGCTGCGTGAGATCGTGGCAGTGGAGGCACCGTTCGTCGGGATCTGCTTCGGTCATCAGCTGCTCGCCCAGGCGCTCGGCGGAACGGTCGAGAAGTCACCGTACGGATGGGGGGTGGGTGTGCGTGAGTTCGACGTCGTTACCCGCCGATCGTGGATGGGGGAGGGCAACGACACCGTCGCCCTGATCGGCAGCCACCAGGACCAGGTGACTCGACTACCCGACGCGGCCGAGCTGCTCTTCAGCTCGGACTACTGCCCCTATGGCGGCTTCGCAATTGGCGAGCGGGCATGGACGATCCAGGTACATCCCGAGTTCGTTCCGCCCCTCGCCGATCACCTCTTGGCCGGCCGGATCGAGTTGATAGGCGCGCAGAGGGTTGCCAAAGCGCGGGCGACGCTGGACCGTCCACTCGATCGTCACGTTGTCGCCCGATGGATCGGCGAGTTCTTCGCCTCGAACCGCTGACGCCCGGAGGTCCCGCCGCGGGGCCACCCGCTACGGGCGGGTCGTCAGCGTGATGCGCTGGAGGAGGCGACGATGACCCTGATATCCACCGGTCGCGGCGTGGATCACGGAGCGGTTGTCCCACATGGTGATCATGTCTTCCGACCAGGAGTGGCGGTAGATGAACTCC
>JANOHI010000332.1:0-29838 GCA_031406385.1 Acidimicrobiia bacterium
GCCCGGGTGGTTTCTCGCTGACTGCCCCGGAAGACGCGGCAGCGGCATGGCTGATGAACGAGGTCAACAGTGACCCACCCAACCAACCAACCAACCAAGAAATGAGTACAACCATGTTTCCGTCACCATTCACCAAGATCTTCGGCGCCGCTCTCGCACTTGCCATCACAGCCCCCCTCGCCGGGCCAGCTGCTGCGGCCACGAAGAAAAACGACTCGCAATCAATGCAAACCATCGAGTTCACCGCAACTGCCGACGCGTTGCGCACGAACGTGGTGAAGTTGCGTCCCGGATGGACCAAGGTCGTCTTGACCAACGGCGATCGCCAACCCCACCAGGCGTCGCTGATCCGGCTGCCCAAGAACACCACCGCAGCCGAGTTCTTCACTCGCTTCGCCGAGGAAGGTGAGCGAGCGATGGCGGGGACTTTCGCGTCGGGCGGTCCGGCCGTCTCGCTGCCGGGTGCATCGACAAGCGTCATGGTGAATCTCGCTGCTGGGAGCTACGTCGCGGCGGACCTCGTGCCCGGCAACGATGGCAAGCCGAAGGCGACGAAGGGTTTCATCACGTCCTTTGATGTGACGTCGACCATCGGCGGGCAAATGAACCGCCAGCCGAAAACGACGAGCATCGTCGAACTTCATGACTTCTTGTTCAAGGGCAACGTGAAGCTCAAGCGCGGCAGCTTGCTCGGCGTACGCAACGACGGCAAGCAGGCCCATGAACTGGTGATGTTCAGCCTCGCTCCCGGCAAGACGGTGAAGGACGTTCTCGACTTCCTTGCCAATCCTGCGCCCTCCGGTCCGCCCCCGTTTACCGCAGCCATCGGGGTAGCAGGCATCGCTCCGAAAGCGACGGGGTTTCTCCCGATCGACCTGCCGGCCGGGAAGGTCGCCCTGCTCTGCTTCCTCCCCGACGTCACGGGCAAGGGTGAACCGCACTTCGCTCGCGGCATGCTGGGCGAAGGCGAAGTCATCGCTTGAGCTGTGGCCGCCCACTGACGCCCGCGATTCCAGGCCGGCGAGTCGATCGACGAGCTCACCGAGGAGTTCGGCGTGAGCGTCGCTGACATCGAGGACGCGTTGCGTGTCGCATCCCGACGGGCTGCCTGACCTCTTCCGCAGGTCGCAGCTTTGGCCGCAAGAGGGTCCCCGAGCTACTCCGTGCCGAAGGCCTTCGTGTTGTGACCCTGGCCGAGCACTACGACATCCCTCAAGACGAGACATCGAAGACACCGATTCGCTCCAACTCTGCGGCGAACACGGATGGCTCGCCCTCATGAAGGACAACCGCATCCGCTACGTCGGGGCCGAGCGCCGAGCGTTGGTCGAGTCCCGCGTCCGAGCTGCCGTCATCACGAACGCCAACCTGCCTGCGTCCGAGATGGCGGAACGAATCATCCGTGCACTTACCGACCTCGCCGCAATCTGCAGAGAACGTGAAGGCCCGTTTCTGTTCGCGCTGCAGCAGAACCGTCTCAACGAGATCTCGCTCGACTGAAAAAGGTCGCTCACGCACGTCTTGTTCCGCGACAACCCGGGAACGCGGGACATCCCCAGAACATCGAACCAATCGTTGCGCCGCGACGAGCCGTCCGCTGGATCATCGTTCGAGCGCAAAGAGGGCACGCCGGGGACGAGACCAACACCCCGGCGTCAGCAAGAGCCTCGGCAAACACCGGAGACTCGAGCACAACAGTCGCCGTTGGTCCCCGGCCCGGTGGGATTGCGTGGCGGGCCAGAGAGCGGAGAGCCGCCCGATCGAGCAACTCAAGGCCCTGGTCCGCAGCGAAGCGTTCCGCCTCGGCCGTGAACCGCCCCGAGGTAACCACCAACCAGCTTTCGCGTCGAGTGCCGTCATCGACCCGAGCAACTCGCGAACGACACCCACGCCGACCTGTTTCGAACGCCAATGCTTGCATTGGACAAGCGCTGTCTCGCCTCCGCGTCGAGCGATGAGATCGACGCCACCATCGGGACCACGTCCGCCACGTTCTTCGACCCTGTAGCCACGCCGACGGAAAACTTCGCCGACAAGTAGCTCGAACTCTTGCCAGGACATCTCGCCGACCACTACAACACTGAACGACGCCACACAGCCCTCGGTGGTCACCCACCCATCAGCCGGCTCCCGTCACCAACTTGGTGGCCGGGTACATCTAGGCGGGGCATGTCGGGCCGACGTGAGCGTTCATTGACCGCGCTGACTAGGAGAAGGTGCGTCGAGGCGCCCGGTTTGGTCGTGTCCTCTGTAGTCCGACTACACTGCGCTTCGAATCCCGTTCCTGAACGACAACAAGGAGCCCCAGTGACCACAGCAAGCAGTCGTCCAGCGGTCGTCTACGACGCGGACAGCCACATTATGGAGCCGCTCGGCTTCATCAGGGAGTTTCTCGATCCCGCGTTGCGCGACAAGCTTCCCGTTCCCCCGGTGGCGAAGGCGGGAGGCAGGCTCGCCGAGTTCCTGCGGCTTGCGGAGGCGGGCGCGCATCCGGCCGACCAGATCGCCGAGCTGGCCCGTGATCCGCTGAATGGCCCCAAGGGCTACCAGGCGTTGGGCGCGTTCAACGCGGGCGAGCGGTCGCAGGTGCTCGACATCATCGACGTGCAGGCACAGCTGGTGTTTTCGACGTTCTCGGCCATTCCGGTGATGGTCTCTCGTGACCCCGATGTCATCTACGGCGGGCTGCTCGCGCACAACCGGGCCTTGGCCGCGTTCTGCGAGCAGGACAAGCGAATGCTGCCGGTGGGCGTGGTGTCGTTGAGCGATGTCGACCGAGCTGTGGAGTGCGCGAGAACGGCCATCGAGCTCGGGTGCAAGGCGATCCTTGTCCCGGCGCGACCGGCCGGCGACAAGTCGCCAGGCCACCCCGACCTCGACCCGTTCTGGCGGACCCTCGAGGAAGCTCGCGTGCCGTGGATGGTGCACATCGGGTTCCAAGCGGTCCAGTTGCGCCGGGAGTACACCAACAACGGTCGCCCGGCGCCGCTTGACTTCGTCGGCAGCGGCGAGGGCGTGCGTGGCAAGGACTACCCCTCCGTGCACCACCGGGTGGAGGAGTGGATGACGGCGCTCATCTTCGACGGCGTGCTCGAGCGATTCCCCCGCCTCATGGGTGGCGCGATCGAGTTCGGCGCCGACTGGGTTCCCTCGTTCCTTCGACGACTGGACAACGCCGCAGCCATCTGGGCGAAGTCGGAGCCGCAGTTGCGCGAGCTCAAGCGGCGGCCCTCGGAGCAGATCACGGCGCAGGTGCGTTTCACGCCGACCAACTTCGAGGACACGGGCGAGTTGATCAACGAGTCGAATGACCGTCTGTACTGCTTCTCGACGGACTACCCGCACCAGGAAGGTGGCCGCGATCCGTTCGGTCGGTTCAGCGCATCGATCGCTGCGCACTCCGAGGAGACCAAGCGGCGCTTCTTCGAGACCAACTTCGCCGAGATGATGGGTTGGGCCGAGGTCACTGCATGAGCTCGCACGGTCGGTGCTCGGTTCTCGTCCTTGCCCGATGACCGGCCTCGCCTTCATCGCTCTCGACGACCTCACCGTCGTCGGTCGCGGGGTCAACCGACCGGAGGACGTTGCCGTAGGCCGAGACGGCCGTGTCTTCGTCAGCGATGCATCAGCGGCCGTGAGCGAGATCCTTTCCGATGGCACGACCCGCGCGGTCGGGAAGGCTGGCGGCGAGCCGAACGGCATCAACCTGACGGAAGACAACACGGCCGTCGTGATCGCCAACTTCGCGAGCGGGGCGCTGCAACGCTGCGACCTCGCCACGCAGGAGATGTCGGTGCTGTGCGACGCCGTTGAGGGCCGGGTGCTTCGACACCCGAACTATCCGATCCTGGCGCGCGATGGGTCCATCTACTGCTCGGAGTCTTCGCAGTCCGACGACGCGATGGCGGCAGGGGTGTACGGGGAGGCTGACGGCTACGTGTTCCGTCTGCCTCCCAACGGTCCTCCGGAGATCGTCGCCGACGGCATCGTCCTCCCGAACGGCTTGACGCTCGATGCCGATGAACATTTTCTCTACTGCTGCCGGACGACCTACGGGGACGTCGTCCGCTTCTTGATCACCGACGACGGGAGCCTCGGGCCGTTGGAGGTGTATGCCACCTTCCGCGATCGGCAAGTGTGGGGCGAAGCAGCCGCCCAAGTGGCCTGGGCGGATCGTGAGCGCACAGCCGCGAACCTCGACCTGGCGGTGATCGCCGAGTGGGGGTTCACCGACGGCTGCGCGTTCGATGCCGAAGGGAACCTGTGGGTCACGCTGCCGACGCAGAACCGGGTCGTGGCCGTGACGCCCGACCGTCAGATCGTCACCATCATGCACGATCCTGCCGGAGCGTTGCTCCGCATGCCCACCAACGTGAGCTTCGGTGGGCCTGACGGTTGCGACGTGTACATCGGCTCCATCGCCCGCCGTCACGTTGTGCGTGGGCGCAGCCCGATCCCGGGACTGCCGCTGCTCGCCCAGCGGTAGAGCGGAGCCTTCTTCTGCGAAGCGGCCCGAGAAGCGCCGTCACCCGCCGATGTCGGCAACAGCGCGCAGCACGCGCAGGTCGTTGGTGCCGAGCATCAGCACGTCGACGCCGGCGTCGGCATAGCGGCGAGCCCGGTCACGGATGCGTTGGACGGGACCGACCAGTTGCACGGCATCGATCAGTTCGTCCGGGATCGCTGCCGCGGCTTCCGCCCGACGCCCTGCGAGGTAGAGCTCCTGCACGCGGGCAGCGACGCTCCCGAAGCCCAGGCGTGTGACCTGATCGACATAGAAGTTACGGCTCGCCGCACCGTACCCGCCGAGCGTCCGGGCGAAGCCGGGGCGCAATCGTTCGAAGCATGCGGCGACATCGTCGTCGACGACGCACGCCGCATGGACGACCAATGTGAAGTCGTTCGACGTCCGTCCGCCGCGCCCCCGCCCGACGTCGATGGCTGACCAGGTTACGGACATCTGATCCGGGTCGACCAGCGTGGCGATCGCCCCGTCGGCGATCTCGCCGGCCAGTTCCAGCGCCTTCGGGCCCATGGCCGAGACGAATATCGGGACGTTGTGGCGGACCTCCTGGTTCATGCGCAGCGCCTTCCCGAGGCCAGATGCACCGGGGCCGAAGTACGGAATCTGGTAGTGCCGGCCCTCGGCGCTCAAGGCATCAGTGCGGTCCAGAGCCTGGCGGACGACGCCGACGTATTCTCGGAGTCGTGCGAGCGGCTGGGCGTACGCCACCCCATGCCATCCTTCGCTGACCTGTGGACCCGACGGCCCCAGCCCCAAGATGAACCGACCTCCCGACAGGTTGGCCATGGTTGCAGCCGTCATCGCAGTGAGCGCCGGCGAGCGACCCGGGAGCTGCATGATCGACGTTCCCAGGACCAACGTCGAGGTGTGCGAGCCGGGCCACGCGAGCTGGGACACTGCGTCGGCGCCCCAGTCCTCGGCAGACCAGTAGGAGTGGTATCCGGCCTGCTCGAGGGCAAGCAAGAGCTCGACGCTCGGCGTGCCGTTGGGACCCGACGTGGCGGCAAGCTTCATGCCCGAAGTGTAGACAAACTACATCCAAGCCTCATTTCCGTAGCGAAAGGAGGCGCTCAGCCCTTCAGACTTATAGTCTGACTAGAGTCGTCCGAAGATCAGGGGGAACCAGATGGAGTCCGTGGCCTTTTCCGTGGTGTTCGACGCGATCGCGTCGGATCTCGGTGATCGACCGTTCCTGGTCTGGCCGACGGGGCAACGGAGCTACAGCGAGGTGCTCGCCCGCACCCGGCGCTTCGCCCGCTTCCTCGCTGCTCAGGGGCTCGGTGTGCAGCGAGAGCGTTCGGAGCTGGTCAACCACGAGTCCGGTCAGGATCACGTCGGGATCTGCACGGGCAACCGGCCGGAGTACGTCGAGGCGATGTTCGGGGCCCTCCGGGCGCGGTGCGCGCCGGCCAACGTCAACTACCGGTACGTTGCCGAGGAACTGGCCTATCTGGTGGATCACTGTGGCTTGAACGTGCTGGTGTACGAGGCGGACAACGCAGACACCATTCGCCAGTTGCTCGATCGGACCGGTCCGCTGAAGCTGCTCATCGAAGTCGGCGGTGGGAACGAGCCTGTCGTGCCGGGGGCCGTGCCCTTCGAGGCGATCATGGCGGACGCCAGCGTGGACGATGTCGTGCTGCCCCAGCCGCAGGCAGACGATCTGTGCGTGGTCTGCACCGGCGGGACCACCGGCATGCCCAAAGCGGTGCTGTGGCACCAGGGTGACCTGTTTCGCGGGATCATGGGCAAGAATCACACCGTCTCCGGTGCCCCCGTGTCGTCAGTCGATGACCTGGTCGCCGAAGCTCACAAGACAGCACTTCGAGCCATGTGTGCATCGCCGCTGATGCACTTCGCCGGCACCGGAATGTGCATGCTGTACGCGTCGGTCGGAGCCTCGATGGTGATCGCCGGTCCACCGCGCGGCTTCGACGCGACGGAGACGCTGCAGGCGATCGAGCGCTTTGGGGTGAACCACCTCACGATCGTCGGTGACGCGTTCGGCGGGCCGCTCGCGTCGGTCATGGAGCAAGGCCGCTTCGACACGTCGTCGCTGGCGGTGATCGGCAGCGGCGGGTCTGCGCTGGCACCTGAACTGAAGGCGCGCATCACGGCCGCGGCCGGACGCCCGCTGATCATCCGCGAGGGACTCGGCTCATCGGAATCCGGCCTGCAGGCGAGCAGCGTCTGGACCGGCCAGGAGGAGGCAGGAACCTTCCAGCCGAGCCCGAACACCCGCATCCTGGACGAGTCGCGCTCGTTCATCCTGGGTCCCAGCGATGACCGGGTGGGCTGGCTTGCGACGGCCGGACTGGTGCCACTCGGGTACCTCGGGGACCCCGTCAAGACCGCAGCGACCTTCCCGGTCATCGAGGGCGTCCGCTACTCCGTGCCCGGTGACTACGCACGCTGGCGATCAGATGGGCGCATCAAGCTGCTGGGCCGCGAGGCCACGACCATCAACTCCGGCGGAGAGAAGATCTTCGCTCCGGAAGTCGAGGCCGCGCTGCTCCACGACGAGGGCGTGTTGGAGGCGGTGGTGCTCGGCCGGCCCTCGCTCCGATGGGGCCAGGAGGTGGTGGCGATCGTTGCGCTTCGAGCGGGCGGATCCATTGATCTCGCCGCCGTCGTCGCCACTGCTGCGCAGCACATCGCTCGTTATAAGCTCCCGAAGGCGGTGATCGTTGCGGATGCGATCGTGCGGACGGCAACCGGCAAGGTGGACTACCGGTGGGCGCGTGCGGTGGTCGAGTCCGAGGGCGAGGGCGTCGCACGATGATCGAAGACCCGGTGATCTGGACGGCGTTCGAGCGCATCGCAACGGAGTTCCCCGACCGGCCCTACATCATCACGTCAACCGGAACCACCACCTTCGACGAAGCACGTCAACACGCCGAGCGACTCGCCGCCACGCTGCATCGAGCAGGGCTAGGCCACCGGGTGCCGCGATCGGAGCTGAACGGCTGGGAGTCCGGTCAGGACCATCTCGCGTTCTACGTCGGGAACCGTCCCGCTTACGTGGAGGGGCTGCTAGCGGCCTTCCGTGCCCGTGTCGTGCCCGTCAACATCAACTACCGCTACGTCGCCGAGGAGTTCGTCGAGGTCATGTCGATGAGCCGATGCCGCGGCGTCATCTTCGACGTCGAGTTCGCAGAGACGCTGCGCACGGTGCTCCCCGAGCTGAGCTGCGTCGACGTGTTGATCCAGGTCGGCGGTGACGCACCCGCTGTCCCGGGTGCCGTGCTGTACGAGGACATCATCGCCGACCCCTCGCTGACCACCGACGACATGGAGGAGCCCACGGTCGACGATCTGTGCATCATCTGCACGGGCGGGACCACCGGTCGGCCCAAGGCGGTGCTGTGGCGGCAGGCCGATCTCATCTGCACCATGCTGGGCGACCGCCACATCGTGTCGAGCGAACAGATCCGGACCCTTGATGACCTGGTCCGAGGTGCGGGGAAGCGCGAGCTGCGAGCGCAGATCGCCCCGCCGATGATGCACCTGACGGGCATCGGGCTTGCCCTGCTGCTCGGTGTCTCCGGCGGCACAGTGGTGTTTCCCGATCCGCCGTACGGCATCGATGCCGACGAGATCTGGCGTTCGATCGAGCGCGATCGCGTTGAGCTCGCCGTCGTGGTCGGCGACGCCTTCGGGCGTCCGATGCTCGAGGCACTTCGGCGTAACCGATTCGATCTGTCCTCGCTGCGGGTCATCATGAACGGCGCCGCGGCGATGACGCCCGCGGTGAAGCTGCAGCTGGCCGAGGCCCTCGGTGGAACCGTCCGCGTCACCGACGGCATCGGATCCTCGGAATCCGGCGTTCTGGCCCGTTCAGTGCGCAAGACCGAGACGCGTCCCGGGGTGTTCAATCCCACCTCCGATGCCGGCATCGTCTCCGTCGAGATGGACCGCTGGCTTGCTCCGGAGGACGCTTCCATCGGATGGCTGGCGGGTCGGGGTCGGATCCCTCTCGGGTACCTGGACGACGCCGAGAAGACCGCGGCCACCTTCCCGGTCATCGACGGGCAGCGATGCACGGTGCCCGGTGATCGAGCTCGCTGGCTGCCCGATGGCGCCATCGAAGTGCTCGGCCGTGACGCCACGACCATCAACACGGGCGGGGAGAAGGTCTTCTCCGACGAGGTGGAGCGTGTCCTTGTGCTCCACCCGGCGATCGAGGAGGCGCTGGTGGTCGGGCGACCCTCCGAGCGCTGGGGGCAGGAAGTGGTCGCCCTGGTCGTGCTGTCCCCTGGGCAGGAACTGGACCGAGCGGCCATCCTCGCCTCGGCGGGGGAGCACCTCACCCGCTACAAGCTGCCGAAGGACTTCATCGCGGTGCCGCGACTGGAGCGCACCGCGATCGGCAAGCCCGACTACGCATGGGGACGGACCCTGGCGGCCGGCGCCGTCTGAGACCGCCACGGCTCGCGCAACGCCCAGCGCGACGGCAGCCAGGCCTCCGCTGCGAACGAAGGTTGCCGACCCGTCACGTCCTCTGTAGTCTGACTATTTTCGACCCGATGGGGGCGCCTCGTCCTTCAGTGCCTCTTCAGAGATCAGCGCGCTCATCGGTCCCAGGAGTGAGGACGTGAACTCGAAGTGAAGCAGTGGATCGCGGAGGACATCACCAGCGAACGCGCGTCGGACCTGCCGAGGGAACGGCGATGAGTGGCGCTCACGACTCGTCCGGTTCGCCGGCCGCGCCGGACCGCAACGGCATGCGATTGACGTGGCCCGAAGAGAGCATCGCACTCGTGACGCTGGACCGACCGGAAGTGCGCAACGCCGTCGCTCCGCGGTTGGCGGACGAACTATGTGCCACGTTCACGAAACTCGGTACCACTGACGCGTGCCGCGCCATCATCCTCACCGGTGCCGGTGCCGCCTTCTGTGCCGGGGCGGATCTGACCCGTGCGCCCTCCGCCGAACCCGGCGCACGTCAGCAGGTTCAGATCGGGGCACCGGACCGCTACGTCAACGTGATCCGGGCGTTCCGCTCGTGTCCGGTGCCCATCATCGCTGCAGTGAACGGCTCGGCTGTCGGATTCGGCATGGCGCTCGCGCTCGCTCGCTGCGGACGTCCGCCTGATGTCCTCGTCGGCGAGATTCGCTGTCGGCGCAATCAAGATCGGCCTGTCGGCCGGCGAGTCGGGGATCAGCTGGCACCTCCCGCGCCTCATCGGCATGTCTCGAGCGATGGACCTGATGCTCACCGGCAGGATGATGGAGTCGGCCGAGGCCAACGCGTGCGGCCTCGCCGCACTCGTCGATGACCTCGATGCTGGCTCGCTGGCTACCGCCAATGCGATCGCAGCCAACAGCCTCCCCGCCGTCCGTATGACCAAGCAACTGGCATGGGCCAACCTCGAATCAAGCCTGTCCGCAGCACTCGAGCTCGAGAATCGCACGCAGTCGCTCGCGAGCACGACGAGCGAGTTCCGCGACGCGGTGAGGCGGTTCACGGAGAAGCGAGCCAGATGACGACGCAACCCGGGGCCGTAGAGCGTGTCTCGGCGAGCCTTCGCGCAGCCGGCGCGTGGGCGGTCCTAGACGACGTAGACCGACTTCTGTAGTCTGTCTACATGACCGTCGTCGCAGCTCCCGAACAGGTGAAGATCTGGGCCCACTCGGCCGATTCGCACTTCCTGGAACCGGAGGATCTCTGGTCGAGCATCCTTCCGCCCGCACAGGCGGCCCGTATGCCGCGTTCGGAGCGGGTGAGCGACAGCGAGGAGATCGTGCACGTCGACGGGCAGACCTTCCGTCGGCAACTCCCGCGCTTCATGACCAAGGTCGGGGCCGGTCAGCTGACAGCGTGGGATGAGGGTCATCGAGCGCCGGGCGCTCGAGACGTTCGTCTCCGGCTGATCGATCTCGATGTCGAGGGCATCTGGGGCGAGGTCATCTACCCCTCACTCGGTATGTGGTCCCATCTCGTGCGCGACCGCGAACTGGCCTGCGCTGCGGCGCGCGGTCAGAACGAATGGCTCGTGTCGGAGATCCAGGGTGCGGCGCCGGACCGCTTGGTACCCTGCGCCCACATCCCGCTCCTCGCGATCGAAGATGCCGCCGCGGCGGCCGCGCACGCCGCCGAGATCGGGCTGCACGCCATCAGCCTGCCAACCGGAACACCTTCCTCGGTGCCTGACTACAACTCCGACGAGTGGGACCGACTCTGGGCCGTGGCGGAGGAGGCCAACCTTGTCGTCGGGTTCCACATCGGCACTGATGGCGGCGACACGGTACGGACCCGTGGGCCTGGCGGGGCGATCGTCAACTACGTCGACACCACCTACGGCGGGCAACGGGTTGCCACCAAGTTGGTGGCGAGCGGCGCGCTCGACCGTCACCCCGCTCTGAAGGTCCTGATCTCCGAGGGCGGGGCTTCCTGGGTCCCCGCTCTTGGAGACCGGATGAACGAGGCGTACCGCCAACATCGTGGCTTCGTGCGACCCGAACTCTCGGCGCTTCCGAAGGAGATCCTGTACCGGCAGGTGTACGCCTCGTTCCAGCACGACGAGTCGGCTCCGGCCGCGTGCTGGTCGATGGGCTATCGCAACGTGACGTGGGGCGCCGACTACCCGCATGTCGAGGGGACCTTCGGACACACGCAGGAGACGCTGCACGAGTTGCTCGACGACATCGACGAGGCGGTCGCTCGACGCATCACGCGCGGTGCGTTCGAGGAGTTGTTCCCCCACGTATCGCAACCGCCCTGCTGACGCGATGCCACGTCGTTCCACCTCACTCGACGAGGCCGAGACGGCCTCGTTCCTGGGCATGCCGAACGTGCTCAATCTGGCCACCTTCGCCAACGACGGCTCGATCCACCTCGTGCCGATGTGGTTCGCGCTCACGTCAACCGGCGCGATCGGCATGGCCGCCTACGCCAAGAGCCAGAAGGTGCGAAACCTCGAGCGCAACCGGCAGTGCACTGCCCTGATCGAGGACGGCGACACTTACAGCTCGCTCCGGGGTCTGGAGATCGTCGGCACGGCCGACATCAGCAACGACCGCGACCTCGTGCGCGAGATCGTGCGCGGCATCGCCGGCCGGTATGCCGCCGTGCCTGCCGGGAGCAACGGCGACGATGCGGTGGAGGCGATGGCACGCGGGCGGGTGGCCCTCGTGCTGAACGAACAACGCCTGGTGAGTTGGGATCACCGCAAGCTTCGAGGCGGTCCACGTGGCTGAACCGGTTGAGCAGCTCGGGCCAGCGGTCGTCCCCGACCCGTGCGGCCCCCTCGAGGGGGTGCGGGTCCTCGACCTCAGCTCGGTGCTCATGGGCCCGTATGCCACGCAGATCCTGGGTGATCTCGGCGCCGACGTGGTGAACGTGGAGGACCGTGCTGGCGACCGCAACCGGGCCATGGGGCCGGGTCCTGCGCCGGACATGTCGGGCGTGGCGCTCAACCTCCTGCGCAACAAACGAAGTATCTGCCTCGACCTCAAGGATCCACTGGGGCGCGAGGCGTGCCTTCGCATCGCTTCCACGTGCGACGTGCTGATCACGAACCTCCGCCCAGGAGCGCGCCGCCGCCTGCGTCTGGAGTACAGCGATGTCGCCGCGGTCCGAGGCGACATCATCTATTGCCAGGCCGCCGGCTTCCCGTCGGACTCGGAGCACGCGGAGGAGCCTGCGCTCGACGACATCATCCAGGCGGCGAGCGGTGTCTGCGCGCTCTACGAGCTGCGCTCGGGGACGCCGGAGCTGTCGCCGTACGTCGTCGCGGACAAGGTGGCCGGGCTGACGATCCTCTGGGCAGTTCTGGCGGCGCTCTACCACCGGCAACGCACCGGGCATGGGCAGCTGGTCGAGGTCCCGATGTCCGACGCGATCGCTGCATTCACTCTGGTCGAACACGGCAATGCCGCGATGGACGTCGCGAGCGGCGCCGCGCCCGGCTATGGCCGAGTGCTCACGACGAAACGGCGCCCCAAGCGCACCAGCGACGGTTGGATCGCGATCGTTCCCCATACCCCGGAGGCGTACGAGGCCATCTTCCGGGCCGGCGGACGTGAGAGCGCCGGTGGCGACCAGCGGCTCGAGTCACGACTGTCCATCAACCAGAACGCCGACAGCCTCTACGCCGAGGTCGAGGAAATCGTCCGGACACGGACGACCGAGCACTGGCTCTCGTTCTGCCGGGCGAACGGCATCCCGGCGAGCGCTGTCCGGTCCTTGCGCGACCTCGTCGACGAACTGCCGATCGCCGAACACCCCCGTACCGGTCCGTACCGTTTGATACCAACGCCTGCCCGTTACGGCACAACTCCGGCCACGGTCCGCCGCCACGCTGCGACCGTCGGCGAGCACACGGACGAGGTCCTGGCGGAGGCGGGCTTCGAAGCCTCGGAGATCGAAGCACTGCATCGAAGCGGTGTCACCGGGCGCAGCAGAACGACGACCTTGCAATCAGCGGCCGAAGATCCGTCGGACCACAGTTGACCAGATGACCCAGATGGCCGAATGCTGATCGGCCAAGCGTTGCAACACCAGACATCCGGGGGGATGAACATGACAGGTCCGTTGGAAGGCATCCGCATCATCGAGGTCGCTGACTGGGTGATGGTCCCGTCGGCGTGCGCGCTGCTGTGCGATTGGGGCGCCGAGGTGATCAAGGTCGAGACGCCCGCGGGCGATCCGATGCGCGGCTTTCTGCAAGTCGACGGCGTCGAGGGCATCGACATGACCGTGATCCAGTTCGAGCAGCTCAATCGCGGCAAGAAGAGCGTCGTCGCCGATCTGCGCGAGGCGTCGGGCCGCGAGCGGCTCCACGCATTGGTGGCCTCGGCCGACGTCGTCGTCACGAGCCTGCTGCCGGCCACGCGCGAGCGCTTCGGCATGGACATCGAGACGCTTCGCGCGGTGCAGCCCTCCATCATCCTCGCCTCATCGAGCGGCACCGGCCTTGAGGGTCCCGAAGCGGCCCGAGGCGGGTTCGACTACGCAACCTTTTGGGCCCGGTCGGGACTCGCTCACAGCTACCACCACCCGGATCTCGAGTATCCGCTCGGCGTCGGCGGTGGGATGGGCGATCTGATCTCCGGTGTTGCCCTGGCCGGGGCCGTGAGCACGGCGATAGCGCAGCGTGCCATGACCGGGATGGCGCAGACGGTCGACGTGTCCTTGCTCGGTACGGGCCTCTGGCTCACGGCGTTCGATGTGCTGGCCGCGAAGCATGGCGTCCGGAAGCGGCTCCTGGCGACGCAGGCGCATCACGAGCCACTGCTTGCGCTCGTGAACTACTACCGCACCTCCGACGGGCGATTCATCGTCATCACGATCCCGAAAGTGGCGGCCGCTTGGTCGGAGTTGTGCCATCGCATCGGTCGACCCGAGCTGGCCACCGACTCCCGCTTCGACACCGACCGCGCCCAGTCGAAGCACCGCGGCGAGGTCGTGACGCTGCTCGATGCGGCGTTCGCCGAGCACACAGCCGACGCCTGGCGGAAGAAGCTCGAGGGCGCCGGGTTCGTTTGGTCAGTCGCCCAACGTCCCATCGAAGTCGCTGACGACCCGCAGGTGCTGGCCAACGAGATGGTCCGGGCGGTCGAGGTGACTGGTGACTCGAAGCCACGCCTCCCCGAGCTCGTCGGTAGCTACGCGACCTTCGGGCGTCTGAAGCCCGCGCTGCGACCATCGCCCTCACTCGGTGAACACACGCAGCAAGTACTGGAGTCGCTCGGCGTCGAGACGGACTCCGAATGACGCAGGTCGACCGGCAGGCACCGCGACTGTATAGTCCGACTATGGAAGGGTCGCCATGGTCAAACTGATATGGCTGCGGACGGCCCTGGTGGTGCCACTGCTGTTCGCGGTCGCGACTGCCGCGTTCTTCCTCGCCTCGCTGTCCGACGCAGATCCGGCCCGGATCGCCGCGGGTCAGAACGCGTCGCCGGACGTGATCCAGGCCATGCGCGTCGAGATGGGGCTCGACGGCTCGACCTGGCACCGGTACGTCGAGTGGCTGTCGGGTGCCGTTCGGGGCGATCTCGGCGCTTCCGTCTACAACAAGGCTCCGGTTGCTGAGTCCATCAAGCAGGCGATGCCGATCACGCTGAGCCTGACGTTGGGAGGCCTGATCGTCGGCGTATCGCTCGGCGTGACCGCCGGTGTCGTCAGCGCGCTGAAAGCCGGCCGGCCTGCAGACCGTGTTCTGAGCACCATCGCCACCCTGGGCCAGTCGATCCCCGGGTTTTGGTTGGCGTTGCTGCTGACGTTCCTGTTCGCGCTCCGATGGAGGTGGCTCCCGGCAACGGGGTTCGTCGGCCCGACCACGAGCATCACGGAGTGGCTCCGCACGATCACCTTGCCGTGCCTATCGATCGGCTTGGTGTCGGCCGCGTCCATCGCCCGCCAGACCAGGTCCGCGATGATCGGCGTCCTGCAGCAGGAGTACGTCCGGGCTGCCGCCGCCCACGGCCTTTCGCGGCGCCGTGTGCTTCTCAAGCACGCCCTGAAGAACGCGGCCGCACCGGTCGTCACGGTGCTCAGCTTCCAGGTGACGTCGCTCCTCGGCGGTTCGATCGTGGTCGAGCGCCTCTTCAACCTGCGCGGTCTCGGTGCCGTTGCGATCGACGCCGTCTTGCGCCGCGACCCCGACGTGATCCAGGGCGTGGTGGTCTGCTCCGTGGCTGCCGTCTTCCTTGTGAACCTCGCGCTCGACATCCTCTACGCCTGGCTCAACCCTCGGGTCCGACCCGCATGACGTGGCGTCGCCTGGTTCGCCGCTTCGCCGGAGCGAAGTCCAACATCGCATGGCTCACGGTGTTGCTGTTCGTCGTGGCGGCCACGGTGTTGGCGCCGCTGCTCCCGTTGGATCACCCCGATGACGGCAGCCTGATGGACTCCTTGCTCGGCCCCTCACGGCGGCATCTGCTGGGCACCGACAGCGTCGGGCGGGACCTCCTCGCCCGTACGGTGTTCGGCGGCCGCGTCGCACTCGTTGCTGCGTTGCAGGCGATCGTCATCGCGGCACTCATCGGCATACCGATCGGGATGGTCATCGGGTACATCGGAGGGTGGGTCGACCGCATCGTGATGCGGGTGGTCGAAGCGATCGTGTCGCTGCCGTTCCTCGTCATCGTCATCGCGCTGATCTCCGTCACCGGACCGGGGCTCGTGAAGTCCATGTCCATCGTCGGGCTCATCTACTCGACCTGGCTGTTGCGACTGGCTCGTGGACAGGTGCTTGCGGCACGCGAAGAGCTGTACACCGACGCATCCCGCGTCGCCGGGAACAGTCCGCGGAGGATCCTCATGCGACAGATCCTTCCCAACATCGCGCCGCCGCTGATCGTCCAGATCACCCTGCTGTTCGCGGCTGCGATCGTGGCCGAATCAACGCTTTCCTTCCTCGGGCTCGGGGTGCAGGCTCCGACCGCCAGCTGGGGATCGATGCTGGCTGACGCCCAGGGTCTCGCCCGGACCGGACTATGGCCGGCGGTGCCGCCCGGTGTGGCCATCGTCGTGACGGTGCTCGCCCTCAACCAGGTCGGTGACGGCCTGCGCGACAGCTTCTCGCGAGACTCGGCGGGAGGCGGGTTCCTCAGCGGCCGTCGAACGGAGCGCTCGTCGATCCCCGCAAACACTCCTGTGACCAGCCCTTGGTCGAGCCCTGGGTCGAGCCCTGCGATGGTGTCGACTCCGGGCGAGCCGCTGCTGGTGATCGACGGACTCACTGTCCGATTCCCGAACGGCAAAGGCGAGCGGCACCACGAGGTCGTCAGCGACTTCTCGCTCGCGGTGCAGCGCGGGGAGATCGTCGGTCTGGTTGGCGAGTCGGGGAGCGGCAAGAGCATCACGGCCCTCTCGGTCCTCGGGCTCGTTCCCGCACCAGGGCAGGTCTCGGCACGAAGCATCCTGTTCGACGGACGCGACCTCGTGGGTCTCGACTACCGCGGCATGCGCTCGATCCGCGGTCGCGAGATCGGCGTCGTGTTCCAGGAGCCCCACGCTCACCTCAATCCGGCGTTCACCGTGGGCGACCAGCTCTGCGAGGTGCTCCGGACGCATCTGTCCATGTCCCGACGTCAGGCGCGCGAGCGGGCAATCGAACTGTTACACGACGTGGGCATCACCCGGCCGGCGGAACGCTTCAAGGCGTACCCACACCAGTTCTCGGGCGGAATGGCGCAGCGTGTAGTGATTGCACTGGCCGTTGCAGCCGAGCCGAAGCTGCTCATCGCCGACGAACCGACGACGGCGCTCGACGTCAGCGTGCAGCGCCAGATCCTCGACCTGCTCGTCGAGCTTCGTGACAGCCGGGGACTGTCCATCCTCCTCATCAGCCACGACCTCGGCGTCATCGCGGACGTCGCCGACCAGGTCGCCGTCATGTATGCCGGTCAACTCGTGGAGCAGTCGCACGCCCGGTCGCTCTTCGAGTCGCCGTTGCATCCCTACGCCGACGCGCTGCTCAAAGCGATGCCGCGCAATGAGCGACGGACAGGACGGCTGCCGTCGATCCGCGGGTCGGTGCCAGCCGCCACGGATTTCCCACCGCACTGCCGCTTCGCAGCTCGCTGCGACCTCGTCGCAGGTGATTGCACGGACGGCCCGGTCGAGCTTCGCTTCGTCGGCGACCGAACGGTCCGCTGTCTCCATCCGCTCGCCGCAATGTGCCGCGCACCGAGCGATGCCTTGGCCGAGGCCGTCGTACGGGGCGATCGGGCATGAACTTAGAGCACCACCATGGGCCGAAAACCGGCGAGCCCGTGCTCGACGTGCGTGGCCTTTGCATCGGATTCGGCCGCCATCCACGGAAGCAGGCCCTTGTGGTGCGCGACGTGGATCTGGCGATCGCTGCTGGAGAGACGCTGGGTCTCGTCGGAGAGTCGGGGTCGGGGAAGACCACGACGACCCGGGCCATCCTCGGCCTGCTACGCGCCCAGGCCGGTTCGATCCGCTGCGGCGGCCATGACGTCACGGCGTACGGAACCCGGATCCCGAGCACCTACCGGCGCGATGTCCAGGCCGTGTTCCAGGATCCGCTGACATCGCTCAATCCATCGACGACGGTGGGGGATAGCGTTGCCGAGCCACTGCGGCTGGACGACTCGTTGGGGCCGGAGGGGCGACGAGCTCGGGTGATCGAGGTCTTCGAGGCCGTCGGGCTGCGGGCTGACCAGGTGGAACGGTACCCCTACGAGCTGTCCGGCGGGCAACGACAGCGAGTCTCCATCGCCCGGGCGTTGTCGGTCCGACCGAAGCTCATCGTGTTGGACGAGCCGGTGAGCGCGCTCGACGTGGCCGTGCAGAGCCAGGTCATCAACCTGCTCGAGGATCTGCAACGCGAATCCGGCGTCGCCTATCTGCTCGTCGGCCACGACCTCGCCGTCGTCCGGCACACGAGCCACCGGATCGCCGTGATGTTGGGCGGACGGGTCGTCGAGCACGGCCCGACGGACCGTGTGTGCGACGAGCCGGCCCACCCGTACACCCAGCAACTGCTCGACGCAGCGGTCGAGCCCGATCCAACCCTGCAGGCCGAGAAGCGGAGGCGACGGCGAGACGACGCGCCGGTGGAGCGCGCCGTGCCGTCCCTCGAGGGATGCCCCTTCTATGACCGGTGTCGCCTGCGCTCCGACGTCTGCCGCACGACGAGACCTCCCTGGCACGCGGTGCCCGGAGGCGGCGCGGCCGCGTGCCACGCACTCGGCGGACCAGCGGACTCGCAGCGCTCGGCTGGCCCCGTGGGCGGCAGCTCCGACACCCAACCCAACCGTGATCCCAATCCATTGGTGAACCAACCGAACCAGAACCAAACGACTACATCAACTCAGGAGGAACCATGAAACGAACACCGTTGACAATCGGCCTGCTCGCGCTGGCTGCGCTCGTCGTTTCCGCACCGATGGCCAATTCGGCCACCAAGACCAAGAAGACCACCAAAGCGAAGACGACCAAGGTCCGGTCCACCACGACGGTCGCCAAGTCCGAACCAGCAACGACGGCCGCACCTGCGTCCAAGCCGCTGCCGTCCGGCACGCTGCGCATCGGCGTCCCCACCGACACGGCGACGCTCGATCCTCAACGGGAAAGCTTCCCGACGAACAACACGATCTTCCCGCTCTACGACACGCTCACGTCGCTTGGCGACAAGTACGACGCCCAGCCCTGGTTGTCCACCTCGTGGACGAAGGTGAATGCGACCACCTGGCGATTCACACTGCGCAAGGACGTGACGTTCCACGACGGGTCGGCCTTCGACGCCAGCGTGGTGAAGGCGAACTTCGATCGCGGTCGGTCCATCGCCACGAGCCCGTACCGGTCGACTTTCAACAACATCACGTCGGTCACCGTGCTCGATCCCTTCGCGGTTCAGCTCAACCTGGCCGAGCCGTCGCCGAATCTTCCGTTCCTTCTCGCCGGTGGTGCAGGAGCGATGATCAGCGGGAAGGCGATCGCCGCCAACACCGACCTCACCCGCACCGAGGCCGGCAGCGGCGGTTGGATCTGGGACCGTTCCGGCCTCGTTCCCGCGTCCAAGCAAGTGCTCCGGGCGAACCCGAACTACTGGAACCGTGATGCCGTGCGCGTCGGAACCATCGAGGTGTACTTGTTCATCGATGTGAACGCTCGCCTCAACGCGTTGCAGAGCGGTCAGATCGACATGATCGGCGACCTCCCTGCAGCACTGCGTGACGCCGCGACGAGGGCGGGCGCGATCGTCAAGGCCGACGCGACGCAGACGAATGTCTTGCACATCATCGACCGGGCAGGAAAGAAGGTTCCGGCCCTCGCCGACGACCGTGTACGCGCCGCCATCGGTCTGCTCATTGATCGAACGGCGTACAACCGAGTCGTCGAGGCCGGCTACGGCAACGCCGAGCAGGGTGGCTTCGCTCGGAAGGGATCTCCCTTCTACGCCGACGACCTGGACTCGGCCAACCCCTCGACTGCGCAGGTCGACAAGGCCAAGAAGCTCCTTGCCGCGGCTGGGTACCCGGATGGCTTCGCCATGGACCTCCCGACCACTCCGGCAATCGCCCTGCAGACCAACGCCATTGCGCAGATGCTCCGGGAGGGGGGCATCCGGGTGAACCAGGTGACCGCGGTGTCGGGCACGTACACGCCGCGCATCATCGCAGGAGACTTCCCCGCCTACTTCACGATTCCCAGTTCGATCGACCTGTTCACGTGGTGGCGCGACACCGTTTCCAACAAGTCCGCCCGAGGTGGGGCGTTCAAGCTCAACGACCTCAACGATCTCGAGACCCGGTACCAGGTGGCCCTCGAGACCTCCGACGTCAAAGTCCAGGCCGCGGCGTTCGCAGATCTCCAGCGTGACGTGCTGCTCCGAGGTGTGATGTTGCCGCTCTCGGGCCGAGCGCATGCCACGGCGTACAGCAAGCGCGTCAATGTGCCCGACAACGCCGTCTGGGGACCGGACGATCCTGCCCCTCGCCCCTTCTTCATCAGCGTCAGCTAGTGTCCCGAGTCACAAGTCTGCTGCGGAATTCTCGGCCAGATTCCGCCGTGGCGGCGTCCTCGTCGTTGCGGTTGGACAAGGCAGGCGCTGCCTCCTGCGTCCTTGCCACAACGGAATCTGACTCGCGAATACCGCGAGCTGCTTACGACTCGGGACACTAGTTGAGCGGTCGGGTTCACGGTGCGTGGTCGGCCGGGCAACCGGTCGGCCCCGCGGGGTCGTGTAGCTTTTCCCTGTCCAGGCCGACGCGAGCGGGGAATGATGGCTGATCGGCTGAGCGGAAGCGAACGGCGAGCGACGCTGATCCGTTCGGCTCGCAAGTTGTTCGCCGAGCGTGGCTATGAGGCCACGAAGATGGAGGACGTCGCGGCGATTGCCGGCTGCACGACGGGCCCCCTGTACTACTTCTTCAAGACGAAGCGCGAACTGTACGCTGCTGCGCTCCGTTCGGGACTTCGAGATGCTCGTCTTTCGGTCAACAAGGCGCACGAGGGCGCGCCCGATGCGACCCCGGTCGAGCGTCTTCTGCTGTCCTGCGATCGTCTGCTCGACCTGCTCAGCATCCGTGAGACGACGAACTTCGCTCTCGAAGCGCCCCGCGTGCTCGGCATCGACGTGTGGCGGGAGCTGTTCGAACGTGGCCTGATCCCGCTGCTCGAGCGCGACATCCGCGCCGCCATGATGGACGGTTCGATCGATCCGGAGCCCCCTGAGCCGCTTGCCATACTCCTGGCCGGCGCGATCATGATCTGCGGCAACCGGATGGCATCGCTTCCCCACGACGAGAGCTTTCCGGCCGAGCTGGAGCGCTTCCGTCGTGCGCTGCACCGGCTGATTCTGCGGCTTGCCGTGGACTCGGCCGCTCTCGCTCGCTCCTGATTCCCCTCTTGCGCCGTTGCGGTGCGAGCGGGTCCCCGAGATCCGCCGTTCGTCCTTGGCCGCTCGAGCGATGTTTTCACCACATCCCCGCTGCTGCGCCGTGGCGCGAGCGGCCCCCCTTGCGAGGTGCATGACATGTACGAAGGTACCGATGACCGCGTCCCGGTCCTGATCGGAGCGGCTCAGCTACGGCAGCGGACGGCTTCGCCGAACGAGGCGCTCGAGCCGGCTGCGCTGATGGCTGAGGCGATCCGCCAAGCGGCCGTCGACGCCGGCCTGGACACGGTTCCGGCCGCGTCCAGCATCCGGATCACGGAGCTGTACACCTGTCGCTATCCCGATCCGGGACGCGCCGTCGCTCGCCTGCTCGGGACGGAGGTGTCGGAGTCCGCCATCACTGTGCCCGGTGGGAACGGCCCGCAGCTGCTCGTCAACGACACGGCTCGCGACATCCGCGCGGGCCGAATCGAGCTCGCATTCCTGGCCGGAGCAGAGTGCTGGCGAACGCGTCGGCGTGCTCGCGCTGCGGGGCTTGATCTGCCGTGGGGCGATCGGTCGCGTCCGCTGCAGGTCGACCGAGTCATCGGCGACCCGCACGTCCTGCTGCAGGAATCGGAGGCGCAGCGCGGCATCGGGGCGGCGCCGCTGACCTACGCCCTCTTCGAGAGCGCGATCCGCGCCGCTGCCGGTCGCAGCCTCGACGACCATCGGCGTCATCTCGGTGCGCTGTGGTCGGAATTCTCGGCCGTGGCTGCGGGCAACCCGCACGCGTGGGACCGCACGCTCCACAGCGCCGACGACATCTCGACCGTGACACCCGACAACCGCGTCATCTTCGAGCCGTACACGAAGCTGCTGAACTCCAACAACGACGTCGACCTCGGCGCCGCGCTGATCATGTGCTCCGCCGGGACGGCGCGTCGACTGGGCGTCGCCCCGGATCGCTGGGTCTTCCCGCTCGTGGCCGTCGACTGCCACGACACCTACTCGCTCACGGAGCGTCCTGCGCTGGGTCGCAGCGATGCCATCGGTGCGGGCTTTCGTGAGCTGTGCCGGCTTGGCGGCATCGGGCCCGACGAGGTCGACCTCGTGGACCTCTACTCGTGCTTCCCCTCTTCGGTGCAAATGGCTGCTGACGCGATGGGGCTCGGCCTCGACGCGCGTCCCCTGACCGTGACCGGAGGTCTGAGCTTCGCCGGGGGTCCGTGGAACAACTACGCAATGCACGCGATCGCGTCGATGGTCGAGCACCTGCGCCATCAGCCGGCGGCGCGGGCAATGGTGTGGGCGAACGGCGGCTACGTGACGAAGCACTCGTTCGGCCTGTACGCATCGACACCTTTCCACGACTTCCGCTCAGGTTCCCCGCAGGCGGAGCTCGACGTGATCGCGCGCCGACCCGACGACGGAAGGCCCGCTTCCGGCGAGGGAGTCATCGAGGCGTACACGGTCGGTCGTGACCGGCACGGGCAGGTTCTGTCCGTGCACGCCAGCGTTCTGCGCGTCGACGGACGGCGGTGCTGGGGGCAGAGCAACGACGGCGCCTTCGGCGAGCTCGTCAGCGTCGAGGAGGGCGTGGGGCGCGTTGCATCGGTCGACGGCGACGGCGTGCTGCGCCTCGTCTAGTCCGCGGCGCGGCGAGCCCGGTTCCGATTGCATCGTTCTGTAGTTTGAATATAAAGTCCCCGCATGGAGACCATCCTGTACGAGCTCGTGGGCGGCTGGGCCCGGATCACGCTCAATCGCCCGGAGCGGCGCAACGCGCTCTCCAACCAGCTCCTCGACGAACTCCAGGCAACGCTCTGGGAGGCCGACGAGGATCGCGAGGTCCACGCCGTGCTGCTTCGCGGTGCAGGTCCATCGTTCTGTTCCGGATATGACCTGTCCCGTGCCCCGCGTTCCGAGGAACGGAATCGTCCGGGAGCGTCCAAGTTCCGCGGCATCCGCTCGATCGACGACGACATCTGGCAGATCGAGCGCAACCAGCGAGCCATGATGGCGCTGTTCGACATGCACAAGCCGGTCGTCGCGCAGGTCCACGGGAACTGTCTCGCCGGTGGGATCGACCTCGCAATGCTCTGCGATCTCGTCATCGCAGCCGACGACGCACGGATCGGTTTCCCGCCAGCGCGCAATGCCGGGACCCTGCCGATCAACATGTGGCTCTGGCACATCCCCGCCCAGTGGGCCAAGCGCCTCCTGCTCACCGGTGACTCGATCACCGGCCGCGACGCAGCCAAGATCGGCCTGGTGCTCGAATCGGTCCCGGCCGACGAGCTCGAGGCGCACTGCGAGGCCCTCATGGACCGACTGGCCCTGATCGACGCCGACATCCTGGCCGCCAACAAGCGTTCCGTGAACTTGTCGATGGAGCTCATGGGAGCACGCACCATGCAGCGCCTCGCCGCCGAACTCGACGGGCGAGGACACCAGGCGCGCTCGGCCCGGGAGTTCTTCGGAGACGTGGCCACCGGCGGCACCAAGGCGGCATCGGCCCGGCGAGACGAGCCGTTCGGCGGTGACGGCTGGATCACGGTGAGGGACCGATGACGGCCGTGAGCTCGACTGTGTCAGCTCCAAGTCGGCGACCGAGGCCCCTCGTGCTCGACGACGAGCAGCTGCTGCTGCGCGACGCCGCTCGGGCGTTGGTGGCCGAATGCGCTCCGATGGCTGATCTACGCGACCGCAGGGCCGCCGGTGACGACGTCGGCTTCGATCGGGCGCTGCATCGCCGACTCGTCGAGCTCGGCTGGCTCGGGATCACCCTGCCGGTCGACCAGGGCGGGTCGGGGGGTCGTCTGGCCGACGCTGCAGTGCTGTTCGAGGTCCTCGGCGCCAATCTCGCTCCAGCGCCGTTGCTGTCCTCGGAGCTCCTTGCCGGACGACTGCTTGCCATCGCAGGCGACCCAACCCAGCAGTCGGCATGGTTGCCCGCGGTCTGTGCGGGCCAGGCGATCCTTGCCCTCGCCTTTGAAGACCGCCACCACCATGATCGGTCGAGTCCCTTCACGACCGCGACACGCCAATCGGGGGGCTACGTGCTGCAGGGCGCCAAGCGCGAGGTCATCGACGGTCACGTCGCGGATCAGCTCGTGGTGGTCGCTCGCTCCTCGTCCGGCTGCTCGGCCTTTCTCGTGAACCCGACCAGCCCGGGTGTCACCATTCGCCGCAATCACCTGATCGATCACCGGATCTCCGCTGACATCTCCTTCGACGGCGTGGTGGTGGACGACGACGCCCTGGTGGGCGAGGAGGGTGCCATCGACGCGGTGCTCGACGGCGTGCTCGACCGCGCGACCGTTGCGCTCTGCGCCGAGATGCTCGGCAGCGCGCAGGCGATCTTCGACCGCACCGTTGCCTACCTTCGCGACCGCGTGCAGTTCGACCAGCCCATCGGGTCGTTCCAGGCGCTCCAGCATCGCGCGGCGATCTGGCACTGCGACCTCGAACTGGCTCGCTCGCTGGTGATGGCGGCGGTGGCTGCGGTCGATGACGAGGACCCCGAGGCCGCTGCACTCGCGAGCGCCGCGAAGGCGACCTTGAGCGACCTGCTGCTGCGATCCGGTGCTGAAGCGATCCAGCTCCACGGTGGCATCGGGATGACGTACGAGGCCGATCCCGGCCTGTTCGTAACGCGAGCCCGTGTGGCTGCCGCGCTGTTGGGTGACGCTACGTTCCACCGCCGACGTTTCGCGACCTTGAACGGATACGGACCATGACGACTGCAGCCGCGCTCGACTCCTTCCGTGCCGACGTTCGCGCCTGGTTCGCCGAGCACACGCCTGCCGCGATCGCCGATTCGCGGCATCCCGACCGCGGGGCGATGGCGTGGGGTGGGCGACGCGCCCGGATCGAGGACCCTGCGATGCGCACCTTCTACGACGAACTGGTCGCCACCGGATGGATCGCGCCGACCTGGTCGAAAGATGAAAGTGGCGCCGGTCTCTCCGCGGCCGAGGCCGCTATCGTCCGCGACGAGGCGACGCGCGTCTCCGCCGGGTTCGTGCTGCAGAACTTCGGGACGCTCATGGTGGGGCCCCTCATCCGGGACTTCGGGACCGACGAGCAGCGCCGTCGTCATCTCACCGCAATGGCCCGCGGTGAGATCGCCTGGTGCCTGGGCTTCAGCGAGCCCGATCACGGCTCGGATCTGGCCGGTCTCCAGTGCCGGGCTGTACGCGATGGCGAGGTGTACGTGGTCACCGGCGCCAAGGTGTGGAACTCGCGTGCCCACCGGTCGGACTTCATGGAACTGCTCGTGCGCACCGACCCCGACGCACCGAAGCACCACGGCATCAGCGTGCTCATGGTGGATCTCTCGACGCCGGGCATCAGCATCTCGCCGATCGAGCTGATCAGTGGGGGCTCGGACTTCTGCGAGACCCGCTTCGACGAGGTGCGGGTGCCGGTCGATCATCGGCTCGGGCCCGAGCATGACGGATGGCGGCTGGTGCAGCACGGTCTTCGTTTCGAGCGTGAGGCCGTGGTCACCATGGCGATGGCGGAGACAGGGTTCACCGGTCGCAAGCGGGCGACACTCGACGAGATCGCACGACACCACCAAGTCGACCCTTCGGCGCCGCTGCCCGGAGACGTTGCATCGCAGATCGCCGCCGCCGAGATCGAGCAACTTGCCTTCCGGGCCACGCAACGTCGTGCTGCCGATGCGGCGCGGGCGGGTCAACCGGCACCCCATCCGTCGGTGCTGAAGTACGTCGGCGCCAAGGTGACCCAACGCCGGCGCGACTTGGAGATGGCCCTGCGCGGCACGTCGGCGATCGGTTGGAAGGGGGCTGCCTACACCGATGAGTCGCTGCGGTCGTCGCGCGAGTGGTTGCGCGCCTTCGGGCTCTCGATCGAAGGCGGCACGTCGGAGATCCAGTTGAACATCATCGCCCGGCGGGTCCTGGATCTTCCGCTCGGCTGACTCCTCGTCGGGCGCTGGCTGACTGCCACCACCGACGCCAGGTGGTCAGCGAGCGTCGGGCCGCGGGCCGGGCGCCGAGGCTGGACCTACGAGCGCGGGACGTCGGACCACGGAAGGTCCTTGTCCGTCCGCGGTTCGCCGGGCAGCCCCAGCACCTTCTCGCCGATGATGTTGCGCTGGATCTCCGACGTCCCGCCTTCGATCGAGTTCGCTCGCGAACGCAGGAACGATCGACGTGCCGAGCCCGCCGGCCCCACGAAGCCCATGGGTTCCCCGTCGCCTCGTCCGTACTCGAACCCGACCGTGCCTTCGGCGCCGAGGAGATCGATGCACAGCTCGTAGACGTTCTGGTTGACCTGGGTGAACGACAGCTTGCCCACCGACGACTCGGGTCCCGGGTTCCCGACTCGGCGTGCTTGGGAGGCCCGCTGCATGGTGAGGCGCAGCACTTCTGCCTCGACCCAATGCTCGACGAGGCGTTGGCGGTTCCCGGCGGTGCGATCTGCGTTCGGTCGGGCCCAGATGCGGAGGGCTTCGCCGATGGCACCACCGCCGGACTTGCGCCCCGAGCCGGCGCCACCGAGCATCGACCGCTCGTTGGCCAGCGTCGTCGATACCACCCGCCAGCCGTCGTCGACCGCTCCGATACGGCAAGCATCCGGGATGCGCACGTCAGTCAGGTAGACCTCGTTGAACTCCGGCTCGCCGGTCATCTGGACCAGCGGCCGGACCTCGACGCCCGGACTGTGCATGTCGATGACGAAGTACGTCATGCCGCGGTGCTTCGGCTGACCCGGATCCGTGCGGGTGATGAGTATCCCCCAGTCGGCCAGGTGGGCGAGCGAGTTCCACACCTTCTGTCCGTTGACGACCCAGTCGTCTCCGTCGCGGACTGCCCGGGTGGCGAGGCTGGCGAGGTCCGAACCGGCCCCGGGCTCGCTGAACAGCTGGCACCAGCAGTCCTCACCGCTGAAGCCACGGCGCATGAAGCGCTCCAGTTGTCCGTCGGTGCCATGGGCGACCAGCGTTGGTCCTGCCAGAGCGAGGAAGGCGGCCCAGCGCATGGACAGCTGCGGTGCCCCCGCCTCACGGAGTCGCCGGTCGACCTGTGCCTGCAGGCTCGGTGCGAGGCCGAGACCGCCGCGGCCGACGGGGAAGTGGACCCAGGCCAGGCCAAGGTCGTACTGGGCGCCGCGGAACTCGGCTGGCGAGCAACGTGTTGGCGGCACCGTCGCCAGCAGCTCGTCGGCCAGCGTGTGAACCAGGGTGAGGGTGTCGTCCATCGCGGTGCTGTAGTTGTACTACAGAGCGGACACTTCGGCCGTCGGGCCAGCAGGCGCCAGGCCGGTCACGCCGGACGTCGCCGCAGGAGCGACGCGAGACGGCTCGATCGTGAACTCGTCGAGACGTGCGTGCTCGGTCATTCCCCACCATTCGCTGTGGCGGTACGGGCTGTTGACCACGATCCGACCGCGGGAGTTGCGGTAGTAGTTCGTCGTGCCCGGGTGCGTCCACACCATATTCGACAGCCGCGCGTCGGTCTCGGCGTTGTAGCGCTCGGTGACGTCGCTGCGAACCTCGACTGCCCCGCCGCCCCGAAGCGCCATCTGGCGCAGCACGTCGATGACGTAGTGGATCTGGCGCTCCAGCGTGAAGATGATGCTGCCGCCATGGCCGGGTTGGAGGTTGGGGCCGTAGAGGCAGAAGAAGTTCGGGTATCCGGGGACGACCGTGCCGAGGTACGCGGAGCCGTCGTCGCCCCACTGGTCCTTCAACGACTGCTCCCCCCGCCCGTAGATTTCGAACGACGTCAAGAACCGTGCCACATCGAAGCCCGTCGCCAACACGATGACGTCTGCGGGGTGCTCCGTTCCCGACTCGGTGACGATGCGGTCGGCCCCGACCTCACCGACGCCGTCGGTCTCGAGCGTGACGTTGTCGCGCCTCAGTGTCCGATACCAGCCGTTGTCGAGCAGGATCCGCTTCCCGTAGACGGGATAGCTCGGCAGCACCCGCTCCACCAGATCCTGGCGATCCCCGAGTTGTGAGATCAGGTACTCGGTGAGGAACCGGCGATGGCTGTCGTTCTGGGCGTTGATCGCCCGATCGGGGTGCGGCCACGCTGGATCGATCTGCAGGACGGGGTGCAGCTTGTCGTTGAACGTCCATCCCAACCGCGCCCGATACCACCTGGCGTAGAGCGGCACTTCCGTCATCAGCGTGCGAATCCCCCGGGGCACGGCCTGATGGAACTTCTCGAACGGGATGACCCACTGCGGTGACCGCTGGAAGACGGTGACGTGGCGAACGACGTCCGCGATGGCCGGGATCGTCTGCATGGCGCTCGCGCCCGTGCCGATGACGGCGACGCTGCGGTCCCGAAGATCGAGGTCCTCCGGCCACTGGGCGGTGTGCACGACTGGGCCTTCGAAGCGGTCGATGCCCGGGATCTCGGGGAGCACGGGCGGGTTGAAGATGCCGACCGCGCTGACCAACACATTGGCACTGAGTCGGGTCACGGCATCGTCTGGTCCGCGGACCTCGACCTGCCAGTTCTGCGCGTCCGGGTCGTAGCGAGCCGAGATCACTTCACTGTCGAAGCGGATCCGGTCGCGCACTTCCAACTCCGTCGCCGCCCGGTTCAAGTACACCTGGATGTCGTCGCGCATCGAGAACCAGTTGCCCCAGTCGTGGGGCAGGAACGAATACGAGTACAGATGGCTCGGCGTATCGACCCCTGCGCCGGGGTAGCGGTTCTCGAGCCAGGTCCCGCCGAGCGAGCCGTGTCGTTCGAGCTCCGTCACGTCGATCCCAGCAAGGCGGAACAGATAGGCGGTCGCAATGCCCGAGACCCCGGCACCGACGACGATGGCCGAGAAGCCCGCAGGCAGGCCGACGATCGCATCGACGGGGGGCTCGCCGCAGATCTGCGAGTGAAGCATCGGCCCGTACTCGCTCGGAACCGGCTCGCCCATGGCGAAGGCCAGCATGGTGCGCAGCAGGTCCGAATCCGGGGAGGGGATGGCGAGCGCTCGTCCAGCCTTCCACTGCTCGATCGCGTCGAGCGCCGCAGCCCGGATCTCGCACTGCACCTCGGCTGGGAGACCTCCGCTGTCGTTGTCGCCCATCCCAACCGGGCGACTCGGCTTGAAGCGATCATCCATCCACGCCAGGTCACCGGTCAGCTGCACCAGCACCATGAGCAGCGTCGGGATGTTGGCCACTTCGATGGCTGATGCCAGATCGAGCTCGGGTTCCGTCGACGCGACGATGGTCACGGGTCACGCTCCTGTGGTGTTGTCTGATTTGTAGTCTAACTACATACAGGATCGAGTTCGAGTTGGCCATGATGGGACTCGGTTCGTCTTCGATCCCGGGTTCGGCCGATGCCGAGGGCCCGACAATGACGAACCGGTCGCCGGGGGACGGCGAGACGGTCCCCAAGGATGGCGAGCCTGCGCACACGATTTCCGCAGGTTCGGCGTCCTCCCGGGAGGTCGATAGCTAGCGCGCTTACAACCGGAATTGCGCCCGGACTCTTCGGCGATGCGGCCCGGCACGGCCCGAAGCCACTACGGCCCGCGAGAAACCAACAAGTCCAAACCCTGATGGGGGTTCGGGCCTTGCCGAAGTCTCGCGACATCACAATGGCGCGTTCGGAGGGATTCGAACCCCCAACCTTCTGATCCGTAGTTAACGGCAACCGGTTCTTGATATGTCGGAAGAGACTCAGAACCCCTGCAAACACTGGATCCGATCCGGAGGAGTTCATAATGGTTCGCAGAAGATGGCGGGACCTATGGCGGGAGTTGGGGTAAGCTACGTGCACTGATCAACCGGCCACTTAGACCGATTCCTTGGGCTGATTTCGGGCGAGATTTAGCGATTACGAAAAGGAGGTTCCCGATGCCAAAGACACGTGGACAAGGCGAGGGCGGCGTCTGGCGCGGCGCCGACGGGACGTGGCGAGGAGTCGTCGAGTTGGGTCGAGACGTCAAGGGTCGGCGTGTTCGCAAAGAGGTCACCGGCAATCTGGACGATACCCATTTGCGCACGTTGGAAGA
>JANOHI010000361.1:0-1031 GCA_031406385.1 Acidimicrobiia bacterium
CGCCGAGGACGAGTGGTACCGCCATCTCTACCGAACGAGCTACGCCTACCACGGAGTTCACCCGTTCTACATGTGGTACTGGGGTTCGCATGCGTTGGAGCATCTCGGCCGTGTGATCGTGGTCGGCGGCGACGTGAAGTCGGTTCGCCGGCTGGGCTTCCAGCCGGCGTCGACGATGCGCGATGCGTTGGAGATGGCCAGTGACGTGGTCGGCCGACATCCGACCCTGACGCACATTCACAACCCGCCGATCTTCCTCAGCGAAGTGGTCTGACGTGGCGAAGCTCCCGCGGCTTTCGTCCTCATCGCCGCTCGACGTGACGAAGGCCAAGTTCGTCTGCCTCGGCATCATCGGCGTGTCGGTCGTGGTGATGGGCCTGCGGGCGATGCGGCGAGGTTCGCTGTGAGCCCGTTCCCGATCGGTGAGTCCCGAGCCGATGATCACCCGACTCGTCTCGGCGCGCTGGTGCGTGGCGTGAAGGACAGGGCACCGTCCATCCCATCGTCACCGAAGGATCTGGTGCCCCGTTCACTGCGCGCGTTTCCCTTCGCTGCGCCGACGCGCCCGCGCGGCGTGGAGGTACCACCGCCACGTTCCACGCTCGGCGTCGACTACGACACGGACTGGGCCCGCGAGCCGCTGGCATCCGTGACGCGGCGGGTCATTCAGGAGACCGTCGTTCGAGCGACGATCGCCACGCTTGCTGATCCCAAGATCCACGGACTCGACCGTCTCGAGGGCCTCGACGGTCCGGTGATCTTCGCCGCCAATCATCACAGCCACATCGATACCGGGCTGCTCCTCACATCGGTCCCGGCACGGCTTCGCCGCAAGACGATCGTGGCCGCCGGCGCCGACTACTTCTTCGATAAGCGGTGGAAGGCAATAGCCAGTTCACTTACGATCAATGCCGTTCCGATCGAACGGCTGAACCACGGTCTGCGGCAACACGTACTGCAGGTCGTCGGGCGCCACGTAGTCGCGCTGGTCGAGCAGTGCGCGCGCGCGCGCGGCACGCAGCACCGCGATG
>JANOHI010000393.1:0-1316 GCA_031406385.1 Acidimicrobiia bacterium
GAGGCACGTGGCGGCGGTCCACAAGCAGGGTGGACGCGCCGTCTGCTACGTCTCGGCGGGGAGTGTGGAGGACTGGCGTCCCGACGCCGACGCATTTCCCGCCACCATTGTCGGACGTGCGCTCGACGGATGGCCCGGTGAGCGCTGGATCGATGTCCGGGCCATCGCGGTGCTCCGCCCGATTCTCGAAACGCGTGCCGAACGGTGCGCTCGAGCGGGCTTCGACGCCATCGACTGGGACAACGTCGACGGCTACACCCAGAACACCGGATTTCCTCTGAGCGCTGATGATCAGCTCGCGTACAATCGCATGTTGGCGGCAATCGCCCACGAGCGAGGGCTGTCGGTTGGGTTGAAGAACGATCTTCTCCAGGTACCGGAGCTCGTCGGTGCGTTCGACTTCGCGGTGAACGAGCAGTGTGCGCAGTACAAGGAGTGCGACCTGCTCCTTCCGTTCTCCCGCGCCGGAAAGGCCGTTGTGCAAATCGAGTACGCAGCGAAGCCGGCCACGTTCTGCGCCGCAGCGAACACGCAGCGGTGGTCGGCGATGGTCGCCGACCGGGACCTCGACGGCAAGGTCTGGCAACCGTGCCGCTGACGCGGCGGCGTGCCGGAGGAGCCCGGGTGTCAGTCCTTAAGCTGCGCGTATTCGATCACGCGCTCCACAACCGCCTGGGACGACTTCGCCAGCGATCCGCTGTCGAAGGGCGGCTGCGGGTCGTATTCGATGGCGAGCTGCATGGCCTTGGCTGCTGTTTCGTCGACCAGGAGCTCGGCCAGTCGGAGGGCCATGTCGATGCCCGATGAGACCCCGGCCGCGGTGATGATCCGCTGGTCGAGGTGCTCTACCACCCGCTGCGAGGTGGGGGTCGCACCCAGGGCCTCGAGTGCGTTCAACACCGACCAGTGCGTCGTTGCCGTCAGCCCGTTGAGCAGACCGGCGGCGCCGAGCACGAGCGAGCCCGTGCACACGGACGTGGTGTACCGGGTGGTCGGGTGGACCGCTCGGAGCCAGTCGAGGACCACCTGGTCGCCCATCAGCGCGCGCGTGCCGACGCCTCCGGGGACGATCACCACGTCGGGCTGCATCACCTCGTCGAACGCCGCGTCAACGGTCAGTCCGAGGAACCCGTTCTCGGTGCGGACCTCGCCGCGTCGGTGTCCGACGAAGGTGACGGTTGCTCCGGGGAGTCGCTGGAGCGTTTCGTAGGGGCCGATCAGGTCGAGCGCGGTGAGGCGGGGGAAGAGGACGGCGGCGATCTGCATTAGTGGTTCCTCGGTTCGTAGGTGTACGCAGGGTTGTGTCGGGATCAGGT
>JANOHI010000495.1:0-2455 GCA_031406385.1 Acidimicrobiia bacterium
GCTGCCGCCGCGGAGTGCGCCGACCGACGATCCCAACCGGCGTGACGACTCGCTGGCATCGGTGGTGCCGCGAGATCCACGCAAGGTCTACAAGATGCGCACGATCATCAACTCGATCGTCGACCGTGCCGGTCGGGGTTCTGACGACAGCTCGTTCTTCGAGATCGGTCGGGGGTGGGGCAAGTCGATCATCACCGGCTTCGCTCGGCTCGACGGGTGGCCGGTGGCGATCTTCGCTGAGGACCCTTACGTGTACGCAGGTGCGTGGACCGCGGATGCGTCACGCAAGGTCACCCGGTTCATCGATGTTGCCTCCACGTTCCACCTTCCGTTGGTCCACCTCGAGGACTGTCCCGGCTTCCTGATCGGCAAGGAGTCGGAGGAGGCAGCGACGATCCGCTTCGGATCCACGGCTCTCGCCGCGCTCGGACAGTCGACGAGCCCGTTCTGCTGCGTGGTGATCCGCAAGGCGTTCGGTGTCGCCGGTGCCGCGAACAAGGTGCCCGGCAAGACGCATTTCCGATTCTCATGGCCGTCGGGTGACTGGGGTTCGCTCCCCATCGAAGGCGGGCTGGAGGTCGCCTACCGCCAGGAACTCGCCGGCATGGAAGGCGACGTTCTGCGGGAGGAGGTCGAGAAGATCCGCGTTCGTCTGAACCGGTTCCGGAGCCCGTTCCGTTCGGCCGAGGTGTTCGAGATGGAGGACGTCATCGACCCCCGCGACACGCGATCGGTACTCACGCGGTGGGCGAACCTCGTGGCCCCGACCCGCAAGCCCGGCCCGATGGCCTGGACGTTTCGTCCGTAGGGAAGTCTGGGGTTTGGAGTATTTGTAGCTCTGGGAGCTACAAATACTCCAAACTCTCGGGATCGTCAGACCCGGCGGTCGAGGCTGTTCGGGCACTCCGTGAGCACCGTCGCCATCTCGTCGTCGGGGTGGGCGACGAGCCACGCCGGTTTCAACTCAGCCACCGGTGCAGCTGTACCTGCCGGCGTCGACGTCGGCGTGGGTGACGCAGGCACACTCTCCACGGTCTCGAGGTAGACCGACCGGCCCCACAGACGGGCGACTGCGGGAAGCGTGCCCTGCGCGTATTCGGTATCGAGGCCGCTGCCCTCGTGGCGGTGCTCCAGCCACAGCGCGCCCATACGGAACGCGTCGCCGTCGGTCACGACGATGCGCGGTGTACCGCGTCGCGAAAGATCGGCCACGAGCTTGTCGCGGATCTCCTCGGCTTCTCGGGTGGTGATGCGGACACGGTTCTGGTCGCCGGGTTCACGCTCCCATGCGAAGAGCTTGCAGCGCTCGGCGACGCCAGGAGTGAGGAACTGGGCGATGAGCGACACGTCGTCGCACACCGCAGCGAGCTCGAGCACGCGGGCGCGCCCGGAGATCTCTCCGGTGCCGGGGAACTTGATCCGTTCCTCGTCGGTCGGGTGGTCGTAGATCCGCTCGACCTCCTTCCATAGCTCGTAGCCGAGGTTGTACGGGTTCACCGACATCTGGTGCGGTTGGCCGACGGATGCGTTGAGGCGGTCGTATTCGACGAACTCGTCGGTCGGTAATTGAAGTCCCTGGACGATCTGGCTGTGGACCCACACGGCGAAACCTTCGTTGGCGATCTTCGTTCGACGTTGCGGACTGAAGTACGCCGCTTCGTCACGGAGGATCGACACGATGTCTCGTTGCCAGTCCTCCAACCGTGCCGCATGGGCGAGGATGAACCCGAGAAGATCGGGATCGGGTTCGCGGGGGAATCGTGAGCGCCATGCGTCCACGTTGTCGTCGTGCTTCTGCTGGGCGGCGGCGGCCTCCTTCGGGAACAGGTCGCCGAACGGGTCGATCGGGCGCGCCACAGGGGGGCGGGCGTCGCGACGCGGCAAGACGTCCATCGGCGCGTGAATGGCCAGTGCCTGCACGTCGTCGACGAAGTCCTCGACCCGCGCCTGTCCGTATCGGCGGCCATAGTCCTCGATGCGCTCCGCCCCCGCGCGCACTCGGTGGAGGAACTTGCGATCGGTGTTAGCGAAATAGCTGTTGTGCTGGAAGAACCAGCAGTGGCCATAGACGTGGGCGATCACGAGGAGCTGCGCGACCCACGAGTTCCCTTCCAGAAGATACGCCTGGTACGGCTCGGTGTTGAGCACGAGCTCGTAGATCCGCGACCGTCCATGGTCGTGGCTCAATTTCATCTGCTCGTAGTCGCGCCCGAAGCGCCAGTGCGAGTAACGCCCCGGCAGACCGCGGGCGGCGATGTCGTAGATCCGCTCCGCCGGGGCGAAGTGGAACACCACCTCGGGCACGTCGAGTCCGAGGGCGGCGGCAAGGGCCCGGCATTCGTCGTCGAGGCGCTGGAGATCGTCGAGCCCGTACGCCTTCGTTGACCGCTCGGCGATCTCCGAAACCGCGAGGGCTAAGGCGTCGGTGTCCGGTGCGCGGACGTCGAGTGCGGCA
>JANOHI010000051.1:0-18766 GCA_031406385.1 Acidimicrobiia bacterium
ATTGAGAACGGGGCTCCCTTGGTCGCTGTTGCGTGGTCAGAGACCAACAGCATCAAGGGCGCCCCACCCTCATTGGTGGAGCCCTACGGGTGGGGAAATTCAGTGAGCAACTCTGAGGAACTTCAGATGAGCGTGGTCACCACCAACAGGGCCCAGAAATACCCCTCCCGTCCGAACCAAGGGGATGCTCCTGGTCGCCCGACGCGCACTGCGTCGAGGCCGCCAACGCCGGTTTCGGAGCGTTGACCAGACCACTCCTCCGTCTCACGATGACGCGTGGCGGACGAACCGAGCAGCTCGACGCCGGACACGATGACTGTGACGCTCGACATCGGTGCACGCATGAAGTCGACCTCACCGGAACGTTCGAAACTCGTTCTGTTCTTTGCCAGTCACGAGTCCAGGTACTCGGCCGGCGCCGAGTTCGTATCGACGGTGGGCTAACCGCAGGCGTGCCCCATCGCTGAGGAGCACTGGGCTCGTGAGTCGAAACGCAGGTTTCAACGAGCAGCGGGCGGGTAACGCTTCTCCAACCCCGAACCCGAACGAGGAATCGATGAAATCGACGGACTGCCCCATCACGGTGTCGCTCCTGTTCGGTGCTCCCGTTGCTGATGTTCTCGCAGGATTTACCACGGTGTGGCTCCACGGTGTCCATGACCGATCGATCGCAGGCGCACTCTCGGCGGCCATCCAACGAGCGTCAGACATCGACGAGGCGGACGTGATGGTGGACTTCAGTAAGGCAACTTCCGTCGACGCCGACACGTTCGGCGTGCTCGTCGCAGCCGGCCGTCTCTTACAGCGGCGATCTCTGTCGCTTTCGGCGCGGGCACCGAATCCGGCTGTGCTGAGCTTCGCTCGGGCACACCGCTTCGCATGGCTGTTCGGCGTCGAGGGGAAACGGTCCGCCGACGGAGTTTCGGTCGCCGAACCGCTTTCCAAAGGCGCGAGGATCAGCGAATAGTCGCCGAACGAGGGAGGCGTAGCCGATCACGACACCGCTCCCGCTCGTCGGACAAGAGATTCGAGTCCCCGATCCGCTTGCGCGCCGGCCTCCACCGGATGTTGAGCTAGACCAACACCAGGAGTCGTCCGCAGTCGCTCGCTGCATCTCCACACACTCGACCACTCCTGGCGCATGACGGAAAAGCATTGGTACGCGCGCTTACGTGACGCGGAAATGACGCGGCGACGCGGAGTTGACGCGGTCTGAGGGTCGCGAACGGCCATCAAAGGTCGTGAGCGGCAAGGTCCGAAACCTACGCTGAGCAGGGCGAATACGTCTTGACCAGCCGGAACGGAAATTCCCGAAACGGCCTCGCAGCGGGTTCGACTCCCCCCACCTCCACAAATGCATTTCCGCTGGTCACAGCGTTTTCTGCTGTGACAATTCGGCGCGAGAGGCCTCAGAAAGCATCGGAGTTCGAGGCTGAGGGCGCGAAAAGGGCGTGCGGCCGCACCGAATTCGCACTTCTTTTGGTCGAATCCTGCGCCCTGTACCGCTGACCAGCGCTGATGACGGCCGCACGGTTCGGATCAGGCGGGGACGGGGTCACCATTCCCCCTTGCGGTTTGCGTGTTCACCTCACGCCGATGGCTCGACTCCGCTGGACCCACGCGTTGGCGCACTGCGAATCTGTCACAGGCTCCTGCGAAGATCGTCGTCCGATGCAGTTCGACGCCTCTGTCCTCGAGGATCTCCGCGGCACGCACCCCGCCTGGCGACTTCTGCGCTACGAGCGCGCCCCATTGGCGATCGCCTTCCTCCACCATGCCTTCGTCGGGCCGAACGCTCGCACCATCGCCGAAGACTCGGCCATCGAGCTTTTGGACGACCTGTTGTACGCCCTTTGTGCCGACGACCCCAACCGAGACCGAGCGTCGAGGTCGGCACGCGAGTACCTGATGGAGTGGGCCGGCGACGGTCGAGCCTTCGTGCGCCGTTACTACCCGCTCGACAGCGAGGAACCCCACTTCGCCGTCACGCCAGGGGCGGAGCGCGCCATCGTGTGGCTCGGGACGCTGGGCCAGTCGAGCTTCGTTGGCACTGAATCGCGCCTGCGCACCCCTCCGTCGACGACACCAAGTCACTGAACACCACCGCCAACGTCGACGTGCTCATCGACGCCAATCTCGCCCGCCCCGTCGCACCTTCATTGAACCAATGATCCGCCACGCACTCATTGCTTGACGAGGCGTTCGAAGCGCTGCCGTGCGCCTTGACGGGTCATTCCAAGTTGGGCACCGATCGCACCCCACGAGACCCCGGCGAGGTGCGCCGCGACCGCAGCAGACTCGATCCTTGTGTCGGCTTCGCGGCGGGCGACGGCCGCCGATCGGAGTTCGCGAAGAGCGGCTGCGTCAACGACTTCGTATTCGGTGTCGTCGCGTCCGTCGAACGCCGAGACGATGGCCTCGACATCAAGTGCGCTCAAGTCTCGTGGATGCTTTTTCGTCGTCATGAGTTGTCCCTCCGAGTTGATTCGATCAGCTTCAGATACTTCGGTCTCGCCGACATCGCATGAATCACGAAGTCATCGTCGGCATCAGAGAGAACTCCGATCTCGAAGAGCCGCCCAGCGCCGTCGGGACCGACGTACATCGTGAAATCCGGCTGGTCCGGTGTCGTGATGGCAATGATCGCATTGGCGTAGGCATGGCGGATGTCCTCGTCGGAGACCCCGTGTTTCCGAGCACTCGGGAGCACCTCCATGGCGACAACTGTAGTTGTCGCATCGACAGTTGCGCAACCCTCGGATCCCGGCCCGTACCGATGCCTCGCAGGTACGGAATCATCACGCTTCGCGTTCGACTGAAGCTCGAGCGAAACCATCCCACGAGGGCGCAGAAGGGGCGCGAGGGCGCGCCGAGGGCGCGCAATACCGGCCATCTATGGTCATGAAAGGCCACGAACGGCGGGTCGAAAACACATCCCGACCTGGGCAGATACGTCCTGACCAGGCACAACAGTATCGCCACAAGCGGGTTCGACTCCCCCCGCCTCCACCAAAACGTGCCTCTGACCAGGTAAAAGAGGTCAAAACGGAGCGAAACGCCCTGATTCCCCCCTCCTTCCGGTTCGAGCAGCACGTGCCCTGACAGCACGTGCCCTGAGCAGGCCAAACGCGAACGAGGGGACGGGGGCATGATTCCCCCCCGCCTTCGGTCGAGCCAGGGCACAGGTCGGCTACCGGAACGAACCGACCGAATGTTCCTGTCACCCGGCGTCAAGCCGCTAACCGACTCGGCAACCTGGAGATCATCAACCACGTACGCCGGCCGCTGGTCTCGACCATTTCCGCCCACGATCTTCGGCGCCGACCGACACACAGGTCTGCTCGGACCACGCCGATGCATCGTCGACCTTCCGCCCCTCCACATGTGCAGGACCGAACAGGGTAGTGGGCGCAATCCGCAATTCGCTTGCCCACCCGCGGATCGCACCCCTCCGACCTCCTCCGAATCGCAGCATCGTTCCCCGCCGCCCTACGCCCCATCCCGGCACTCGAGTTCCTGCTGTGACACCACCAAACGACGCACGACCGCCGGGCCCATGTTCTCGACCTTGCGTCAAGCCGCCCAAAAGCGCGGGATCAACCAACGCTATCTTCCGACGTCGTTTGAGTCAGGGCCGTTGTTTCGCGCGAATCGCGTCGAGACGGTGGTGGTATTCCTCGACGTCGATCTCGCCTCGAGCGAAGCGTTCGTGAAGGATGTCTTCAGGTCCGGTGATCGCAGGGGTACTGGCGTTCCCGAGGGCAGAGACCCGCTGATGTGGCCTCGATGTCGGACCACGCTCGTGATGATCCAGACGATACCGACCCAAAACGCGATCATGAGCACTGAATCCGGAGGTCCTGCCAGGGCCGAACGTCCCCCTACCCGCACCACGGAACCGTTCGTTGGTCGAGACAACTTCAGTGTTTGAACGCACCAAGGGGCGGGTAGGAGAAGAGTCGTTGTTGAGACGTGCCAATCAGGCTCACCTGGCTTGATGAGCGCAACCCACATCGATCTATTCGACGAGATGGAGGGAATCAACAATGGATGCTCTGCGCACGCTCCTGTTGCGGGGCAGACGCCGCATGCGGCCGGTGCTCGCTATCGGCGTGTTCGCCGTCGGCGTGCCGGTGGTCCTTGGAGGCTGCGGATCAGGCAAGGTCGCAGCGCCCTCGTCCGCGCCCTCATCGGTGGCAACCGGTACTGCGATAGACCGAACGTTCGTGTTGAACGAATTCACGATCAAGGTTGGGTCGAAGTCTCTGTCGAGCGGAAAGGTGTTACTCACCGCCAACAATGTCGGCAACGAGGAACACGAGTTGGTGCTCGTCCGAGCGTCAGCGGTTTCTGATCTTCCTACCAAAGCGGATGGATCGGTCGACGAGGACAAGATCGCCGAGACCGACAAAGTCGGCGAAATCGAACACGTGATGTCCCACCAAACCGAATCCAGCACCTTCCAGCTCGACCCGGGAACCTACGTCGCGTTCTGCAACCTGATCGACCAGATGGGCACCGGATCGATGATGAACGGAACGGACCAGTCCGTCGCTGGTGGTTCAGCCATGAACGGAAACATGAGCACCGGTCACGTGCACTTTGCCCGCGGCATGTATCAGATGATCGTTGTGAAGTAGCTGTCCCCGATGCGAACTGACGTCAACCATGACATGGCGATGGACCATGCCCACCACCGAGGAGACGTGCGGCCGCCCGCTGTCGCACCTCACGACAAGGGAACGGGGACTCGCAAGATCACGCCGCGATGACGGCCGACATCTCGCAGAGTCCTGGAATGGACCACGGCCAAGGACACGGCATGGACCATGCGGCGATGTTTCGTCGCAAGTTCTGGATCAGCCTGATCCTCACTGTCCCGGCTGTCGTGTTTCCCTCCGCGGCAGAACTGCGCCGAAGGGCCAGCCTGCCCCGACATGCGTTGCGCTTCGTCGTGCTCAACCTCAAAATCCTGAAGCTCTCCCGTCAACACCACTGACCGCCCGAGGCGGAGTTCGACCCGTAGATTCAGCCCATGACGAAGACCACGATCGACCCTCTCCAGGGATGGCGCCACGCCCTGGTCGTCATCGCCCATCCCGACGACGAGAGCTTCGGGCTCGGCGCAGTGCTGGCAGCACTCGTCGCACAGACGTGCACGGTGAGCGTGCTGTGCTTCACCCGAGGCGAGGCCAGCACCCTCGGAGCGACATCCGACCTCGCGGCGATCCGCGCCAGCGAGTTGCGCGAGGCGGCCGATGAGCTCGGGGTGCGCGACGTGGTGCTGTTGAGCTACCCCGACGGGGCGCTCGCTTCGGTGGACGAGTCGGTCCTCGATGAGGACCTCCGTTGCCGGCTCGATGGGATCGACCTGCTCGTCGCGTTCGAGCCGTCCGGCGTCACTGGGCACCCAGACCACCGGGCAGCAACCGAGTCCGCCATGCGGGTTGCGGCGGCACACGGCCGGGCATTCCTCGAATGGGGACTCCGCTCCGACGTAGCCGATGCGCTGCGGGCCGAGTTCGGCGTCGCGTTCAGCGCGCTCGACGACGAACGGAGCGAGACCATCACCGTCGATCGTGCAGTGCAGTGGCGAGCGATCGCCCGCCACCGCACCCAGGCCACCGGGAACCCCGTGCTGACACGGCGCCTGGCGTTGCAGGGTGACCACGAGAATGTCCGGCTGACCCCGGCCGACCAGTGGTGACACCCTGCTGCATTGGCGAGGCCTTCGGCGGGGCGGGTGTCACGAGCCGAAACGGTAGAAGACCAGCGCGACCCCGCCACCGGTTCGCGTGTCCGACTCAGCGCAGCGGATGGAAGACCAGCGGTGACGAGACCATCCTTTCGTCATCGCACTGCTGCGGCCGAGCGCGATCGGCACCGATTCACCAACGACACTGCCGGGACACTCCGAACCGACCGAGAACGAGCGATGCGGGGCATGCTCCGAGCAGCACGTAGGACCACTGGTTCACACCGACGAATGCGGTGAGAACCAGGAACCACGGACTCACCGTGGCAGCAAGAAGTGCGCTGATCAGGGTCACCGTGCCGGCCATCGCGAACAACACCCGCTCGAGGGGCCATCCACCCACGTCGCGACCGTTTGCCACTGTTCCTTGTGTACCCATCTGAGTTTCCTTTCGTCCAGCCAAGCATACCCCATGGGGTATATGTCCGAAACGTCCTGTGCTGGTGAAACGCATCGGCCGGTTACCTGGTGTTACACCTAGGGGACGCCAGACGCTCGGGACTCGGGACGAGTGGCCCTACTTCCGCGCACGGCGCTCCCTACCCATGGCCGACGTCATTGCGGCCCCCGCCCAGCGACCACCACGTCTCCGGCCCCGACGTCAGTGGTCGTCAGCTCACCGGCCGGTGTACGCGCACTGCGCAATCTCCGGGTTGCGGTGAGCGAGGTGGTTGCCGGTCGGACTCCCGATACCGTGCCAGGTATACGGTGGATCGAGTCAGCTACATCGAGGAGCGTACGACGTGACGGTGCAAGGCAACCTCTGGGACCTGGGGTACGGCAACGAGACCTACGTCTTCTGGACCGACCCGAACGGCTTCCTGGCCGCGCATCGACCCCTGATCCCGGACCGACCGGTGTTGTACATCGGCGCGGGGAGCGGGCGGCGGGCCTGATGACCGGGCACGACGAATCGGGCATCACTGTCTACTGGCGGCCGGGATGCCCGTTCTGCTCTCGACTCCGACGCGGACTCGCCCGCGCTGGCGTCACCACGACCGAGGTCAACATCTGGGACGACCCATCGGCTGCGGCATTCGTCCGCTCGGTCGCCAACGGCAACGAGACCGTCCCCACCGTCACCGTCGGCACGGCAGCGTTCGTCAATCCGACGCCACGAGACGTGATCGCCGCCGCAGGTCTCACACCACTCGCCCGTCCCTCACGACTGGCGGCACTGCTGCGACGACACCGACGCCAGACGTCCTGACAGAAACGGTCCGAGGCCCATGTGACCGATCGGGCCATCGGCGCGTCAGTTGGTCGGTGGCCGCGCTCGTGGCCCACCAGCAGGGAGTCACCATGTCATTCGCCCGCTTCATGTCCACCGCCACCGGCCGTGCCGTGCGCGCCGTTGCCGGTCTCGCCCTCATCCTGTGGGGCCTCGCCGCAGGTATCCCAGCACTCGCCGTCGTCGGACTCCTGCCCCTCGCCGCAGGCGTGTTCAACGTCTGCCTGATCGCACCGCTGCTCAGGGCACCGTTCTCGGGCAAGTCGTTGACCCACCAGTCGTGAGGCTCCGAACGTTCGGTTCACGGAGCCGCTAGCAGGGTGCTGAAGCGCTCGGGCGTCGCGTGCGCAGCGCGGCGATCGCTGCGGTGCCGACGATCGCGGGGAGCAGCGTGCCGATGCCCCGGTACACGACGGTCGCCGCCACTGCGGCATCGAGGGGAACGCCGAAGCGATGCAGGATCGCAGGGACGGCGACCTCGACGATGCCGAGCCCACTCGGCAACAGGGGGACCCAGCTCGCCACCGTCGCGACCGTGCAGCCAGCACGACGAGCTCTGGGTGGATGTGGAACCCGGTCGCGTGCGTGGTCGCCCACAGCGTCGCCGCATCACACAGCACCGCGGCCGCCGACACGAGCGCGAGCCGAACGCGTCGCGACGGTGGACCGATGAAAGCCATCGCGTCGGCATGCCACTGCCGTGCCGCACTACGAGCGTCAACCAGCGGTTCCAGGCGATGCAGACGTACGTGGCGGGCTGCCGCTGCAACGACGACGCTGAACTGCTCGCCGCGCACGAGCACGGCGGTGAGTGCCAGCAACGCGATGACCAGCGCTGCAACGGCGGGGAACGGCCATCCCTGCACGAGTGTGAGGTGCCCGGCGGCGACCACGACGAACACGTCCACTGCCGCGACGACGTAGAAGGTGCGCTGTGCGAACCACTTCGAGAACCCGAGGGTGAGCAGCGGTTCGCGTCGGGTGCGTCCCCGGGCCCGGAGCTCTCCGTTGGCGAGTGCCAGGCCTTCCGCCGGTGCAGCCGGGGTCACCGCCCCGAAGCCGCAGACCACGAGGGCAAGGCCGACCGCGGTCGGTGCCGTCATCGGTCCGGTGCGCCGTCCGAGCCACGCGAGTTGCACGGCGTAGAGCCCCAACCGAAGGACCGTCAACGCGAACGCGACGCCCACGTACCCGGCACGCATCCGACGGATCGCGCCCAATGCATCACCAAAGCCGCCCGCCGACGAAACAACGACCCACCCCGCGACACCAGCCACCAGCAGACCCAGCAGGAACCGAACTGTTCGGGTACTGCTGGTCGGCTCGGTATCCGGCGGGTCAGCGTCCATTCGCCGTTGACCCTCCCACGGATCGGGACGAAGGAAACCCAACGGTGGCGTGGACCTGCTGGCGGTACCGGTTCAGCGCAGGGCCAGTCCGGAGCGCACCGCGGTGTAGATGGCCACCAGCACGAGGAGCCCGACGAACCAGCGTTGCAGGGACTTCGAGTCACGGGTGCTGGCCAGGCGGCTGCCGACGACGACGCCGATGAGGCTGGCCACGGTGAAGGGGATCACGGTGCCCCAGTCGATAGCACCTGGTTGCAGCCGGGTGGCGAGTGCGACGATCGAGTTGATGGTGATCACCAGCAGCGATGTGCCGACTGCTTCGGGCATGGTGAAGCCGAGCGCCAGCACGAGGGCGGGGACGATGACGAATCCGCCGCCCACGCCGAAGAACCCGGTGAGCAGGCCGACGATCGTGCCCGCCACGGCGACCTTCACTACAGTTGCGGGGTCCAGGTGAACCCGTGGATGCGCCTCGAGCGGGTTGACCGCGGCACCGACGGAGCGGAGCTCGGAGCGCATCACACGCGGAGCAGCGTTGAGACGACGCCACATCGCACCGGCCGCCACGAGCATCAGGCCGGCGAAGGCCAACAGCAGCACGTTGGCGTCGATCGCCTTGTTCCAGCGCGATCCGAGCAGTGATCCACCGATGCCAGCGAGGCCGAAGATCGCGCCCGGGACGAACCGAACCCGTCCGGCGCGCCAGTGCGGAACGATGCCGATGACCGCGGTGATCGCCACCAGGACGAGCGAGGTGGTGGTGGCGTGCTTGGGGGTCTGCCCCGCGGCATAGACCAGTGCAGGCACTGCGAGGATGGAACCGCCGCCGCCGAGGGCGCCGAGCGATATGCCGATCAGGAAGCCCAGCGGTGACGCCAGCAGAGCGCGGAGGTCCATGGCTCAGATCACCGTTCCCGGTCGGCCGTCGTAGGTGACCAGCGGGTGCCCGAAGCTGGCCCACGTGCTCATGCCACCGCTCATGTTCACGGCATCGAAGCCGTGGCGGATCAGGTACGCGGTGACCTGCGCGGACCGGTTCCCCGAGCGGCAGATGCACAAGATGCGCTTCGACCTGTCGATCTCGCCGACGCGTTGCTGAAGTGTGCTCATCGGCAGGTGCACCGCGGTGGGCGCGTGACCGAAGCGCCACTCCTCGTCCTCACGGACGTCGAGCAGCACCACGGTCGGGTCGGCTGCCTCGGCGAGCGCGGCGACGGTGTCGACATCGATGGACGGCAGTTGGGTGGTCTGCATCACTTCGCTCCTGCAGTCGTGAGGCTCTCGCCTCGGGTGGCCCATGCCGTGTATCCGCCGACGAGATCGGAGACGTCGGAGAAACCGCGTGATCGAAGCAGGCTCGATGCGATGGCGGAGCGGTAGCCGCCCGCACAGAACACGACGGTGGGTGCCGTCGGGTCGAGCTCGCCGAGCTTCGTGAGCAGCGACGGCAGGCTGATCGTAAGCGCGCCGGGAATCGTTCCCTCTTCGACCTCGCCCGGGTTGCGGACATCGACCAGCACCAGCCCGGGGACCGAGCCGATCCGACCCGCCAACGCGTCGGCAGACAGCCGCGAGAGCTGCTCAACGTGCGCGGGGTGGGCGACGAAGGCAGCGATCGGATCGTACAGCGCACCGATCACGAGGTCGAAGCCGATGCGGGCGAGGCGGACCTTCGCCTCGCCCTCGTGGCCCGGATCGGTCACCAGCACGATCGGCGTGCCAGGGGCCATGACCTCACCGCTGTACTCCGCGAAGCGGCCGCCGAGCCCGACGTTGACGGAACCTCGCAGATGCCCTGCAGCGAAGGACACGTCATCGCGTCCGTCGACGACGACGGCACCAGCCCGTTGATGCACAAGAACCTCGTCCAACGACAACGATGCCACTGTCGAGTCGTCGCCGAGCAGATCACGAAGCTCGCGATTGCGGTTGGCGGCGAACGAGAAGTACATCGGAGCGACCGACTGGCCCTGAGTGACGACCTCCACGAACTCCTCCTCCGTCATCGGAGCGAGGGCGGAGTTGGTGCGGCGCTGCTCGCCGATGGTCGACACCGTCTCCGTCGACAGGTTCTTGCCACACGCCGAACCGGCACCATGTGCCGGGAGGACCTTCGTGGCATCGGGGAGCACCATCAGACGCTCATGGAGGGAGTGGTGGAGCTGCCGAGCGAGTGAGTCGGCGGTGACCCCGACCGACGCGAGGAGATCAGGGCGACCGACGTCACCGATGAACAGCGTGTCGCCGGTCAGGACGCCGTAGGGAGCGGACTCCAGACCGTGGTCGAAGATCACGATGCTGATCGACTCAGGCGTGTGGCCGGGCGTCTCGCGGACTTCGAGCACGACCTCGCCCAGCACGATGCGGTCGCCGTCGGCGAAGGTCTCGATAGGGAACTCGGCCCGCCCCACCGCAACCCGGCCGAAGCCGATCGCTGCGCCCGTCCGCTCCGCCAGCTCAAGGTGTCCCGACAGGAAGTCGGCATGGAAGTGGGTCTCGAGCACCTTCTCTATACGCAGCCCGTGCGCTAGGGCATCGGCGAGGTACTCCGCGACGTCACGTTGCGGGTCGACCACCACGGCCCTGCCGTGGTGGTGTCGCCGATGAGGTAGCTCGCGTGGGACAGGCAGCCCAGGTAGTACTGACGGAAAAACATGTGACGCCCCTGAAGTAGGTGGAAGGTTCGCTTGGTGCAAGCATACCCCAGGGGGTATCTATTCCGCTAGTGGCAACATGCCCCCAGGGGTATCGCCTACAGCCTCGAGTGCCTTCACGCGGGCTTCACCGAAGCAGCCGCGATGCCTTCACTTCCGATCGTCACACTGTGCCCGTCAGCCACCACCCGCCCAGAGGTCGGGACCACTCGAGGAGCACGCCATGAAGACCAGCCCAGCCACCAAGACCGTCAGCGTCGCCCTGAGCCTCCTCACCTTAGGTGGGCTCGCCGCCGGGGCCGCCACCGTCACGCCGAGCACCCTGCGCCAACGCACCCCGAGCACCATCAGCCGACAGGTCGTGACCACCTCCCCTGCCACTTCGGTGCACCGGATCAGCCAGATAGCGGTGGTCAGTCGGATTCACGTATGCGACCGTGCCTCCACCCACCACGTCGGGCACCCGGTTGTGCAGCAACTCCCGGCGCACCACCAGCACCCCCGGGGTGCCCAGGCCACCCACGAATTTGTGCGGACTGAGGAACACGACGCGGTGTAGTCGGCCTAGATGATCCGATGCGGCCCATAGGGGCCGTCCACGACCTGATCGTCACCGATGACCGACGCCCGGATCCGCGCCAGCAACGGATGCTCAGCCACACCGCTCTTCAGCTCTGTGCTCATGTCAACTCACGATCGACGGTGAAACCTCGGATGGGGGATGAAGCCGCGGGGTGCGAGCGGCGTACGCCTCGTAGCCCGGGTATGCCGCCCGCAGCTGAGATTCCTCCCAGCGGGCCTTCACGTTGAAGAACAACACCGTCGCCACGCCCAGGGCCAACTTCCACACACTGCCCGACGCCACCACCGTCCCGATGACGAACAGCAGCACGCCGGTGTAGATCGGGTGACGCGTGAAGCGATACAGCCCGCCTGTTCGCAGGCCCGCATGCGCTTTCGGCACGGGCGTCGCCGTCAGCACTGACCCGAGACCGAGGGCAGCAACTGCGACGAGGCCCAGGCCAGCCAAGGCCGCTGCGTGAGCACCGTTACGACCGCAGGCGGGTCGACCCAATGGCGGGCCCCGGGCAACAGCACAAGCGCTCCCAGCAGGACGATCTGCGCGCTGACGAACAGCCGGCCGACCGCTCTCGTCCTCAGAGGCATGTGTCGCGTCCCGCGGTCGCGTCCACGTATCGGATCAACAGACCGTTCAAGGTGTGGTGGCCGACAGCCAGGTGAGGTAACCGCCGTCGAGGTTGACAGCGTCGATGCCCTCGCTGGCGAGCAACATCGCGGCGGTGTGGCCTCGCATGCCAACCTGGCAGTAGACGATGACCCGTCGGGCTTCGATCTCGTGGAGGTGGTCACGCAGCTCCGGCAAGGCGATGTTGATGGCGCCGGGAATGGCACCGGCGTCGAACTCGGTCTTGTCGCGCACGTCGATGAGCATCCGGGTGTCGGTGGCGAGCTCGTGCCATTGCACGGTGTGGGCGAGGCCGTCCATGAGGTTCTCGGCGATGTAGCCGAGCATGTTGATGGGGTCCTTGGCGCTGCCGTACGGGGGCGCGTATGCGAGCGGGATGTCGGCCAATTGATCTGCGCGCAGGCCGGCGTGCATGGCGGTGGAGAGCACATCGATGCGCTTGTCGGTGCCTTCACCACCAACGGCCTGTGCCCCGTAGATCCGGCCGGTGACGGCATCGAACAGCAGCTTGATGTTGATGGTTTCGGCACCCGGGTAGTAGCCGGCGTGTGAGGCCGGGTGGGTGTGTATCACGGTCGGGTTGATGCCCTGCGCACGGAGCTGGCGCTCGCTGAGCCCGGTCGACGCCACAGCGAGGTCGAACACCTTGGCGATGGCGGTGGCCGGGTGACTCCCGAAGCGGATCGGGTGGCCCATGATGTGATCGGCGGCCAGGCGGCCCTGCCGGTTGGCACCCCAGGCCAAGGCCACGAACGCAGCGTGGCCCAGCGGATCGATCACGAGGGCCGCATCACCGACGGCGTAGATGTCGGGATCGTTGGTCTGCAATGTCTCGCTCACGACGATCCCGCCGCGCTCTTGAACGTCGAGACCTGCGGTTCGGGCGAGGCCGTCTTCGGGGCGAACCCCGACGGCCAGCACGACGAGGTCGGCGGGCACCACACGACCGTCGGTGAGCGTGACGGCAGCATCGGTGATTGAGGTGACACCGGTGCCGAGGTGCACCGTGACGCCGTGACGCTGCAACTCTTGGGCGACGATTGCGGCCATCTCTGCATCGAGTGGGGGCAGCACCTGAGGCGCCGCCTCGATGATGGTGACCCGCTTGCCCGCGGCGACAAGGTTCTCGGCCACCTCGACGCCGATGAAGCCGGCGCCGACGACCACGGCGTCGTCGCCGCGTCCGACGACGGCGTCCTTGAGATGGTCGAGGTCGGTGACGCTGCGCAGCACGAACGCCTTGTCGACGCCGGGCAGCGGCGGCCGCACGGCGGCGGCGACCGGGCTGAGGATCAACTTGTCGTAGACGAGGTCCTCCGTGGTTCCGGCATCGAGGTCGCGCACCGACACCGTGTGGGCGGCCCGGTCGATGCCGAGGACTTCGTGATGGGTCCGCACGTCGAGACGGAAGCGCGCCGCCAGCGTCTCCGGTGTGTGCAGCAACAGGCTTTCCCGATCGGCGATCGTGTCACTGAGGTGGTACGGCAGACCGCAGTTGGCGAAGCTCACGTACGACCCCCGCTCCAACACCGTGATCGATGCATGCTCGTTGAGCCGACGCAGCCGTGTGGCAGCACTCATGCCGCCAGCCACGCCGCCGACGATGATGACCCTCAATGGTGTTGGCATACCGTCGGTTTATACCCGCACGGGTATTAAAGAAAGGGCCGAAGGTCACCGTCGTACCCAATCGCCTGAAGCTGGCGCAACGGAGATCGTCCGAGGCAACGTCTGGTTTCTCACGGTGGTGCCGTCATGCCAACGATTCGACGTCCCGTTGGGGCGCGCGAAGGGCGCGTATTTCCGGTCACTAGCGGTCGCGAAACGCGAACAACGGCGAAGACAAAATGGCCTCTGACCTGGCCATATACGCTCTGACCAGCAACGACGCCGACCACGCAGAGCGGGTTCGACTCCCCCCACCTCCACTATTTGTCCTGCTCAGGGCATGTTTTCCTGTGCCTTTCCGCTCGACGACGCAACACTCCTCCGCAAAACCGGTGTCCTCCACAACGAAAGTGTTACCGTCGCCGGCCTGCTGACCCTGGGCGAATATCCGCAACAACACCTCCCGCACTGCACGATCCGCGCTGCGATGCACGTCGACGACACCTCGACTGTGCGAGCACTCGACTCGGCCACGTTCACCGGCCCGATACCGGCCATGCTCGAGGAGGCCGTCGAATGGGTCGCCGCAACAGTCGCAACAGGATCGTGCAGAATCCTTCGGGTCAAGTCGTCACGCAACTCGACCCGCCCGCTATCGCCGTGCGTGAACTCGTCGCCAACGCGCTCGTGCACCGTGACCTTGCCGAGTGGGCCTCATCCAGGTCCATCGAGCTTCGCCTCACCAACACCGCGATGCGCATCACCAACCCAGGCGGCCTCTACGGCATCACTGCTGACCGGCTCGGCGTTCACCCGTTGACCTCCGCTCGAAACCGTCGCCTCCTCGAAATCTGCAAGTTCGTCAGAACCGGCGACGCAAACGTCGTCGAAGTGCTCGCGTCCGGGTTACCAGCAACGATCGCGGCACTCTCCGCCGCGGAGATGCCACCCCCACGGTTCTTCGATCAAGCACTCGCGTTCACTGTCACCGTCGATCGAACCACGACACCACGCCGAACGACAACCGCGACCGCAGCCAAGGTCACTTCGTCCGAGCGAGAGGTCCTCGTTGCTCTCCAGCATCCGCGAACCGTGAAAGCGCTAGCAGCAGACCTCGGACTCTCCGAAAATGCGATTCACAAACGCCTCGGATCACTCCGAGCGAAAGGCCTCGTCGCGATGGAAGGCGGCCAAGGCCAGCAGTCGGTCTATCGCCGCGCCGACGAGCGGTTCCCGAGCTGACCCGTCCGCAAGCGCGACCGAGGTCGAAGCGGCCGTTCGGTGGACCCGCCAACGCTCCAACGCAGAACGACTACCTATCTGGAGTTCCCTCCCGGCGAGTTTCGGTGAGGCAGACGGCGAGGTCGAGTAGTCCGGTGACGCAGGGGTCAACGATTCGGTAATGCGCGTGATTGCCGGTGCGCCGGACGGCAAGAACGCCTTCGGCGACAAGTCGCTGGAGCTGGTTGCTGCACGCCTGGGTGGACATGGCGACTGTCTCAGCGAGTTCGGTCACCGTGAGTTCTCCAGCACGCTCGAGGGCGTGGATGAGCCGCAGGCGTCCGTCGTTGGCGAGGACCTTGAACAGCTGTTGCACCTCCTCGACGGTGCGGCCCGAGATCAGCGGCCGCTCGGCCAGCGAACACGACGCCGCCGTCGTATCGACAATCTTCGATCTTTTGCTTGACATCACGAACCTCCCCCCGCACTCTATTACACAAGTACATGTAGTACTGAGATCCAAGGAGGATCACGTGTCGAGATTCCAGATGTCAATCAACGTACGCGACGCCGAAGCGGCTGTCGTGTTCTACACGAAGCTTTTCGGTGTCGGTCCGGCGAAGCAGCGGCCGGGGTACGCGAACTTCGTCGTGGAGAACCCGCCGCTGAAGTTCATCGTGATCGAGGGCGAGGGTGACCCGGGCACGATCAACCACGTCGGCATCGAGGTTGCCTCGACGGACGAGGTGTCCGCCGAAGCGATGCGTATCGAGGCGCTCGGCCTTCCCGTCAAGGTCGACGGTACCCATACCTGCTGCTACGCCACTCAGGACAAGGTGTGGACGATGGACCCCGAAGGGGTTCCGTGGGAGGTCTACACGGTGCTGGCCGATACCGATCACTTCGGCGCAGCAGTCCACTGAGTTCTGCGATGTCGACACCAATCGAACGCAACGAAGTCCGAGCACTTCTCGGTGCCGGCGCCATTGTGCTCATCGACGCGCAAGGTCCTGGCAAGTTCGAGGACCGTCACATCCCCGGTGCCGTTCGAGCGTCCGCAGACGATGCTGGTGCCGTGCTCGCCGCGATCGGGCCTGACCTCGACCGTGCGGTCGTGACGTACTGCACGGACGAGGCCTGCACAGGGTCGGCGCACGCGGCATCGCTGCTTGAGGCGGCAGGATACCGAAACGTGCGCCGCTACGTCGGTGGCGCCGCCGACTGGGAAGCCTCCGGCCTCCCTGTCGAACGCTCATGACAACCAATCGAAAGCTTGACACTGACGTTGAGTTGGCCTGGCGAACAGGACCACCGGCTGGCGTGACAGGGCCGCGCATTCGAAAAACGCTTCTGACGTGGCTTGCGATCACGGTCGTTGGACTGCTGACCGGAGTCCTCGTCATAGGCACGTTGCCCTCCGACATGGACCCCGCCCAATCAGCGGAGTCCAAACGGACCGAGGTCGAAATCCAGCGCCTAACCGGGGTGTCCAGCCAGATCGTCATCGCCGTTCCTTCGAGATCCGACGAAGGCGACGCAGCGAAGATCGAGACACTTCGGGCACGGTACGCCGCACTGCCGGGCGTCGAGTCGGTGACCACGAACGCGACCGTGCATCCGCAAGCTACGGCAGCGTTTCGGAGCATCGACGGACGAAACACCGCGATCGTTGTTGCGATTTCCACCGAGGCGAACGACGACCAGATCGACCGGATCATCGCCGAAACCCGCCAAGCCAGCACCGACATGTTTGGACCTGCCGTGAGGATCGCCGGGTCGGCCGTTGTCGACGAGGCACTCGGCGCAACCGCCGAACGTGACCTGTTGCGAGCTGACGCAATCGCCGTGCCGATCGTCCTCGCGCTCTTGGCCCTCGTCCTGCGAACGCGACGTGCACTGTGGTGGGGGCTCGCCAGCATCATCGCAACCATCGGCGGTTCACTGCTCCTCCTCGGTGCCGTGTCACAGATCACTGACGTCTCTGTCTTCGCCGTCAACGTCGTCACCATGTTCGCGATCGGACTGACAGTCGACTACACCCTGCTCATCGCCACCGAGTTCCACCGACAACTCGTCGAACACGCGAACGAACCCGACCCGGTCACCGTAGCTGTGTCCGCGGCGCTCGCAACTGCCGGGCGAACCGTCATCTACTCGGGGCTCACCGTCGGCGCTGCCCTTGCCGGGCTGCTGCTCTTCCGTGAGCCGGTTCTCCGATCACTTGGAATCGGTGGCATCGGGGCCACGCTCACCGCAGTCACCGTCGCCAACACCCTTCTCCCCGCACTCCTACGGCGAAGCAAACCGAAGACCCGCTACAGCGAAACCGACGCGAGCAATCCGTTCCGTCGCCTCGCACGTGTTGTGACCGCGCGTCCGGTACTGGCGATCGCCGGGAGCCTCGCCCTCCTCGCCATCCTCGCAGCACCCGCGCTTCGCTTGACCAGCGCGGGTCTCGACGTACGAGCACTCCCGCCCCAACACCCCACCCGTCAAGCCGTCGAGTCCGTCACCAGCGCCTTCCCGGCGCTCACGCTCGCCACCACCGAAATCCTCGTGGAAGCACCGGCCGACGATTCCGCAACGAACAAGTTCGTGCAACGACTTCGCATGCACCCGGGGATCGCAGCAGTGGAATCCACTTCCGTTGCTCGCAGCGAGACACTCGTCGTGGTGAGTGCAGCAGCGGAACTTCACCGCGACTTGGTCGAGTCAATCCGCAACGAACGCAGCGCACTGCGGTTCGGGGTCACCGGTGAAACCGCCGAAGACATCGACTTCACGAATTCGCTCCTGGGTCGGCTGCCCCTCGCTTTCGCCGTCATGGCCGGGTTCACCGTGTTGCTGCTGTGGCTCCTCACCAGTTCAGTACTGATCCCGCTCAAGGCCGTCATCGTCAGTCTCGGATCACTCGCTGCATCAACCGGCGTCCTCGTCTGGGCATTCCAAGACGGCCACCTCGCTTCCATCCTCGGCTTCTCTCGCGTCGGCGGGCTCGACCCCGTCATTGTGGTCCTCGCCGCCATCTTCGCCTTCGGGCTCAGCACCGACTACGAAGTGTTCCTCCTCTCAGCCATCGAACGCGAACGACGCAACGGCGCCGCTACAAACTTGGCGATCGAACATGGAGTCGGACGCACCGGGCGCATCATCACGCTCGCCGCTGCACTGATCATCGTCGTGTTCATCGGGTTCGCGACCGGCGAACTCATCATCATCAAACAACTCGGCGTCGCCCTTGCCGCAGCAATCCTCATCGACGCCACAATCGTGCGACTCGTGCTCGTACCTGCGACCCTTGCACTCTTCGCGGAACGGAACTGGTGGCAACCCGAACCACTGCGACGCCTCCACAACCGCATCGTTGGCGCCATCCCGGGACTCCGACTTGAGTAGTGGAGCCGGAATCGGACTTCGCTCCGAGTCAAAACCACTCATCCTCATCGCCGCCAGCGTCACGGGGCTCGCCATCAACCAACGTTGGCCCGGACCGCTCGCCAACTACGACTGGCTCGTCCGAATCGGACTCTTTCTCGTCGTGTACAGCATTGTGGCATTCGTTCGAATCGGGCGACTCAACCCCCGCCACCTGACACCAAAACTCACGACACTCGCGATCACGACGAACTTCGTGCTCGTCCCCGCATTCGCGTGGCTCCTCGGCTGGGTCGTGCTACGCAATCACCCCGACCTCTGGGCCGGCGTCATCCTCTACACACTTACGCCCTGCATCGGCTGGTA
>JANOHI010000054.1:0-21970 GCA_031406385.1 Acidimicrobiia bacterium
ACCTCCGGCGTCGACGACTGCGCAGTGCAGACCAGGGTGATCCTCGTGTTCGGTCCGGGCCTCCACGACCGCGAAACCGAGCCCGTCGACGAACCACCGCGTCGCCTCATCGAGACTCCGGACGACAACGCTGACGTGATCGATCCGGCACGCACTGGTCTGCAGCGCGGTCTCGGGCACGAGGGGAACCGACGGTTCGTCATCGTGTGCCCGAATGGAGACCGCCTCGACCCGATGCGCCTCGCCGAGGAGCATCCGAAACAGTAGGTCGGCGAACCTCGGATCGACGCCGAGCTCGACACTCCACGCCACCCTGGTCCGCAGCACCTCGCGGACCCGGTCCGGCACCAGCACCTGAGAGGCCGATGCGCCTTTGAGCGCAGCCACTTCGTGCACTGCACCAAATCGCCTGGCAAGCGTCTCGAGCAACGCCCGGTCGCAGGCATCGATCTCGGCACGGAGTTCGCCCAGGGAGCGCGTCACCACGTCATCTGCTCTGCAACCGGCCATCGTTCACCAGTCCGACGGTAGTGGGAAGTGCGTCCCGCTGCGATCAACACTTCAAGTCCGACGGCAGTGGGAAGTCAGTCCCGCCGCGATCAACGCTCCGAGTCCGCCGGTGGAAGGATGACGTACGTGCTTGCCTACCGTGCCCCTCTTGCTGACTTGCGCTTCAGCCTCGACCTCGTTGCGCCCAACTTGCACCGATTGCCCGGGATGGAGCACGCCGACCCATCTACGGTGGATGAGCTACTGGCCGAGTTCGGGCGACTGTGCACCGCCGTCATCGCACCGACGAATCCCGTTGGCGACCGGGAGGGGCAGATGGTCGACACAGCCACGTCTACCATCCGCACGGCCACAGGGTTCAAGGAGGCCTACCGGGCCTACGTCGACGGGGGATGGGGAGCGGTTGCCGCTTCACCGTCGTATGGAGGTGGCGGGTTCCCGCACACCGTGGGTCTCGCCATCTCCGAGATGCTCGAATCATCGAACATCGCATTTGCCTTGTGTCCCATGCTCACGCAGGGCTCGATCGACGCCCTGACCCATTGGGGCTCGGAGTCCCAGCGGGAGCGGTTCCTGGCCAAGCTCGTGGCCGGCGAGTGGTCCGGCACGATGAACCTGACCGAGCCCGACGCCGGTTCCGATGTCGGAGCACTTCGCACTCGCGCCACCCGCGCGAGCGATGGAACGTGGCGCATCACCGGCCAGAAGATCTACATCACCTGGGGCGAGCACGACCTGACGGAGAACATCATCCACCTCGTGCTCGCGCGCGTTGACGGTGCACCTCCGGGCACCAAGGGGATCTCCTGCTTCATCGTGCCGAAGCTGCTCGTCGATGCCGAAGGTGGTGTCGGGGCACGCAACGATGTGCGCGTCGTGTCGACCGAACACAAGATGGGCCTCCATGCCTCGCCGACGTGCGTGCTCGCCTTCGGCGACGGCGGGGAAGGTGCGATCGGCGAACTGATCGGCGAGGTCAACGACGGCATGCGGGTGATGTTCACCATGATGAACAACGCACGCCTCGCAGTGGGCCAGCACGGACCGGCGCTGGCCGAGCGGGCGTATCAGCTGGCGTCCTCCCACGCGCTCAGCAGGGTGCAGGGACGCGTCGTCGGCTCAAGCGACCCCGCGGCACCGATCGCCGGCCACCCCGACGTTCGCCGAATGCTTTTCACTATGCGCGCATACACCGAAGCGATGCGCCACCTGATCTTCCTCAACGCCGTGGCGATCGACGAATCGCGAGCACTGTCCGATGAGACCGAGAGGGGGCGCGCCCAGGAGCGAGCCGACCTCTACACACCGCTCTCCAAGGCGTGGTGCACCGATCTCGGAAACGAAGTCACCTCGCTCGGCGTGCAGGTCTTCGGCGGCATGGGATTCTGCGAAGACACGGGCGCGGCACAGCTGTATCGAGATGTACGCATTGCGGCAATCTACGAAGGGACCAACGGGATCCAGGCCCTCGACCTCATCGGGCGCAAACTCGGCATGCGTAACGGCGACGTCGTTCGTGAGCTGCTCGACGAGATCCGTAGGTGTGCAGATCAACTGCCTCCGTATCTCTCGACTCCGCTGCTCACTGCCGTCGATGCCAGCGAGCGGACATCGGCGTGGCTGCTGAAGAACGGGCGCACCGAACCACGAGACGCAATGGCCGGGGCGACACCGTTCCTTCGTCTTCTTGCCACCACGGTCGGCGGATGGCTGATGGCCCGTCAGTACCGTGCGGTCGAAGGATCCGACGATGTGGCGCGGCGGGCCACCGCCGAGTTCTTCCTGACACAACTCGTCCCCCAAGCGGTGGCCCTGGAAGCACAGGTCACTGCCGGAGCGGGCGTGCTCGACGGAGTCAGTGACGCGCTTCTCGCCGGACGCTAAGGCATCTGCGGAGCAGGTTCGATGGTTGATCGTTTCGACGGTTCCGCAGTCGACGGTTCCGCAGTCGGCAGTGCAGCGATCCGGCGAATCCCGCTGTTCGTTCATGGTCCGGCGTAGAGGGATCCGTCGGATTTGCGACGGATGAGGGCCGGTTGGCCGGGTTGTCGGTCAACGTAGAGATTGTTGTCGTGGAGGAAGTGGTGGTGGGGGTCGCAGAGCAGCGTGAGATTCCACACGACGGTCGGTCCGCCGTCATCGTGTTCGACGATGTGGTGCACTTCTGCCCGGGTGTGGGGTGCGTTGCATCCGGCGAATTGGCATCGTTCGTCGCGGATGGTCACGGCGAGTCGTTGGAGCAATGTCGGGAATCGACGGTCCCGGCCGAGGTTGAGTATGTCGCCGTCCATACCGAGAATCGCCGCGTAGAGGTCGACGTTTCCGGAGGCGGCCAGGTCCATGGCGGTAGTGAACGGCACCGGTCCCTGACCGACGATCTTCGCAGTGTGATCGGTGAGCGACAGCGTCAAGACGACTGCGGTCCGACACCCCGACGAAGCGGCCGAACGCGCGCCATTCCTCCTACTGCCCTTCCCATCACCATCACCATCACCATCACCATCACCATCACCATCGCGGTCGCGGTCGCGGTCGCCATCGCTGTCGGTGCCGGTGCCGGTGCCGGTGTCGTGTTCGCCGTTGACGAGTGAGACGAGGGCGTCGGCGAGGCGGGCGGCGAGTGGTTCCTCGTCGTGTCCACCGCGTTGTTCGGCCCGTTCGGGGTGCGCGGCCCGTTAGGCGCGGTCGGCGATGGCTTCGAGCTCGGCGCGTAGCCGGGCGCCTTCGACTGGGGGAAGCAGTCCGGTCATGCCGAGCATGCCGAGCTCAGCCTCGAAGAACCGCAGCATCCGGCGTTGGCGCTGTTTCGCGGCGGTGTCTTCGTCACCGCGGGCGTCGAGTTCGAAGCGTTGCACGGTGTCACGAAACTCATCCACCGTGGACGTCGCCGCCTTTTCCAGTAGTTCGGCTACTCCGGGTAGGCCCAACAGTGGGTGGAGCATGGCGACGTGTTCAGCCGAAACCTCACCGCTTGCCAATGCTTCACCAGCGGCCGGGAGCGTCTCGATTGCTTGTGCGGTCTGGGCATCGCGGCGGGCTTGACGGTTCGATCTTCCTGTTGCCCGACTGATCTCGGCGGCGGTGTCACGGCTGTTGGCGCCGAGAACGATCGTGACCGCGGCCGAGGCGGCGTCGACCTCGCGTCGGAGACGTTCCAGTTGACGCAACGCGGCGGCGGCATGGGTACGGGTGGTGACAGATGGATCACTTGTCGGGATCTTCACCCCGTCCCAAACCGTTGTGCTCATGGGTTCCACTATGACGTTAGGGGTATGACAATCCCCGACCCGATACCGAAGAATTCCAGAGAATTCTGGAGAATATTTTCGGATCGCAGGATGCTTCGACTTCCACAACGGTGGTAGCGCAACGAAAGAGCGACAGAAGCTTTTCCTCCGCCTGAATCTCGCGGTCCGTCACTGAAGTGAGGTCACGGTAGTTGGTTGCTCGTGCGGCGATGACGTCGCCAACGGCGAGGTCCACCGCTGGTGACCGCCTCCGCCCGGGTGCCGACTACATCACGTATCGGTCGTCGACGGTTCTGTGGCCAACGGGTCGGGGCTGAGCGGTCCGGTGCCGAACGCGTCGCTGAAGCACTGATCCATGACCTCGGCGGACGGGGATTCCCCGGCGTCGCTCTTCGCCTTGAACTCGCGACATGCCGGTGTGTCGGCCAGCAGGGTGGCGTCGCCCATGCTGTCGGCGGTGATCTCGGCATCTTCGGTAAAGATCACCCCGTCATCGGTAAAGATGGGCGTGTCCGACGGTAGGGGCTCGGGACCGGTTTCGTCGATCGCCCCTGGTTCGGATTCCGACAACGCGTCGTTGATCGACGAGTCGATGACCTTCTTCGTCTCCTTCACCAGGCAATCGAGGTTGGCCCGGTCGAGCGTCTTCATCGTGGCCGTCATGGCGTCGAACATCGTTCGCGTCGGGCTCACGTACCAGAGGCCGTCGCGCTTGATCACGGTGAAGCCGACAGCCGCTCGGCGCTTCGCCGCACATGGGCCGTTGATGCCACCGGTCGTCGCCGGCAGTGAGGTGAAGTCGATCGGCGTCCCCGTGAGGTCGGTGAACAACTTGGCCAGACCATCGCGCCCGCACCCCCGCTTCTTCTCCCCGTCGAGGACGAGGTCGAGGCAGTTGTCCTTGTATACGGCCCGGAGGTCCTCTCCGTCGGCCGAGGTGAACGACGCCGAGCCTTCGCGGTTGGCGTAGGAGACGCTGATCCGCTGCTCGTTGACCGTCGAGGTGAACTCGAGGGGTACATCGGTGATCTGCACCAGGCTGCGGTCGTCGGCGAGCTTGGTCGTGCGGAGCTTGGGCCGGAGCGTGAGCGAGTACTGCGCGCGGAATTCGGCAACCTGACGCTCGGCGTCGGGAATGAACTCGCCGGCATAGTCGTGCAGGGCGGCGAACTCGTCGGGTGGGAGGAGCTCGACGAGCCGGCGGAGATCGAGCTGGGCGGCGGCCTGCATCATCTCTGAAACAGCGCCCTCGGGGGTCGTCGCTCCCCTCGCCGGGACACCCGTTCCCTTAGCGGGCACGGCGAACGGTTCCTTCGACTCGTTGCGGGCAGCTTCGGCGATCGAATAGTTCGCCGAGAGGTACCAGCGGTTCCCGACCTTCTGCACCACGATCGGGCTCTCGTCGGAGCCGAAGGAAAGCGAACTCGACGACGTGGACGCCTCGGCTTCGTCGATCTGCTTGCCGAACTGATCGCGCAGGAAGTCGCCGAACGGCAGGTCCTTGGGGTTGAACGTGGCGCTCAGGTTTCCCCCGGTCACCGTGACGGCGGCCAGATCGGGACGGAGCAGCGTGGAGGTCGCCTTGTAGTCCGAGAGCTTCGCGGTGTAGCCCTTGACCTTCTCGAGATCGAAGTCCCGCGCGAGGATCTCGAGTCGGCTCAGTTCGTTGACGAGCGGCACGAGCGAGTCGAGCATCACGTCGCGTTCGCCGGGAGCGAGGGTCTTGGCCAGGCCGATGAAGTCACCGGTCTCCACGGCCCGGTAGAAGCTCTCCACGGCCTCCTCGGGCGTGTTCGACTTCTCGCCACCGGTGAGCTGGGTCACGGCAAACGCGGTCCCGGCCCCGATGCCGAGTACGCCGATCACGGCGAGTGCGATTCTCCCAGCCCGACGCTTCGGCGCAGCGGGAGGCGAGGTTGGCGGCGGTCCCCATCCGGACGCCGCCGGTGATCCGATCACTGCCGTTGGAGGCGTGCCGTCATCGACCACGCCAGGGATGTCAGCCGGTTCATCGCTCATCAGGTACCTCCGATTGTGATCGTTACGTCTTCGGCATGCGGCGAAAGGAACACGAGGCCCCATGCGCCGACGAGGCAAACCACACCGGCGCCCAGGCAGACGTAGGGCCCGATCAGGTGGTTCGAGGAGAACTTCGTGCCGATCGTTCCGGCGCCGAGGCCCGCCACGCCGAGCGGGAGAGCGACGACCCCGGCGAAACGCGGGCGGGCGAGACCGATGAGCAACACGACCGCCGAGGCTACGACGGGAGTGAAAAGCAGCATGGTCACGGCAGCTCGCCTGGTCGATGTGTCGAGCACCCCGATCTCGCTAGCGATGCGCGCCATGGTGAACACGCTCCGCCTCGCCCGTCCGGTTTCCAGCCACGGGAGCGCAGCACCGAGAACCACGCCGAGGGATCCAAGCACGGTGAGCACTCCGGCGGCGACCTGGAGCCGTTTCGCTTTGCCGTACACCCCGAACAGGTTACGGCGGGACGCCGCCGAAACTGCGACCGTGCGAATCCACCGGTCCCATGCGGTCCCCCGCCGCGCGTTTCCGTCTTCGGTGATCATCGTGCATACAGTGAGCCGGCGGCCGCTCCCGAGAGCAGCCCATGTGCCTTCCTCCTCCGAACAGGACATGCCGATGGAACTCTTCGCCAACCTGACCTCGAACCGTCACGAACCCGGCGCGTTCGCGGCGCTCGCCGAAAAACATGGCTTCGACGGCGTGACGTGCTCGGACCACTACTGGTTGCGAGAGGTCTTCCCCCATCTGTGGGTGTCGCTTGCGGCCATGGCCTGCGCGACGGAGCGGGTCACCCTGGCGCCGTCATTCGCCAACAACCTGTTCCGTTCGCCGTTCGAGTTCGCCCAGGCCAGCATCGCCATGCAGCGCCTCGCCAACGGACGGTATGAAGCGGGGCTCGGCGCCGGGTGGACCGAACAGGAACTGCTGGCGACGGGACAGACGTTCCCAGAGGGACCGGTCCGGGCGCGGATGTACCGCGAGGCACTCCTCATCGTGCGGGAGATCTTCACAACCGGCGCGTGCACCTTCCGCGGTGAGCACTACACGATGGACGTTCCCAAACTGTCGGCGGTTCCGTCGGATCCGATTCCTCTCGTCGCGTCCGTGGGAGGCCCGTGGACGGTGCGCAACATCACCCCCCTCGTCGATCGGATCGAGCTGAAGTTCGGCCGCACGACCCGAGGCGGCGCGCTCGACGTCGCCGCGCTCGGCTCGGTGACCCGCGACGAACTGCGGGGCATGGTCGACGACGTCCGCTCCGTCCGCTCGGACATCCCCATCGGGCTGTTCCTGTTGATCGCTGTCGGCGATGACGCCACCGTCGCGCCGGTGCGGGACCTGCTCGGGTCCAATCTCTGCGGGCAGTTCGTCGGGTCTCCCGCCAAGGTGCTCGAGAACCTTCGGGCACTGGGGGAACTGGGCATCAGCCGCGTGCAGGTGACGGAGTTCCTTCCCGCATCGATCGCCCGCCTGGCTGAGGCGATGTGACGAGCGCCGACGACAAGCTCGCGGTGGCCGAGACGATCTACCGCTACGCCGTGGGCATCGACACCTGCGACTTCACCCTCTACCGCTCGATCTTCGCCGACGAGGTCGCCATCGACTTCACCTCCTACAGCGGTGGGCGCGCGTCCACGATGACGCGCGACCAGTGGTTGGGTGGTGTCGTGCCGCTGTTCAGCGGGCTCGCCGCGACCCAGCACTCCATGACAAACCCGATGGCGTCCGTCGATGGCGACTACGCGACCTGTCGGATGTACATGCAGGCCCATCATGTGTACGACCCGACCGACGCAGCGTCGTGGTTCACCATCGGCGGCTACTACGACGACACGCTCGTCCGATCACCCCAGGGTCCCGCAGGCTGGCTCATCACCGGCGTCACCCTGACGGTCCTGTGGCGCGCCGGCGACCCGGAGATCATGGACGCAGCACGCCGGCGCAACGCCTGAGGGCGGTCGAGCCGGGCGCCTCGCGGCTCAGTTGACAGACCTATCGCGGCTGCGCTCCTGGTGAGCCCACGCCTCGCGGCTCAGTTGACAGACTTATCGCGGCCCTCCCAGTAGGGCTGGCGGAGCTTGAACTTCTGCAGTTTGCCGGTGGCCGTACGGGCGAGGGCGTCTCGGAACTCGACTGTCGTCGGGCACTTGAAGTGGGCCATCTTCGAGCGGCAGAAGTCGATCACGTCGCGTTCGGTCGGGACCGGAGCGTCGGGCCGGAGCACCACGAGGGCCTTGATGGTCTCGCCCCACTTCGGGTCGGGAACGCCAATCACCGCGCACTCGGCGATGGCCGGATGCTGGAACAGGCAGTCTTCGACCTCGATCGACGACACATTCTCGCCGCCGGAGATGATGACGTCTTTCTTGCGGTCGGCGATGACGAGGTACGCGCCGTCGAGGTAGCCGCCGTCGCCGGTGTGGAAGTAGCCGTTCTTGATGGCCTTCCCAGTTTCCTCGGGTTGCTCCCAGTAGCCCTCGAAGACGACATTGCTTCGCGCGCATACCTCTCCGTCCTCGGAGATCTTGATCGTGACCCCGATGGCCGGAGCACCGGCACGGGACAGGAGTCGTGATCGATCACCGACCGAAAGGGCATCATATTCTGCGCGCTTACGATTCATGGTGAGGAGCGGAGATGTTTCGGTGAGTCCGTAGATCTGGATGAACTCCCATCCCAGCTCGAGTTCGACCCGCTCGATCGTCTTCGATGGCGGCGGCGCGCCGGCGACCACCATGCGCATCACGTCGCGACCCGGCACAGTCTGGCCGTTGGCGTTTCGCTTCTCGGCGGCGTCGAGGGTCATAGCGACGACCGCCGGCGCGCCGCAGGCGAAGTTCACGCCGTGCTGCTCGACGCGATCCAAGATGTCGGCGCCGTCGACCTTGCGCAGCACGATGTGCTTGCCGCCCATCCCGGTGACGGCGTAGGTCTGTCCCCAACCGTTGCAGTGGAACATCGGAAGCGTATGGATGTACACGTCGCGATCACTGACCGACGCGTGCCACCCAAACGTGACTGCGTTCGTCCAGGCATTGCGGTGGGTGATCTGCACGCCCTTCGGACGAGCCGTGGTGCCCGACGTGTAGTTGATCGTGGCGCTGGCGTCCTCGTCGGGTTCCCACGCGGTCGGCTCAGCCTCATCAGCACCGAGCGGGGCGAAGAACGCAGCGTCGGCGGTGCCATCGAGCGTGATGAGGTGTTCGACCTCGATGTCCTTCACCACGTCATACTGCTCCGGGTCGACGAGGAGCACCCGGGCGCCCGAATGCTTCACGACGTAGGCGATCTCCTCGGTGTTGAGACGGAAGTTGATCGGCACGAGCACGCGTCCATAGCTCGACGTCCCCCAGAACGACAGGAGGAACTTCGCCGAGTTCGGGCTCACGATCGCCACCCGGTCTCCCACACCGATGCCCATGTCCTCCAGGCGCCGCGCCATGCCCCGCACCCGCGAGCCCATCTCGGCGTAGGTCAGTGCGCCGAGCGAGCCGACCACTCCCGGTTCGTCGACGACCCCGACGCGATCGCCGTAGACATCGACGGCCCGGTTGAGAAAGTCAGCGACAGTGAACGGAACCTTCACGGGGTCTCCCTTGGGTGGCCGGTGTCCCGGCGCGGTTTTCAACGTTTCCTGCAGTTTGGCCGACACTTCGATCATGACGCCACCACTGTCCCCTCGTCGGGGTCGCCACCGCGCGAGCGGTTCGGCCCGAACCACTTGGGTTTCCGAAGGGCCTGCCGCCTAGCCTTCTCGGACTTGGGAACGAGCACCCCGCACAACAACAGGAGCATCGATGGCGATTACCGACGACGAGATCCGCACCCGAACCAACGCCGTGATCGATGCGGTCGGGATCAACGCCGACGAAACGTCGTTCCGCAGCGCTCTGTGGGACGCCGGTCTGGCCATGGTGCAGTTCCCCGAGGGCAAGGGTGGTCTCGGCCAATCCCCGCAGTTGCAGCAGGTCGTTGAACAGACGATTCGAGATGCCGGACGCAGCTTCGCCGCGCTGGCAATCAACACCATCGGGATCGGCATGGGCCTACCGACCGTGCTTACCTACGGCACCGAAGAACACCACGAGAAGCACCTGAAGCGCATCTATACGGGTGAAGACGTGTGGTGCCAGATGTTCAGCGAGCCGAGCCATGGCTCCGACGTCGCCGGTCTCTCGAGCCGGGCGGTGCGCGATGGAGATGAGTGGGTCGTCAATGGCCAGAAGGTGTGGACCAGCGTGGCCCACCTCTCTCACTACGGCATGCTTCTCGTCCGCACCAATCCCGAAGTTCCGAAGCACAAAGGCTTGAGCTACTTCATCCTCGACATGCAGTCTCCGGGTGTGGAGATCCGTCCGCTCTTCCAGATCACCGGCGACGCCGAGTTCAACGAAGTGTTCTTCACCGACGTGCGTGTGCCCCACGCCAACCTCCTCGGCGAGGTGGGCGACGGCTGGCGGGTAGCCACTACCACCTTGATGAACGAGCGCGTGGCACTCGGTGGCAATACTGCCGAGCGGGGCACCGGCAACATCGCGACGCTGCTCAAGGTGTGGCACGAGAAGGGCCCGCACTTGGGGGCGGCCGAGCACTCCGTGTTCCGCGATCGGGTGACCCGGTTGTGGACCGAGGCCGAAGTGATGCGACTCACCACGTTGCGGGCCCGGGCCAAGGCCACCACCGGTAACCCCGGCCCCGAAGGTTCCGTCGGCAAGATGGCATCGGCTGAGCTCAACCTGAAGATCTGGGAACTGGCCATGGAGTTGCTCGGCCCCGACGGCATGCTCCACGAGCCCGGCTATCCGCTCAAGCGGGTCGAGGGACGAGGTGGGCGTGAGAGCTACACGATCTCGAAGTCGTTCCTGCGCTCACGGGCTAACACCATCGAGGGCGGCACCTCCGAGATCATGCGCAACATCCTCGGCGAGCGTGTGCTCGGTCTCCCGGGCGATGTGCGCGTCGACAAAGACGTCGCGTGGAAGGCAATCCCGGGCTGACCGTCGCGTCGAGCGCTCGCCCGGAGCACAACCCACTCGGCCCCTTGTGGAAATGGCGATGACCCGACGCGAAAGTCGGGTCGTTTCGAAACGTCACACCGGTAGCGTGCGGTCATGACCACTTCAGCCATGCGCACCCGCTTTCGAGCACTGCACGAGGAGGGAACCTTCGTCCTGCCGAACCCGTTCGACGTCGGTTCGGCGCGCCTCCTGCAGCACCTCGGCTTCGAGGCGCTCGCCACCACCAGCTCGGGACTGGCTGCGACCATGGGCCGCCTCGATGGGACCGTGACCCTCGACGAGCTCGTGATGCACGTGGCCGCGTTGGCCGCGGCGGTCACGATCCCGATCAACGTCGACGCCGAGCGTTGCTATGCCGAAACGCCCGCCGGCATTGCCGAAACGATCGATCGCCTCGCCGCCGCCGGCGCGTCGGGGATCTCCATCGAGGACTGGAATCCGTCGACGAACCAGATCGACGCGCTGGCGACTGCGACCGAACGCGTCGCCGCCGCGTCGGAGTCGTGTCGTCGCCATGGCATCGTGCTCACCGGCCGAGCCGAGAACCATCTGCACGGGGTGCACGACCTCGAAGACACCATTACCCGCCTGCGGGCCTATCGCGATGCCGGCGCAGATGCGCTCTACGCTCCCGGGGCACACGCGCCTGGACAGCTCGAGCGCATCGTGCGTGAGTGCGCTGCTCCGGTGAACGTTCTTTCCCTCCCCGGTGCGCCCACGGTGTCGGAACTCGCCGACCTCGGCGTGCGCCGGGTTTCCACTGGCGGGGCGTTGGCGTGGGCGGCTTACGGCGGTCTGGTCGCGGCAGCGACGGAACTGCGCGACCGCGGGACGAACACCTTCCTCGCCGCAGCTCTGCCGAGCAGCACCCGCAACGCCGCCTTCGGGTGACTGCGCCGGTCGAAAGCATTGGGCGATGCAAGACTGCACGCCGATGACTACAGCGAACAACTACGGGTTCAACCGCATCGGCGTTGTGGGCGGTGGCCTCATGGGCTCCGGGATCGCCGAAGTGTGTGCACGAGCCGGCCTCGACACGATCGTGGTCGAGGCGAACGACGAGGCCGCGCTCCGATCCGAGAAGCGACTGCAAACCTCGCTGGAGCGAGGTCTCGCGGCCGGCAAGATCGACGAGACGTCATTTGCGAAGGCGATGGGTAGCCTGAGTTTCGTCGCCGACTTCGATGCGCTCGCCAACCGAGACCTCGTGGTCGAAGCCGTTATCGAGAACGAAGCGGCGAAGCTCGACGTGTTCCGCAAGCTCGATGCCGTGGTGGCGAACGCCGATGCGGTCCTCGCCTCGAACACATCGTCGATCCCGATCATGAAACTGGCGATGGCCACGCAGCGTCCGGCAAACGTCATCGGGATCCACTTCTTCAATCCGGTGCCGGTCCTGAAACTCGTCGAACTCGTCACGTCGTTGCTCACGAGCGATGAAACCAAGGAGCGGGCCAAGGGTTTCTCCACCGATGTTCTTCACAAGCGGGTGATCAACTCCCAAGACCGGGCCGGCTTCGTCGTCAACGCGCTCCTGATCCCGTATCTGCTGAGTTCGATCCGGATGATGGAGTCGGGCTTCGCCACCGCGGAGGACATCGATGCCGGGATGGTGGAGGGCTGCGCTCACCCGATGGGCCCGCTTCGTCTCACCGACCTGATCGGCTTGGATACGACCATGGCCGTGGCGGAGAGCCTGTACGCGGAGTTCAAGGAACAGCTCTATGCCCCGCCGCCGCTCCTGTGCCGAATGGTCGAAGCCGGACTCCTCGGCCGCAAGTCGGGCCGCGGCTTTTACGTCTACGCAAAGTAGAGGGCCATGAAGCACCTCCGTATCCCGATCGCAAGAGATCGTCCGCCCGAGCGAACCACGAAGCGGCACCGGTTGCGGCCGACCGTTGCCGTCGTCGCCGTTCTCACGCTGGCCGTGGGGGCGTGCAGTAGCGACGCCGACACCACTGCGGCACCGGAGACAACCTCGGCGGTGTCGGCCGATACGACGATCGCTCCGACCGATACTGCGGCTGCGCAAACCGCTCCACCTTCTGAAGACACCACCGCCACGAGGGCGGCTGAAACGTCGGCCGCCGACCCGTTGCCGAGCTCACCGGTCGTGCTCACCGCCACGGCCATCGGCGACATTGCACTCGGAGCCGACGCGGAGTCGGCACTCTCCGCTCTGATTGCCCTGTTCGGTCCACCGGCTTCGGACACCGGTTGGGGGCCCCAGCAATCACCGTGCGACAACATGGGCTCTCGCAGCAGATCGGTTTCGTGGAATACGTTCCTGGCCGTCTTCGCCACCGGTCCAACCGAGTACGTGAGCGAGCCTGGCGACCACCTGTCCGCCTACCTACTGCTCGATGCCAGCTTCGACGACGGGCCGGGGCCTTCGCAGGATCGTTTCCGGCTGACCGACGGCACCCCTGCCGTTCGCCGCAGTCTCGAGGAACTGCAGGCGTGGAACCCATCGGTGCAGCGGTTCAACTCCGAGATCGAGGGCCCGATCTGGACCACCGGCCCGGGCGCGGGCCAACTCGCCGGAGCGCTGTCGGCCGAGAGTGACGGCGACCCGGAACGATCGAGCACGATCCGCGCCGGGCTGTTCTGTATCGACTGACCCGCCGCCCACCGCCCAACACCGCTCGGCGGCGCCTAACACCGCCCAGCGGCAGCTTCCGCCCGGGGTGGGAGTGCGCCGCTCAACCTCTCGGAGCATCATGCCGATGGAGGAAGGGCATGCGTCAGGTCTCGGCCACGGTTGCTAGTCGCCATGGCGACTCCAGGTCGGTGCGGCGCGCCGCGATGACCGCCGAGGAACGCGACCATCGTCGGCTCAAGCAGGCCTCGATCATCGCAACACTTCTCATCGCCTCGCTGGGCGCGGGAGCCGCCCTCGCTCTCGACGGTTCGGGCCGCGGTCCCAGCCCAATGGAGCGGGTCGCAGCGTCGGCGGATGCCACTCCCATCACCGACCCCGAACAGTTCCTCGCCGCTGTCGCAACACGACGGGAGTCATCGTCACTGCCGCTGCTGGTGAACGACCCTTCGCTCCAGACGAGTGCTCAGGGCTGGGCCAACAGCCTCGTCGGGCGGGGAGTCGGTCACGATCCGCAGATCCTCGACGGCGTCGATGACGGCTGGACGGAGGTTGCCGAACTGGTGAGCTCCGGCCCGAGTTTTGATGCTGCGAGCCGGGCCCTCTTCGCCAAGCCGATCGGCGCAAGCCCGCTCGACGACCCACAGGCAACGGCGTTCGGCCTCGGGAGCCTGATCGACGGAGACTCGACGGTTCTGGTGGTCCGCCTTCTCCGTACGGCGCAAACCGGCGAAGTCGGCGTGCAGATGGGGTTCTGAGTGCTTTGTGACGACAGTCACAGATGAGGCGGAAATACTCCGCGGGTTTCCGTAGTTCTTCTATCTACCGAGTTGCGAAGCGGTCTCCCCCCTCCGATCCGACGCATCTCGGCCCTTCTTCCTTCTTCCATCGGGAGCTCCAACGACCGGCGCCTTACAGCGTCGGTCGTTTCAGTTTCCAGGCGCTTTTCAGCGCAAGCCCTTACCGCAGGATCGTGGTTGTGCGTTCGGCGGGGGCGCTTACCGAGCCGTGCGGCCGAGGGTGACCACGTCGAGCTCGTCAATGCCGTAGCGAGCCCGCAGAACCTTCTTGTCGAACTTGAACGTCGAGGTCTTGGGAACCTCGGTGATTGCCGCCCACCGCTCCGGAATCCACCACTTCGCCACGTGATCACCGAGGAAGCCGGCCAAGTCGTCAAATGACGCCGTTGCGCCGTCACGCCACACGATGCATGCGAGCGGACGTTCGTCCCACTGGGAATCGGGCACGGCAACTACGGCCGCCTCAGCCACCGCCGGGTGCCCCATGAGCGCGTTCTCGAGTTCCACCGACGAGATCCACTCGCCGCCTGACTTGATGACATCCTTGGCCCGGTCGGTTATCTGGATGTACCCCTCTGCGTCGATGGAGCCCACATCGCCAGTGCGCAGCCAGCGCTCACCGCCGTCGTCGTGGAACTTCTCCGACGCGTCCACGCCGTGATAGGACGATGTCACCCAAGGTCCGAGGGCTTCGAGTTCACCGATCGCCATGCCGTCGTGGGGCAACGCTGCGCCCGCATCGTCGACGATCCGAATACGCACACCGGCCACCGGCCGACCGGTCTTCGTTCGGTAGCGCAATTCGTCTTCGGGTTTCGCCCCTCGTGGCGGATAGGAGACGGCCCCGATCGGACTGGTCTCGGTCATTCCCCACGCCTGGGTGACCTGCACGCCGTGACGGACCCGGAATCCCTCGATCAACGACGCCGGCACTGCGCTGCCGCCGATGATCACGTTGCGTAGCGACGAGAAGTCCATGGGGTGCGTCTCGGCGTAGCGAAGGAGGTCATTCCATACCGTCGGTACACCCGCCGACATCGTGGGGGGCTCCGCCGCCATGAACCGCGACAGCGGCTCGGCCTGCAGGAAGCGCCCCGGCATGAGGAGATCGGCACCGGCGATGAACGCCGCGAAGGGCATCCCCCACGCGTTCACGTGGAACATCGGGACGATCGTCAGCACGCGGTCATTCGGAGTGAGGGAAGCCAACCCGACGAAGGAGAGGGAATGCAGGAACGTGGAGCGGTGCGAGTAGACGACTCCCTTCGGATCACCGGTGGTCCCGCTCGTGTAGCACATGGCCGCGGCGGATCGCTCGGGTGTGTTCGGCCAGGCAAACGTCGAATTCTGGGCAGCGAGAAGACCGTCGTAGTCGATCACGTCGGCGGGAACCTCAACCCCCGGAGGAACTCCACCGACGACCACGATGTGACGCACGGACGTGAGTTGCGGGCGCACGGCGAGGAGCACAGGCAGCAGGAATCCTTCACAGATCACGACCTGATCGTGGGCGTGATTGATAATCCACGCGAGCTGATCCGGGTGCAGACGGAAGTTCAGCGTGTGAAGCACCGCACCCATCGACGGCACGCCGAAATACGCCTCTTGATGAGCCTGGGTGTTGAACTGCAGGGTCGCCACCACATCGCCTGGGGTTACCCCGAGTTGGTGGAGCGCATTGGCGAGTTGGGCGGCCCGGCGACCGATCTCGGCGAAGCTCGCCTTGGTCGTACCGTCACCGGTGAAGGTGACGACCGACGCGTCGCCGAACACTCCGGCGCCGTGCTCCAGGATCATGCGGATGGTCAGGTCCACATCTCCCATGGTCGAAACGATGTTGGTCATGCCGGCCACGGTAGAGGACCTCGGACGATCCCATCCCCGACCACCGGCGGCGTCAGCGGGGTGTCGAACACCTGCTGCGCACTCGCCCATCGCAATGCGGTCATTGGTCGGGTCGGCCGACCGGTCGTGCCGTTCACATCGTCGTCCGGTTCGGCCGTCCACCGACCAGTCGCAGGGCAGTCGCCGCCGTGTGCATGGCTATCGTCAGGCATTGAGTTTCCTTCGCGCCCCCGAGCTGGGCCGAGAGCCATCCGCCGGCGAAGGCGTCGCCGGCGCCAACTGCGTCGACCACGAGCGGGACAGCACGGGCCTCCGCTCGATCCGCAACCGAACCGCCGCGGGCCACGATCGCACCCTTCGCACCCAGCTTCACCACGACGGTGGCCCACAGTTCCGTGAGCGCACAGGCTGCGGTATAGATCTCGCCGTTGGACGGAAGGCCGGCGAGCAGCAGTGCTTCTTCGGCGTTCGGGAATCCGATCGACGCTCCGCTCAAGAGTTCCCGTGCCGTGCCGAGTCCGAGATCGGCAAGGTATCCCGCTGATGCGGGATCGACAGACCACGGCACACCGTTCGCCCGGCAGATCTCCACGATGTGGCGGTAGGTGGCTTGCGGGGAGGGGGCAAAGAGTAGGTAGCCGCTGAGGTGTACCCATGACGACGACGCAATCAGCGTTTCATCGACGTCTGCGGGAGCGAGCCGCATTCCGGCGCCGCGGTCGGTGAGCATGGTGCGCTCCCCGGTCACTCCGTCGATCAGGGCAACAAGGCGTGTGGTCGCCACGTCGTCGTCCACCACGAGTCGGGCATCCACGCCAACCTCGGTGAGCAGGTGTCGGTGCCACTCGGCGTCGTCGCGCCCAACGCGACCAACGAACGCTACACCGGCCGGCTTTCCATTCGCCGCAGCGGCGAACGCGGCCCACGCTGAGGTGTTCGCCGCCGATCCACCGGCGCGAATCGAAATCGTCGCGTCGGTGTCGGACCCGACCCTCCATGGCCCCGTGGGCGCACAGACGATATCGGTTGCGACATCACCCACAACGACGAGTGGACCGCCCTTGCCGGTCGGCCCACTCAATTCCGACTGTACGTTGCTCACGCCTGACCGGCGTGACGATCAGAGACGGGCGCCGGTCTCGATCTCGAAGAAGTGGACGAAGCGGGTGTCGACGAGGACGTCGACCAACTCGCCAGGGCGGACCTTGGTGCGGGCGTTGAAGCTGGCGACGAACGTGGACCCGGCATCGGAGCCGATGCGGCCGAGGCTCTCCTCGTCGTCGGCACCCTTCTTCGCTCCGTCGGAGAACACCTGGGGCGCATCGACGGCGAAGTGGACCATGACCTCGGAACCGAGGGCTTCGGTGATGTCAACTTTGGCCTTCATCGTCCGCTTCGAGTCGGTGGCGGCAGCCAGAGCGGCGTCCTCCATGTTCTCGGGACGAATTCCCAGGACCACACGCCGACCTGCCTTGGCCGCCGCGGCGAGACCGGGACGGCTGGCCACAAGCGCCTCGTCGATGACGATGTTCTGGTCACCGAGGTGGGCGACAACGCCATTGTCTGCGGTGAGGCCGACTTCGCAGAGGTTCATCGGAGGCGATCCGATGAACCCGGCGACAAAGAGGTTGGCCGGGTTGTCGTAGATGAACTGCGGCGTGTCGACCTGCTGGAGGATGCCCCGCTTCATCACCGCGACCCGATGGCCCATGGTCATGGCCTCGATCTGGTCGTGAGTGACGTAGAGCGTCGTGACGCCGAGGCGCTGCTGGATCCGAGAGATCTCGCCGCGCATCTGAACGCGGAGCTTGGCGTCGAGGTTCGACAGCGGTTCGTCCATCAGGAACACCTGGGGCTCACGGACAATGGCCCGGCCCATGGCGACACGCTGACGCTGACCACCGGAGAGCTGCTTCGGACGGCGGTCGAGATTCTCCTCGAGGGCGAGCATCCGGGCCGCTTCGGTGACGCGACGATTGATCTCGTCCTTGGGCATCTTGCGGAGCTTGAGGCCGAAGCCGATGTTCTCGGCCACGGTCATGTGGGGATAGAGCGCGTAGCTCTGGAACACCATGGCGATATCGCGATCTTTCGGAGGAACCTCGTTCACGCGCCGATCGCCGATGCGCAGCTCGCCTTCGGTGATGTCCTCCAGACCGGCAACCATGCGCAGCGCCGTGGTCTTCCCGCATCCGGACGGTCCGACAAGCACCAGGAACTCACCATCGGCAACCTCGAGATTGAGATCGACAACGGCCTCGAAGCCGTTGTCGTACTTCTTGCCGATGTGCTGGAGAACGACATTCGCCATCGCAAACCCCCCTGGGATCAAACGGTTCGACCGTCACGAAGCGTGACGCCCGGCACACACTAAACGCGTTTGACCCCCCTGTCACGAGGCTTGCCTCGAAGCGAGTCCGTACCGAGCGCGCACTCGGATGGTTCGGCGTGCGTGAGCCGTACGATGTCGGCATGGCAGTTATCGGGGAAGTCCTCGTCGAGCCGTTCGTACCCGGCTCCCCTGGCGCGCACGTACTCGCCGCATGGGCGGCGGCGGAAGCGGCCGGCGCCACCCTCGAGGTCGGGCCGTTCGGCACGATCGTGCGGGCGCCGACCGAGGCCGGAGTGCTCGACGCCCTCGATGCCGCGGTCCGTGCCGCGGTTGCCAACGGCGCCACCCGGGTCTCCACCCAGGTCGTGCGGGAGAACGGCGCGAGCTGACCGGTCTGGAGGCGCGCTGCCCTATGGCTCTGGACGCAGCTCGGCAATCGCCGTTTGCAGGGCGTCGAGGTAGCGATCGATCTGTTCGTCATCGTGGGCGAGTGACACGTAGATCTTCGTGAGCATCGGGTTGATGAAGATGCCGCGCCCGACCATGGCCAGGTCGAGCCGGCGGCGAAACCCGGCGTCGGCTATCGCTTCCGTCGCGAGGTCGCGCACCGGCGTGGGCGAGAGGCGGTACTGCACGAGCGGGCCGATCCCGTAGGTGACCACGGGGAAGCCGGCGGCCCCGGCCGCTGCCGCGATTCCGGCCCGAAGACGATCCCCACTCGCATAGAGGGAGGCATGGGCGTCCTGTGCCTCGAGGATGTCGAGCACGGCGTGCGATGCCGCGGCGCCGACGGGCGAGCCACCGGTCGTGGAGGCCGCCCAGACGTAGCGATCGGTGGTGTGGCGATCCTCGCGGACTTCGTCCATCAGATCGCTTCTCCCGCCCACGGCGGCGATCGGGAAGCCGCCGCCGAGTGCCTTGCCATACGCGACGAGGTCGGGCACGACACCGAAGTGGGCCGCGGCCCCGCCGAGCCCGAGGCGAAAGCCGGACACCACCTCATCGAAGATCAGAGGGACACCGTGGCGAGTTGTGGCGGCACGAAGCGCGTCGACGAACTGCTGCTCGGCCAGGATCGAACGCTGCACCGGATCGATGATCACCGCGGCGAGTTCATCTGCGTACGTAGCAATCAGCACAGCGGCGGTTGTGGAGTCGTTGTAGGGGCAGACGAGGATGTCGTCGACCGCGGCGGCCCCGCCCGTTCCCGTCGGCTCGGCGTGGGGATAGCTCGCACGATTGCCCCAGATGAAGTTCGCCACGCCTTCGACGTGCGAGCCGTGGAACGCTCCCTCGAACTTCACGATCTTGCGCCGACCCGTCGCGCCCCGGGCGATGCGGATGGCGGTCGACGTAGCCTCGCTGCCCGAGGTGACGAACCGAACCCGCTGCATCCATGGTGCGATGCCTGGGCCCGTCAACCGTTCGGCGAGCGTGACCAGCCCTTCGGACATCGCGGCGAAATTGACCCCGTTCGAAGCGGCGCGGGCGATGCTCTCCACGAGGTGTGGATGGGCGTGGCCGACGAGCGCCGATCCCCACGCCATCGTGTAGTCGACCCATTCACGTCCGTCCACGTCCCACAGCGCCGCTCCCTGACCGCGTGAGAACACCGGGGACCAGCCACCCGGGAAGTCGTACTCACCGTTCGAGCCCTGCGGGAAATGCTGATGAGCCCGGACGGACCACGGATCGCGAGCTTCGTCTGGAGTCACGTGCGCATCGTCCCACATGCCTGCAGGGTCCGGTCAGCCGGGTAGGGCCTCGGGCCCGGGTCCAGGGGCTGGTCTGCGGGCAGGGCCTCGGGGCCCGGGGTCGCGGGCAGGGCCTGGCCTGCGGTCCAGGGCAGACCGTCACGTTCGCTCCACCGGTCTGGTGGCGACGAACACGTCGCGGCCAAAGCGATCCTCGTCCGTCTCCTCCGTGATCCGCTGCACCTCGAAGCCGACCTCGGTGAAGATCCTGAGCCAGGTCGAGCGGGGGAACAGACCCGTCCGGTGGGTCTCGTGGACGACCTGCACTGCTCCGTCGTCATGGCGGAGGAGAAACACGTACTCGGTAACGGCTTCGGTGCCGTTCGGGTCTGGATCGGTCGTCCATTCGAGGAACCTGACCGATCGTCCGTCGTCACCGTCCGAACCACCTGCGCCGTGATCCGGCTCGAAGGTCTCGCGCGTGGCATCGGGTACGACCACTGCTGTCCCACCAGGCGCGAGATGGACGAACGCGGTGGTCAGCGCAAGGCGAAGGTCCTCTTCGGTCGTCATGTATTCGATGGCGTCGTGGACGAACACCGCATCAAACGTTCGATCGAGACGCACGGTCCGCATGTCGGCGCAGATGTGTTCGGCGCCGGGGACGAGCTGGCGAGACACCTCGACCATCTGCTCGGACAGATCGACGAGCGTCAGCTCGAAGTGCGGCACAAGGTAGGACGCGTTGCTTCCGCCCCCGCTCCCGAGCTCCAACAGCGTCCGACCGGTTTGTTGCGGACCGCCTAGCAGATCAAGGAAGAACAGCGCTTCCTCCCGGTAGTCCTCGACCGGCGAGATCAACGGCCACCACGAGGCCAGTGATCCGTAGAACTTGTTCGCCTCGGCCACGGCGTTCAGAACGTGTGGTGCACGGCCTCGACGTTGTTTCCGTCGGGATCACGCACGAACACCCCGAAGTAGCCGGGGTGATACTCGGGCCACACCCGCGGTTCATGGAGCACCGTGGCGCCCACAGCCACGGCAGCGTCACGAAAGGCTTGCACGGCTTCACGGCTCGGTGCCGTGAACGCGATGTGGCTCTCACGAAACCCCGTCCCCGTGTCGTGCGGCCCGAGCCAGAAGCACGGGAATCCCGTGCCGTACCCGACGACGGTCCCGAAGTCCATGACCCGCGTGCCGCCGATCGTGGCGAGAACGGCGTCGTAGAACGCGCATGATGCGCCGAAATCGCTGCATTGGATCGACAGGTGGTCGAGCATGGGTGTCTCCATTCTCCGGGCGCCGAAGTGGTGTCGGTCGCTCACCTCGCAGGGTACGCACGAACGGAGTTCATGTCACGCTGAATCGGAACCGTTTGGCGAACGGCGGCGTAGCACCAGTGTGAGCAACCGATTGCAACGCTGTGTCCCGCCCTTGGTCCTGCTGGTGACGCTGGTCCAGCCGACCGCAGCATCGCCGCGAACTGGCGGACACACCTCGCCCCCTGCCGTCGCCACCGAAACGATCGGCGGTGCGCTACCGGGAACGTGGCGTGTCATACGGACGCGAAGGGCAACCGATGTCCGGTGGGAATCTGGCGCGACGTCATGGTCGCGACGGATTCCTGGTCCATTCCCCGCCTCGTGTCGTCCATCGGCGCTTCTGGCTTCGGCGGGTCGCAGCGCTCGCTCTCACCACCGGCCTGATCGTTGCACCACAACCTCGGGGCGCTCGACGATCCTGGTGAGCGAGCTACCCGGTCCTGGCGACGTCGCGATGCCCAGGTGAAGAGGCTCATAAACCCGAAGAAAAGGGCGTAGAAGATGATGTTCCCGGGGAACTCGTTCGCTGGGGTCATGCCGGCCTCCCGCTGGATTTACTCAGGTTTGCCTG
>JANOHI010000055.1:0-6787 GCA_031406385.1 Acidimicrobiia bacterium
GGGGGTGAGCGGGTTCGCCCAGTGACGCTCTTCCACGAGGTAACGGTTGCGGATCAGTGACGGTACCTGGCGAACGTCGGGCACCTCGGCCAGGGGCACGCAGCCCACGGCTGTTTCCGGGTCCGTCGAGAGCCACACGTAGAAGTCGAAGGGCACCATGGGGGAGATCGCTTGCAGGATGGCACCGCGCAGCGCTCGATCCGCGAGACCCCGCTGCGCAAGAGCGTCGATGCGGTCGTCAAGTTCCACACCCGGCAGACTACGACGCACCCCGGTCCCCAACTTGTTGGGATTGTCCGCAACCCGATCGATCCGTACGGTCGATCAATGACCAGACTCCACATCGAGCACCCGATCACCTCGTACCCGACCTGGCGTGAAGCGTTCGACCGCTTCGCCGACGCCCGGGTCGGCGCGGGCGTCCTGTCCACGCGCCTCGCCCGGCCAATCGACGACGACCACTACATGGTCATCGATCTCGGGTTCGCCACGTCGGCCGCAGCGCAGAGCTTCCTCGCCTTCCTCGTGCAGCACGTGTGGGCCACGCCGGCCAGCTCCCCCGGGCTCGCCGGCACGCCTCGGACGATGATCCTCGACGAGCTCGATTGAGCCTCGTCGGTCAACGGAATCCGAGGTTCAGACGAACGATCCTGCCAGGAGTCCGTTCGCGCTCTCGTCTCGTGCGAGGTCGCCGCGATAGACGCCGACGCCGTGTTTCAGAGCCATCACCAAACGCCAACCCGTGGCACCGCCTGGTCGCATTCACAGGACGTCGACAGTAAGGGGCGAGCCTTACGCTGCGACGTGATTGGTATCTCAGTCGCCCCCGGAGCGACTGAGATACCAACCTCGGCATGGCAGACCGGCGGCCGCAGGAACGATCGGCAACTTGGTCCGCTTGATCAAAACGCGTCCATCAGACGTGCCGTAGATTGGGAACTTCATGGCTGACACTCGATCTCTGCGGACCTTTCGAGATCTCGTCACCCTCGACCGGCTCGACGATCTGACCTTCCTCGGCCTCACCCCGGCGTACCCGTGGGGTCGTGTCTACGGAGGGCAGGTTGTGGCCCAGGCGTTAGCCGCTGCCGCCGCCACGGTGCCACCGGAACACACGGTGCATTCTCTGCACGCATACTTTGTGCTCGGCGGCGTTCCCGAGGAGCCGATTGCCTTCCATGTCGATCGGCTCCGAGAAGGCCGGTCGTTCACGACCCGGCGTGTGGTCGCCCGCCAAGCGGCGGGTGCGATCTTGAACCTCGACGCAAGCTTCCAGCGAAGTGAGCCCGACGTCGACATTCAGCAGACGGCGATTGCCACTGACGTTCCGATGCCTGACTCCATTGCGAAGCTCGAGTGGACGCCGTTCGGTGACATCCGCGAGATCGCCCAGACGACCCCCGGCGCAAGGTCGCAGCTCTGGGCCCGCATCTCCCCGGAACGCGGTGAGCTCGGCGACGATCCGCTGCTTCATGCCTGCGCGCTGGCCTACCTCTCCGATCACAACCCGATGGACGCGATCATGCTGTCGCACCCGAGCGGAATGAACTGGCAGCAGATGATGATGGCCAGCCTCGATCACAACATCTGGTTCCATCGGTCTGTTCGCGCCGATGACTGGATGCTGATGGATCTGCAGGGCCACGGGCTCGTCAATGCCCGCGGCATCGCAACGGGCGCCGTGCATGGGATCGACGGGGTTCATGTGGCCACGATCGCGCAGGAGGGTTTGGTGCGGTCGGTGCGGCGCTAGGACGGCAGGGCGGCAGGAGGGTTTGGTGCGGTCGGTGCGGCACTAGGGCGGCAGGGCGGCAGGACGGCAGGAGGGTTTGGTGCGGTCGGTGCGGCGGTAGGTCAGGGTGCCCGTTCCGGAGGCCGGAACAGGTGCCACGGAACTTCGGCCGAGGCAGTCGCTGCTGTAGGTTGTCGCCACAGAACGCGACACAACGTCGCATTGGACCGGGGGGTTCTCTTGCCAGCCACACGCAAGGCGCTATTTGTTGGCGCCTCAATTGCCATTGTCGGTGTATCGCTGTTCGGCACCACCGCGAATGCCGCTGCCAAGTCCGGCGCCACGTGCGCCAAGGTCGGCGCAAAGGAGGGAACTCTGCAGTGCAGGCAGGTCGGCAAGGCGAAGCGTTGGGTCAAGGTTGCGGCCGTGACCCCGACCGCGGCGCCGGCCACCACCGCGGCGCCCGCCACCACTGCCGCCCCGGTGGTAACAGCGGCAGCGTTCCCGCTGACCGGCGATGCCCAGGGTGTCACCGACACGACCGTGAAGATCGGCATCATCTCGGTTGTCAACCGCGGCGGATCGTCGGCTGTGTCCACCTCGATCGGCGACGAGACTGCGCAGATCAACGCGCTTGTCGATTGGGCCAATGCAAACGGCGGCATTGCCGGCCACAAGATCATCCCGGTCATCAAGGAGATGAACGTCGCCGGCAACACGTTCGGTCAGTCACCAGTGATCTGTGCCGCACTTGCCAACGACGAGAAGGTCTTCGCCGTCATCCTGCAGGGTCACTCCTTCCTCTTCGAGCGTGAGTGCTACACCAAAAAGAAGGTTCTCGTCATCGATCCGACCAACGTGTCGTATGAGGACTCGGCCTATCAGAAGCTGGCACCGTTCTTCTTCTCCACCTCGACCCCTTCCTATGACCGATGGGTGCCGGCCCTCCTCGCCGAGGCCAAGGCTGCCGACTTCTTCAAGGGATCGACCGGTGTGGGCATCTTTGCCCTCGACACTCCTGACGACCGGGCGCTCATCGAAGGCCTGGCCAAGAAGGAACTGGCGAAGATCGGTATCGACAAGTTCGAGGTCGGCTACTCCGGTTTCGACTCGCCCATCACCTTCTTCCGTGATGCTGCCAAGGCGATCGCCCGCTTCCAGGCAGCGAAGGTTGACCGGGTGATCCTGATGGGTCAGCAGGGTCTGGGCGTGGCGTTCACGCTTTCGGCCGAGCAGGCGAAGTACTTCCCCCGATACCTCACGCACTCGAACGAAGTGCCGCGCTACATGTCCGACATCCCGCGCGGCCCCGGTCTCCAGCCGCTCCAGCCGGGCACGCTCAGCGGCGCCATGGGCATCGGCTGGACGCCGTACCAGGACACTGACGACGTCCACAACCCGTTCCCCTCGGGTCCGGAAGCCGATTGCATCAACGCCATGCGGGCGAAGGGCCTCTCCTTCGGGAGCCGCAACCTCGCCCGATATGCCATCGGCGTGTGCGATGGCATTGGGTTCCTCCAGATCACGGCCAAGCCGCTGAAGGCGCTCAACATCCAGGCGATCGCGGCATCCGCAGCGCAACTCGGGAGCTCGTGGAAGGGGCCGGGCACCTACAAGGCGACCTTCGGTCCGAAGCGCTACGACGGTGGCGGTGGGTATCGCGTCTTCACATGGGATGAGACCTGTGGTCGCATCGCCGACGCCAACGGAAACATCACCACGCCGAAGTCGGGCGGATGCTGGATCCTCGGCGATCAAGTGAAGAGCTTCTAGCTCCTGCATCGTCTTCGCAGTCGCATGCTCCGTGCGGGCAGGCCGGGATTCCCGACCTGCCCGCCGGTGCATCCGGGTGCTTGTATCCGTTCGATTTCCGTGAGGTGGCGCGGTGTCTGCTCCTGATCTTCTCGCCATCAGCGTCACCGGACCCACCCTCATGCGCGGCTTGGCGACGGGCCTGGTGTTCGCCCTACTCGCATCCGGACTGGTCCTCGTCTACCGGTCGAGCGGAATCATCAATTTTGCGCACGCCGAACTCGGCCTTGTTGCCTCGGCCATGGTCGAGTTGCTGGTCAACCGCGGCCATGTGCCGTACTGGATGACTTTTCCCGCGGCTCTCGGAACGGCGGCAACGATTGCCGCTCTGTGTGAGCTGGTGGTGATCCGCCGGCTGCGTTCGGCGCCGCGTGTGATGACAGTGGTGGCCACGCTCGGGCTCTCGCAGTTCCTCCTCTTTCTCGTGGCCGCCGTACGAGGAGCGGCCACGTCGACGATGCCGCTCCCCCCGGGCTTCCCCGAGTGGCATCTCGATTCGCTCACGATGAATCCGGCGTTCACGGCCATCTTGTTCCTCGGGCCGATCGCAGTCCTTTCGGTTTCGCTCATCCTCCGCCGGACGCAGATCGGTCGCACCATTCGCGGGGCCGCTGCCAATCCCGACGCAGCGCGCCTCGCCGGCCTGAGCCCGGCGCGAGCCTCGGCCGTCGCGTGGGGATTCGCCGGCGCCCTCTCTGGGCTCTCGTCGATCCTCGTCACCGGAGCGTTCGGTTCCGCGTCCGCCGCTTCGGCCGGACCAACCCTGCTCGTTCCGGCGATCGCCGCCGCCGTGATCGCCCGCTTTCGGTCACTCGGCGTCGCGTTCGCCGCCGGCGTGGCACTCGGCGTCTTTCAGGAGATCGTCAGCTTCAATGTCGATTCGGGTGGCGCCGTGCAGCTCGCCATGTTCCTGGTGGTGTTCGTCGGCCTGCTCCTTCAGCGCCACAGCGGATCGCGTTCGGGCGACCCGAGCGATTGGATGTCGATCGCCAGCACGCCGCTACCGCCGCGTGCTCGTCGGTTCGGCGTTGTTGGCGCGGTGGTCGGTGGTGCCGTTCTCGTCGGCGCCGGGGCCCTCGGTTCGAGCGCCACTGCGGTCTCGCTCACCTTTGTCGTCGCGACCGCATCGATTGCCCTTTCCGTCTTCGTCATCACCGGCATGGCCGGACAGCTGTCACTCGGACAGTTCGCCGTGGCCGGTGTTGGAGCTGTCATCGGCATACGCGTGGCCGCGTCGACCGGTGATCTGCTGCTCGGACTCGTTGCCGCCGGAACCGCCGGAGCGATCACCACCTTGATCATCGGTCTACCGGGTCTTCGGCTCCGCGGCCTGTTCGCCGCAGTAACGACGCTTGCCTTCGCCGTTGTCGCTCGTGAATGGCTCCTTGGGCAGACGTGGATGGCCGGCTTCGGCCGTTCGCTCGACGATGTGAGCATCGCCGGGTTGGAATTGCGAACCTCGCAGGCGAAATTCGTCTTCAGCGTTGTTGTGTACCTTGTGCTGGCGTTGGCCGTTCACAACGTGAATCGGAGCGGACTCGGCCGCCGTGTCCGAGCGCTTCGTGACAACGAGAACCAGGCGCGAGGCTTCACGGTCGGCGCCTTCTCCACCCGTGCTGCGACCTTCGGGTTCGCCGGCTTCGTCGCCGGGGCCTCGGGCCTCCTGCTCGGTATCGCGGCATCCACGGTAACGGCGGCAAACTTCCCATCGTCGCAGAGCATCACCATCGTGGCGGCTGCGGTGCTCGGTGGGTTGCACGGTGTGTTCGGGTCGCTGCTCGGCGCGTTGTATCTCGTGGGTGTTCCGCGATTCGTCCCGCTCGACAACGCCGGCCTCGCGGCGACCTCGTTCGGCTGGTTGGCGCTGCTGCTTCTCGCGCCGCAAGGCATCGGGGGTCTTGTCAACCGTCTGCTGGCCCGCATCGGCGGGGCGGGCGTCGTGAAGACGCCGACCGCCGAACCCGGGGCGGCGTTCTCGCTCGGAACGTTCTCCCGCAAGGCCCGGCCTGACGATGCCGGCGACGAGCCGTTGCTCAGCGTCACCGGGCTGGCCAAGAGCTACGGCGGAGTGCGCGCCGTGGCCGATGTTGATCTTCAGCTGCGGCCCGGGGAGACCGTCGGCCTGATCGGCGGCAATGGCGCCGGCAAGACGACCTTGTTCGAGCTGATCGGCGGTTTCGTGCGAGCCGACTCCGGCACGATCGTCTATCGCGGTCGTGACATCACCTCGCTGAATGCCGAACAGCGGGCGCGCATCGGCATCATCCGTTCATTCCAGGACGCTGCGCTGTTTTCTACCTTCACCGTCCGCGAAGCGATTCTCGTGTCGCTCGAACGTCGCCATCGGACCAGGGTCGTTCCCGCGCTCCTCGGTGCCCGCCGCCACGAGAGGGCGCAACGTTCACTCGCCGACGAACTGTTGTCGATGTGCGGGCTTTCCTCGTACGCCGACTCGGTGGTGTCGACGCTGTCGACGGGAACCCGACGCATCACGGAGATCGCCTGCATGATCGCGCTCGATCCAGATGTGCTCCTCCTCGACGAGCCATCAGCGGGCATTGCGCAACGCGAAACCGAGGCGTTGACCAATGTGATCCGGACGGTGCGCGAACAACTCGGCACATCGGTGGTGCTGATCGAACACGACATGCCGTTCCTTCGTTCGCTCAGCGACCGGATCGTGGTCATGGAAGCGGGCCGGGTGCTGGCCGAGGGCGCGCCGGACGTGGTTCTGAGCGACGAACGAGTGATCGCGTCGTACCTCGGCACGAACCTGACCGCGATCGCCCGGTCCGGCGTGGCGGCGGGGGCCGACGCGCCCGGCGACGGTCCCGTGCGGGTCAGCGCGATCGCCGGACGGTCGCGCCGACGGTGGAGCATCCCGACTCGCGAAGTGCGAACGGCGTCGCGGGTGCGGGCCGTCACGGCATTCAATCGTCGTCTCGCTTGGATCACCTTCGGCTGGTTGGTCGCGGCCACGGCGTCCGCCTGGGCCGAGCCCCGTCTGGATCTTCCTCGTTGGGTCGCGTGGAGCACGAACAACTTCTTCACCGTGAACTTCATCCTCCACGGTCTGATGAGCGCCTACGTGTACCGGATGCCCAGGCCCCGGTCGAACCCGCGCGTGATGCAGGCGTACCTCGGATACGGCATCGGGCTGTTCACACTCGTGAGCCAGTCACTGATCGGCACCGAGCCGATGCACTCGATCACGTTCGCCGTGCTCTGGCTGCTCATCGGAGG
>JANOHI010000104.1:0-20143 GCA_031406385.1 Acidimicrobiia bacterium
GGACGGCTAGCCAGCCGAGACCCCGCGATCAGGACCTCTCGCGACCCGGCACGGGCCGTCCCTCGCCCGACGACGGCGGCGGCTGACCCGTCACTGATGGGGGAGCTCATGAGCGACGTGATCGGTTCGACAACCATGCGGGCGCCCAGCACGTCGTCGAGCGAGAAGCCCTGCCGCTTGTGCGCCATCGGATTGCGTGCGCCGTTTGCGTACGCCTTTGCGGCGATGCGCCCGAACGCTTCGCTCGTCATGCCCTTGTCCCGCATCAGCTCCTGTGCGAGGAGCGCCTGCCGGTCGACGAGCGGGGTCCGGTCTTCGCCGGCTCCCTCCTCGGTGGCGAAAGGGTTCTCCACATCCGTGCCGGACTTGTAGGCCGAGAACATCCGCACCCGATCTTCGTGATTGGCCTTCTCCGTCCCCAGAACGAGGATGTTGTCGTACATGCCGGAGGCGCACGCCATCCACGCGAGATGCAGCGCGTTGGCGCCAGAGCTGCACGCGTTCTCCACGTTGTGAATCGGAATCGTCCCGAATCCGAGAGGGTAGAGGACGGTCTCGCCGCGGATGCACTCCTGTCCGGTGATGAGGCCTGCCAATGAGTTCGCGAAGAAGACGGCGTCGATGTCGTCGACATCGACGTTGGCATCAGCCAGCGCGTCGTGGACGGCGGCGCGGCTCATGTCCTTCAGTGACGAACTGAGGTGCTTGCCGAACGGGAACATGCCCGTTCCGCGGATGATCACGGGATCCATCAGTGCTCTCCAAAGGGATCGGTGGTGGCGGTTTGGGTCGGTCCGACACCGAATGCGTGCAGGGCGTCGAGGGGCGGTGGCGATGGCCACGAGGCGCTCACGCCGCCGTCGACGATGAGGCAGTGTCCGTTCACGTAGCTCGCATCATCACTGGCCAGAAACGCCGCGGCGGCGGCGGCTTCCTCGGGTGTGCCCTGGCGGCGCATCGGGCAGACGAGGTCACGGGCCGCCGCCCGGCGAGGGTCGTCGCCGAACTCTCGCCGCACCATGGTGGAGTCGATGACCCCGAGCACGACGGCGTTCGAGCGCAGGCCCCGCGGGGCGTAGCGAACAGCGATGTGGCGCATGACCGCCAGCTGTGCCGCCTTCGTCGCTTCGTACGCGAGTGAGGATCCGCTGGAGAAGATGCCGCCTGTTGACCCTACGAAGACGAACGCGCCTCGGCCGCGCCCCAGCATCGGGTCCAGCGCAGCTTGGGCCACGGCCCAGTGGCCGGTGACGTTCACGGCGACGGTGCGGTCCCAGTCGTCGATCGTCTGCGCGCGTAGCGGCTGGCGCCCGCTGATGGCCGTGTTCGCCACCACTACGTCGATCGGACCGACGTCGCGCTCGACCCTTGCCACGACCTCCGCGCACTGCGCGGGGTTGCCCGTGTCCGCGGCGATCGCGAGGCCTGGAACGGCCAGCGCCGCGACCGTCTGCTCGGCGAGATCGAGCCGGATGTCGGTCACCGCAACGACTGCGCCTTCAGCGGCCAGTCGCAGGGCGATGGCGCGCCCGTTCCCCATCGCCAGTGTCTCGCCTGCGCGCGGAGGGCCGTCGGCGCCCCCGCCGACGACAAGCACGATTCGGCCCTCGAACCGACCTTGGTTGGTGCTTCTGGCGTTCGTCATTTTGTGCACCTAGTAGCTGCGGGGCAGGCCGAGGACGTTCTGGGCAAGGTAGTTGAGCGTCATCTCCTGGCTCACTGGGGCGATGCGCATCACGCGGGCTTCGCGCCAGTAGCGCTCAACGTGGTATTCGACTGCGTAGCCGAGTCCACCATGGGTTTGCATCGCCCGGTCGGCGGCTTCGTAGCCGGCTTCGGCGGCGAGGTACTTGGCGAGGTTCGCTTCTTCGCCGCAGGAGAGTCCGTTGTCGTAGCGCCACCCGGCGACCAGTGTCATTTGCCATGCGGCCCGTAAGCGCGCATATGCATCGGCGAGCGGATGGCTGATGGCCTGGTTGGCGCCGATGAGTCGTCCGAACACTTCGCGCTGCTTGGCGTAGTCGACTGCTCGGCGCAGAGCGGCCTCGCCGATACCTATGGCCTCTGCGGCGATGAGGACGCGCTCGGGGTTGAGGCCGGAGAGGATGTGGTGGAAACCCTTGCCCTCCTCGCCGACCATGCGCCAGTCCTCGACGGGCAGGTCGTCGTAGAACGTCTCGCATGTGGCCACGGCGTTGCGGCCGGTCTTCGCGATCGGTCGGATGGTCACGTGGGCGGGATCGAGATCGGCGAGGAACAAGGTGAGGCCGCCGAAGCGGTCCTGGTCGCCGGCTTCGGATGTGCGCACAAGGATGAGCACAACTTCCGATTCGAGTGCCTTCGACGTCCAGATCTTTTGTCCCGAAATGCGCCAGTTGCTGCCGTCGCGGACGGCCTTGGTGGCGATGCGGGAGGTGTCGGTGCCGGCGTTGGGCTCGGTGACGCCGAAGGCGACGTGGAGATCACCGGCCGCGGCGCGGGGGAGGTACGTCTGCTTGAGTCGCTCGTTGCCGAACTTGACCACCGGCTGGAGCCCGAACACGGTGAGATGCAGGGCGGTGCAGCCGTTCATCGCCGCTCCGGACGCCGCGACCTCGCGCATCATCACGGCCGCGTCGGTAATGCCGCGGCCACCACCGCCGTACTCCTCGGGGATAGCCATGCCTACCCAGCCGCCTTCGGCCATCGCCTGGTAGAACTCCCATGGGAATCGGTGCTCCTGATCGCAGGCCGACCAGTACTCGTCCGGAAAGCTCTTGCAGACGGTGCGCACCCCCTCGGCGATGAGGACCTGATCCTCGCCTTCGGCGAAGTCCATTGGACGTCAGGCCGGCACGAGGCTTGACGCGACGGTGGCGAGAGCGCCGAGCAGTCGCTCCACGTCGTCGGTCTCGTACGGGACCATGTGCGAGGCCGACTCGACGATCTCCACGTGAGCGTGCGGCAGCGCCGCCGCCCAGTCGGCCGCGAGGCTCACCGGGACGATTCCGTCACGGGCGCCGAAGACCAGGGCAACGGGCACGTCGGCGAGTCGATAGAGGCGATCGGCGATCCCGGTGTCCGGTATCGGGAACACGAAGCGGCCCGCGGCCCCCAGCGTTTCCACTCGGCGGATCGCCGCGAGGCCGCGGTGGTGGGCGTCGACGGGAGCGGGAAAGTGCAACGCCTGGAGCGGTCCGGTCGGATCGGCGTAGAGATGAGGCATCAGGTCGGACGGCATGGTGCCGAACACGTCGATCCCGGGCTCGTCGGCGCGAAACATGCCGAATGGCGCGGCCAGCAGCACGCCGGCGCAGCGGCCGGGCTGCTGTGCCGCCATTTCGGCGCCCAGTGCCGCCCCCAGTCCGTGCCCTCCGAGAACAACGCGTGACGTGTCGCTCCCGAGGCGGTCGAGCGCCCACCAGACCGCCATTGCGAGATCGTCGAGTCGAGTGAAGTGCTCGACGCCGACGGACAGCCCCCATCCGGGCAGATGGGGAACGATCACCATCGTCGATGCGATGAGGGCGGCCCCGCGGGGTGCGACGCCGAAGGAGCCCATCTCGCCGAACTCGCCGTGCAGCCACACGACCGGTGTCGCCGAGCCGATGGTGCCGGCGACATCGATAGAGAATCGGACGCCGTTGAGTGGGCCTTCGATCTCGAGGCGCTTCGGGGCCTCGGTCGGGCTCATCGGGTGTCCTCGGTCCGTCGCTGTACCGGTGAAACGGCGGCCCGGGTGAACCCCTCGATCGGCTGCGGCCACCAGCGGTGCAGGCTCGGGTCGAAGACGGTGGAGAGCCCGGGCATCACCTTGTCGGTGAACAGATCGATGTTGTGCATGGCGAGTTCTTTGGGCATGGAGCCGATGTGGAGAAGCGACACCCAGTTCCCGATGTTGACTTCGCGTGCGGTGCTCTCGAGACGTTCGCGCACCGTGTCGGGGCTTCCTCCGATGACGACGCCCTTGTCGATCAGTTCCTCCCATGAATACTTGGCGGCAGCGGCGAAGCTGTCGGGTCGGCTTGCCGAGACGGCGCCGGGTGGGGGCAGCACCTCGCGGAGCGATTCGACCGACTTGTAACCCGGCGCTTCGGTGAATGCCGGGTAGATGTGTGCGCAGCGGCGGTAGAAGTACTGCACGTGTTCCTCGTAGAGACGCTTCGCCTCGGCGTCGGTGTCGCCGACCATGATGAGCTGGACGATCCCGGTTCGGTACGGGTTGTGATCGCGTCCTGCGGCGTCGACGCGCTCCCAGAACTTCTTGAACATCGAACGGGCAAAGTCTGCGCCGAAGAACGAGAGGAGAAAGAACGGGAGGTCACGCTCGACTGCGAAGTCCATGGTCTCGAGCGAGCCGCTGCCCGGGATCCAAACCGGGGGGTGCGGCTTCTGCAGCGGCTTCGGCCAGGGGTTCACGTAACGCAGCTTCGAGAACTTGCCGTTGTGGGCGAAGACCTTGTCCTCGGTCCATGCCCGCATGATGAGATCGAAACCCTCGGCATGCTGTTCGCGCATGGTCGCCGGCTTGATGCCGTAGGCGTAGTTGCTGTCTTGGCTGCTGCCGAGCGGGAATCCCGTGACGAGCCGACCGCCACTCAGAACGTCGAGCATGGCGAGTTCTTCGGCGATGCGGATCGGGGGGTTGTAGAGCGGAACGGCATCGCCCATCACGAGGATCTTGGCGTCCGTGTCGGTGATGCGGCGGGCCAGCGCCGCCGCCATCATGTTCGGGCTCGACATGAGCCCGTACGCGTTGCTGTGGTGTTCGTTCACACCGATGGCATCGAAGCCTCGAACGGCCGCGTATTCAAGCTCGTCGAGGTAGTCGTTGTAGAGCTGATGGAATCGCCGGACGTCTTGCAGCTTCGGGTCGATGTCAACCCAGACACTGCGGTTGTTGGCTGGGAAATCGGCAGTCAGCCCGTCGTAGGGCATCAGGTGAAAATACGTGAATTTCAAGGCTCTTCCTCCGGGCAACCAAGCAGTTGCTCGGTAGACTAGGTGACCAAATTCACGATTGTCAACCTCTTCGTGCGGACTTCTGGCTACCAAGCACTTGCTCGTGTACTGTTCCGTGGTGATGAGGAAGCGACGTGTTGCCGTTCGCGTCGGTCTTTGCGGCGACTCCGACGGGCCATGACGCTGAGAACAGTTCCTCCGGGCGTTGCGATGTCGCTGCTTCCGAGCGGTTCCCGGATCATTTCTTCGCCGGGCTGCGGTGCGCCACTCACCTTGCTTGCGGCGTTGGCCGACCACGCCGGAGTCGCTCCGGGCCTGCACCTCTACACGGGCCTGCAACTCGACGCCTCCCCGTTTGCCGAAGCAGTCGCCGCTGGTGCGCTGGGCCTGACCACGTGGCACGTCACGGCGGCGACCCAACCCCTGGTGGATGCCGGCCGGGCCCACTTCGTACCGACCCGGAGCTCTGATGTGCCGGCACTGTTCGACCGATGGGGCGTCACGGTCGCTCTCGTGCGCGTGAGCCCGCCGGACCAGCACGGCTACTGCAGCCTCGGTCCGTCGACCAGCTATTCGTATTCGGCGGTCAAACGAGCGGCATGCGTCATTGCCGAGATCGATGACGACGTTCCGCGCACCATGGGACAGTCGATGGTGCATGTGAGTCGTTTCACCTGTCTTGTGCAGTCCGAAGCGCCCATGCCCGAGTACCGCTCTGAGCCGCCCACGTCCGAGGCGCGACGGATTGCGAAGCTCGTTCTCGATGTTCTGCCCGAGCGCCCGATCCTCCAGATGGGCATCGGCGCGATTCCCGAAGCAGTGACGCAAGCCCTGGGCGACGCCGGCGCGACTGGGCTGCGGTTCGCTGGCATGGCTACCGATGCGATGGCCGGGCTGTTCGAGCGGGGAGCCCTCGACGTTCATGCCGTCGTTCCGAAGCCCGCGATCGTTGCGGCGGAGATCATGGGTACTGCGAAGGTGATGCGATTCGCCGACCGCAACCCGGCCGTCGGAACCTACCCGTCGGCCGTTGCTCACGACGCGGGCGTGCTCGGTGAGATGCCGCGGTTCGTTTCCATCAACTCTGCCGTGGAGGTCGATGTGATGGGCCAGGTAAACGGAGAGACCGTGCGAGGCCGACAGATCGCGGGTATCGGCGGGAGCATCGACTACGTGGAGTCGGCGTACCGGTCACCCGGAGGTCTCCGCATCACTGTTCTCCCGTCGACGGCGTCGGGCGGACGTTTGACCCGGATCGTTGCGCTCCTGGGTGGTCCCGCCACGGTGGCCCGCGGTCTGGCCGACATCGTGATCACCGAACATGGCATTGCTCACCTGCGCGGCCGCAACCTCGACGAACGACGCGAAGCGCTCATTGCTGTTGCCCATCCCGATCATCGACCTGCACTGGAGAACCGATGACTGTCCATGAACGACGCGGCCGCTACTACGACGAAATGATCGTCGGGGACATCTACCGGCACAAACCCGGACGGACCATCGGCGAGTCGGACAACACGCTGTTCTCGGTGCTGACCATGAACTCGCAGAGCCTGCATCTCGACGCGGAGTTCTCGAAGACGAGCGAATTCGGGCAGCGCCTCGTGAACAGCATCATGACGCTCGGCATCGTGGCAGGGCTGAGCGTGGGCGATCTCACTGAGGGAACGACCATCGCCAACCTCGGCTTCGGCTCGATTGCCTTCCCGAAGCCGGTGTTCATCAACGACACGATCTATGCCGAAACGGAGATCATCGACAAGCGACCCTCTGCTTCGCGTCCCGGTCAGGGCATCGTCACCATGGAGCACCGAGGGCGGAACCAGCGGGGCGAGATCGTTTGCACTGCGCAACGCTCGGCGCTGGTGCTGTTCAGCCCGCAGGCCGCCGGCGGCTGAGAGCGGGGCCGACGTGGAGCTCGACCACAGCCTCATCGGCCATGCGTCGCGCCGTGCCGCGTCCGAGTCATCCCGAGCCGAAGCGCTCGGCTTCGACGGAGTCTGGGCGACAGAATCCGTCACGGACGTGTTCGTCCAGTCCATGGCTGCGGTGCTGTCGACCGAACGGGTCTCCGTGGGGACGGCGATCGCGGTTGCGTTCTCGCGTAACCCAATGACCGTTGCCTATGCCAGCTGGGACCTCGCAGCAGCGTCCGAAGGACGCTTCCTGCTGGGCCTGGGGACGCAGGTCGAGGCGCACATCGAGCGCCGATTCTCCATGCCGTGGAGTTCTCCGGTGCCGCGTCTGCGAGATTTCATCGCGGCGTTGCGGGCTATCTGGCACGCATGGCGGACCGGGGGACGGTTGAAGTACGAAGGTGAGTTCTACCGTCACACCCTCATGTCGCCGGTGTTCAGCCCGCCGGCGCACGATCTGGAGATCCCGGTTCTGATATCGGCCGTCGGACCGCGCATGTCCGAACTGGCGGGAGAGTTGTGCGACGGGGCGATCCTCCACGGAATGACCAACACTGCGTACCTCGACACAGTGACGCGCCCGGCGATCGAACGAGGGCTGGCGACCTCCGGACGACGACGCGACGCTCTGTCGTTGTCGTGCCCGCTCTTCATGGTCATGGGTGACACCGACGCAGACCTGGAGCGCGAGCGTGCACGAGCCCGCGACCAGATCGCCTTCTACGCGTCGACCCCGACGTACCGTCCCGTGCTCGAGGCGGTCGGCTACGGCGACCTGCAGCCCGAGCTCCAGCAATTGACCCGCCAGGGCCGGTGGGTCGAGATGGGCGCCCTGATCGACGACGAGCTCTATGGGGAGATCGTGCTCGAAGGAGCGCCCGAGGACATGGCCCACTTGGCCCACGCACGTTTCGGCGGAAGGCTCGACAGGGTCTCGTCCTACTTCGGATGGCCAACCGATGACCCTGACCGCATTGGCGCGATCATCGCCGCGTTCCACGAAGGAGCAACCTCATGACGTCGCCCAGTGCTGCCGACATCGCCGCCGTGACCGATGTCCTGCTCGATTATTGCGAAGCGGTCGATGCTTCCGACGCTGATGCCGTTGCCGCGCTCTTCACCACTGACGCCGTGATGGACTACGGGTTCGGGCAGTTCTTCTCAGGTCGAGATGCCGTTCGGTCGCTTATCGCCGACCGGGTGGGTGCATACCGCGCCACAAGCCACCACCTCTCCAACATTCGGGTGTTGAGCGGTCCGACGAACGACGCCGTGGCCGCGAGATCGTATGTGCACGCATGGCACGAGCGCGCTGACGGCACCCAGATGACGATCTTCGGGCGCTATTTCGACGAGTTGGTGCGCGACACGGATACTCGCTGGCGCATCGCCCGGAGAACGCTGCGGGCCGCCGGTTGGAGTGGGTTCGACGCCGTTGTCGGAAGAGAGCCGTTCGAGCGCCTCCCTCGCCGGGGCACGGGAATCTGATGGGCGCGACGGATGACATCGCCTCTACCGTTCTCGAGGTGATGGGCTCGGCCCGCGCAGTTCGCTCGTTCACCGATCAACCGGTCGGCGAGGACGAGCTCGAACGGCTCGTATGGGCAGCCACCCGTGCGCCCAGCCCTCGGAACGTGCAGCCATGGGAGTTCGTGGTCGTCCGTGACGCTGAACGCCGCCGGACGATAGGTGAGTTCATCGAGCCGCGAGCCGCCGAGGTCGAGTCCGTCATTCCCGGTCTCACAACGGAGGCGAAGAAGCGGATGTATCAGGGCGCAGCTGATCTCATCCGCTCCATCGGAACGGCCCCCGCCCTCATCTTCGTCTGCGTCTGGGAGCGGGACTACGGCGAAGGATTCCCGGCCGCCGAGATCGGTCTCACCGCGGCGCACACTGCCGCCCAGAACATCATCCTCGCCACCACCGCCATGGGGCTGGGGACCACGTTCACCACGTTCCACCTCCACATGCTGCAACAGCTTCGCGAACTGCTTGCGCTGCCCGACGCACTGCGGATCGCCGTCACGCTGCCGATCGGCCATCCCGCTCGTCGCGGTGGTCCGGTGAGGCGCCGACCGGTTGCTGAGGTGCTCCACTGGGACAGTTTTTCGGCCCATGGCTGATCGGCGCGGCTAAACGCGTTCCGCCGGGCCCAAGCTCAGCGACGACGGAGAATGTCGAACCCGTGCAGGGTGTCGCAGTATTCGCGGACAGCGCACAGCCGGCCGTCGACGTCGGCGATCAATATGAAGCAGTAGCGGTTCTGGTACACGCCGGAGCCATCGGCCAACGGAGCGTGCGATGCAAGTTGGAGAGCGGCCATCGGTCCATCGCTGACGACAGCGATCGGCACTGCGGTCCACGACGCAAAGCTGCCCGCGAATGCTCCGATCAACGGTAACCGTAACGACAGTGGGACTTTTCCGATCACTGCTCGGTCGGGAGCAGAATCGGCGGGACGGTCGTGGGCGCCGATGTCCCGCCGCCTGCCGCTGTCGGCCCACCAAGTTGCATCGGGTGCGGCAAGCGCCTCGATCGCGTCACCGTCCCCAGCCCCAATCGCCGCACCGAAGGCGAGCGCCAGACGTTGCATTTCATCGATGGGCACGATCGTCGCGGCGATGGGCACAGCGCCGGTCGTTCGCCGGTCGAGGTGACGGCCGTCGAAGACATCGGCGGCGTGTGCCGTGTCGAGATACTCGCGCACGTCGGCCACGAGCCCGTCGACCACCTCGATCACGAACGCATAGCGGTTCTGGTACGGGCGCTCACCGAGATAGAGCCCGTCGCCCTCGACCTCGACGACCGCGAAGCGATCATCGCCGAACACGTTCCACGGACGTTGTCGAATGCCCGCGGGGAAGCGCTTCGGCAGGTGCCGGAGCATCGCCACCTTCTCGACAAGGCTCATGGTGCCATGCAGCGGCCACGGACGGTCGTCGCCGGGATCGTGCCTGTGCACGCCGCTTGCGCGGTCGAGGCCGGAATCGACCCACCACGTGCCATTTGGCGCGCAGAACGTTGCCAGTCCCTCGACATCGTTGCGGTCGAGGGCTTGGATGAAGTTGCGTGCGACCGAAACCGCGATGCCGCTCATGACCCGGCTCCGAACTGCTTGCGCAGGGTGTCTTTCTGCACCTTCATTGCCACGTTGCGGGGGAGTGCGTCGACGAACACCACCCTCGAGGGCTTCTTGTACGAGGCAAGGTTCGCCCGCAGGTGACCGAGGACGGCGTCCTCGTCGATGACGCGCACGGCTCCGGCGCGGCGAACGACGGCGGCCACCACCGTCTCCCCCCATCGCTCGTCGGGTACACCGAAGACGGCGGACTCGGCAACGCCATCAAGGGTCGCCAGGACCGCCTCAAGTTCGGCCGGATACACGTTCATTCCCCCCGAGATGATCATGTCTTTGAGCCGGTCGGTGACGTACACGTACCCGGCGGCATCGATCCTGCCCACATCGCCGGTGAAGTATTCGCCGTTGCGCAGTACCTCCGCTGTCTTCGCCGGATTGGCGTAGTAGCCGGAGAACATCGTGTCCGCCTCGACCACGAGCTCGCCTGTCTCGCCGATCGGCAGCGTGTTGCCATCCCGATCGGCGACCCGGATGCCAGCGTTCGCGAGTGGCCGTCCTACGGAGGAGTAGATGTCATCGGCGGCGCAGGTGCCCCGCCAGTCTTCGCGTGCGGTGACGGTAAGAGGTGCGACCGTCTCCGTCATGCCCCACACCTCCACGAACCGCTCGCCGATGAGATCGGTGAGCTGTACGCAGTGAGAACGTGGAAGTGGGGATGCGGAGTGGAGCACTGCTTCGAGACTGTCAAGCGCTTCGCGACGCCGGCTCACCTCCGCCACGAAACCGGGCACGAGCGGCGATGGCGCGTAGGTGAACGTCGAGCGGTCCGAGATGATGTGGTCAACCCACGAGTCAATCGTGTACGGCGCCAGGAAGTTGACGGTTCCGCCGAGGTAGAGGTGGGGGAGGATGACACCCCAGATGCCGCTGACGAATGAGAGGGTTCCGGTGAATGCGCAGCGTCCGTACATGGGAAGCCGATACGCGAACGGGATCAGTCGCACGCAGTTCACGACGGCACGGTTACTGGCCATCGCCCCTTTCGGAAACCCGGTTGTTCCGCTCGTGTAGCCGAGGATGGCGAGATCCTCGGGGGCCACCGTCGGCGTCGGGAGCGCCGACGATCCACCGGCCCGGAAGGCGTCGTGATCGAGCGCGCCGTCGGGTCGTTCCCCTGCACCGGAGCTGGCCGGGTCGCCGCCGATCGTGACCACTGCGGCGAGGTCGGAGCGTCCGCTGAGCGCGCTGACGACCTCGTTTCGACCGTCCGTGTGGAACAGCACGGACGCTCCGCTGTCGCTGAGCACGTAGTCGACCTCCCGTGCGGTCAGCCGGTCGTTGACGTGCACGATCGGGAACCCGCCGAGGGCACACGCGACGTAGATCTCCATCGCGTCGACGCGATCCTCGAGCATTGCCGCGACCTTCTGACCCGGATCGAGGCCGAGCCCGGCGATCGCGTTCGCAATCCGGGATCCGTTTTCCAGCAGTTGACGGTACGACCGTTGTTGGCCCTTCGCCGTGATGGCGACGCGGTCCCCGTAGCGCCGGCACGCCTTCGCGAGAAGTCGCCCGAGGGTGTCCGGCCCCGGCCCGGTCATGCGCCTACTCCCAACTCGAGGGCATAGCGCTCGAGTTGACTCCGGAAGCCGGAACGCGAGAGCGAGATGCCGAGCGAGTACTGGTTCACGCCGGCTGCCTCGGCATCGGCGAGCGTGTCGGCGAGCCCATCCATCTCGCCGTGATGTGGCGACCCGAGATACACCTTGAACCCGTCGTCGCGGGACCGGCCGACCGCGGCCAACTCCTGGTCGAGCACGGCGATGCACTCACGAAGCTGGGCGGGAGAGATCTTCCACCCGTACCAGCCGTCACCGTGCCTGGCGGCACGGCGGATCGCCGCCTTTGTTATTCCGCCGACGAGGATCGGGGGGTGTGGCGACTGGACGGGCTTGGGGAAGCAGACGACGTCGCGGAACGACGTGAACTCGCCCTCGAACGTTGCTCGGTGCTGGGTCCACAACGCCTTCATTGCCTGAATGTATTCGTCGGCCCGCTCCCCGCGGCGCTCCCATGGCACACCGACGGCCTCGTGTTCCTCCCGGAGCCATCCGATGCCGACGCCGTAGTCGAAGCGTCCGCCGCTGAAGAGGTCAAGCGTGGTGATGTGCTTCGAGCGCACGACCGGGTTGCGTTCGGTGATGACCTCCACCGAAGTACCCACGCGGATGCGCGATGTCACTGCGGCGGCCGCCTGGAGGACCATGACCGGCTCGAGCAGGCCTTGGTCCGTTTTGAAGGCGAAGGTGCCGTCGTCGCTGTGGGGGTATCTCGATGTGAAGTGATCGAAGAACACCACGTGATCCGGCGCCCAATAGGTGCCGTACCCGATTTCCTCCATCGCGACAGCGGTCTCCTGTACGAACTCGAGCCCGCGGCCCGGCGTGCCGTCGACGATATGCACCACTCCGACGCTCATCTTTGTTGTCATGTGCTCTCCTTCGTGGTGGGGTTCGGTTGTGGATGTGTGCGTCGGAACCGACGGCTCACGCCGTGATGCGGGAGCCGTGGCCGCTCCAGTAGATGTCGCGAAGCTCTCGCCGCATGACCTTGCCGGTCGGGTTGAGCGGGAGGGGGTCAAGACGGAAATCGACGGAGGTCGGGCACTTGTAGTGCGCCAACTGAGATCGTGTGTGCGCGATGACTTCTGCCTCGGTGAGCGTGGACCCCGGTGTGCGTACGACGATCGCCTTGACCGTCTCGCCCCATCGGACGTCGGGTACGCCCACAACGGCGCACTGCGCCACGCCCGGGCAGGAGTAGACCGCGTTCTCCACCTCGGCGGGGTAGATGTTCTCGCCGCCCGAGATGATCATGTCCTTGATCCGGTCCGTCAGGTACAGGTAGCCGTCTTCGTCGACGTAGCCGGCGTCGCCCGTCCGCAGCCATCCGTCAGCAGTGATCGCTGCGGAGGTCTCCTCTGGCTGTGCGAAGTAACCCTGCATCACCGTCGGCGATCGGACCCACACCTCGCCGACCTCGCGGACCGTTGCATCGGTGCCCGTTGCCGGGTCGACCACGCGCATCTCGACCCACGGGAACGGCCGCCCGCACGAGTGCATCCGTTCGGTGCCCGGGCGATGCTCGTCCCACTGCATCGTGGTGACTGTCCCGGTGGCCTCGGTCAGCCCGTAGGCGTGGATGTACGCGCACGTAGGAATGAGACGGACTGCTTTTGCGAGAGTGGCTTGCGAGATCGGCGCCGCGCCGTAGACGATGTGCGCGAGCGACGAGAGGTCCGCCTGTTCGACCGTCGCATGGTCAAGCACCATTTGCAGCACTGCGGGCACCATCATCGTCAGCGTGATGCGATTGCGCTCGACGCTGCGGAGGAAGTCCTCGGCGTCGAAGCCACGACGGAGCTGGACCTGCCCTCCGCGGTGAAGCGACAGGACGACCCATGCAGTCCCTACGGCGTGGAAGGCCGGGTACGGGACGTAGACGCTGCATCCTTCGTCGAAGTGCCACGCGTCGGCCAACCCGTCGACCATCGAGCAGAAGTTGCGGTGGGTCAGGAGGACACCCTTCGGGTGGCCGGTCGTGCCCGAGGTGTAGAGCTGCCACAGCACGTCTTCCGGGCCAGGTTCGTCGGTGGCAGGGTCACCGGTCGGTGCTTCGGCAAGGAACTGCGTCCATGTCGGTGGCGCCGGGGAGGTTCGCCCGGCTGCGTCGGGGTTGTGCGGGGTGGAGTTCTCCGCCGGGTCGGGATCGAACACGATGAGACGCCCGCGCTCGGCCCAGTCTTCAAGGTTGGCCACCAGCCCCGCCAGCGACGGGTCAAGTACGAGCAGCGATGGCGATGCGTCCGTGAGGATGTTCGCCACTTCGGCCCGGGCAAGGCGCCAGTTCACCGGTACCAGGCCGATGCCGGCTTTGGCGGCACCGAAGAGCAGCTCGTAGTACTCGATCCGGTTACTGCTGAGGAAAGCCACCCGTTCGCCTCGCGTGATGCCGAGCGCGAGCATTGCTACCGCGGCACGGTCCGAGCGCTCGGCGAGCTCTTGATAGGTACACGAATGGTCTTCGGACGCGATTGCGATCCGGTCGGGGTGCAGCTGGGCCCGTGCGCGGATGATGTCGCCCGCCGTCGTCGGCGCTGAGGTGAGTGGAACGGTCGTCATGGTTGCCCGGGCCCAGATGCAAAGTGTGCATACGAAGGGTCGGACGGACCAGGGAGGCCAGAGGCGAAACGCGCGGCGAGGGGCCACGGTGCGCTTGATGCGGGTAGCTCCGAAGTCCAGTCGACGACCACCGTTCTCTCGACGATCTTCCATCGAACCGCGTCGTGACCCACGGACGCGTCGGCACTGCGGAGTTCGAAGCGATCGAGGTAGCGGGCGGCCATCACCAGGTCATGACCCGGTGGATCGGAAGGCGCGAACCAGTGGTGAGCGACGCAATACGTTTCCGCGAGCACCACGCCGCGCGCAAGGTCCATGTCGAGCGTCGATCCGCCGACCAGGTGGTAGGTGCCGGCGAACCTCTCGGCGGCCTGTGCGAAGTGAGAGACGAAGCCTTCGACGTCGCCCTGGTAGACACCGTGGTCGTCGGTCGCTCCTGGGTGATAGCAGCTGCGCACGAGATCCCAGTCGCGGCGATCAACCCCGCGCGCATAGCGCTGAAGCACATCGAGCACGGCGTGGCGCGCCTCGATGCGGGCCATCCGGCCCTCGTGCGCAGGCGCCTCAGCCACCAGCGGTTGCCTCGGTTGCCTCCCAGTAAGGCGCTCGGAGCAGCCGCTTGTAGAGCTTGCCATTCGGGTCCCGCGGGAGGTCGTCGGTGAAGTCGACGGTTCGTGGCACCTTGTACGCGGCGAGGTGCTGGCGGCAGAACTCGCGTAACTCGGCCGCGAGTTCTTCGCTCGGCGCCCGGCCGGCGACGGGCTGCACGACGGCTTTGATCGCCTCACCCCATTCGGGGTCAGGCACGTCGAACACGGCCACGTCGGCCACAGCCGGGTGGTTGTGGAGGACGGCCTCGACTTCGGAAGGGTGCACATTGACCCCGCCGGTGATGATGATGTCGGAGGTGCGGCCGTGGAGGAAGAGGTAGCCCTCGGCATCGACGTGGCCGATATCGCCGACGGTGAAGAAGCCATCGTGCTTCGACGCCGCTGTCTTCTCCGGGCTCTTGTGATACGTGAAGTCGAGTGCCCCCATCAGCATCCAGACCGTGCCGTGTTCGCCCGTGGGAACCTCGTTTCCTGCGTCGTCGCGGATCGAGATCCTCCCGCCGGGCCAGGGTTGCCCGACCGTGCCGGGGCGCTCGAGCCATTGCGCCGAATCGACCGTGGCCCCTCCACCCTCAGACGCTCCGTAGTACTCGTACACGACCGGGCCCCACCACTCGATCATCCGCCGCTTTGTCGCGATCGGGCAGGGCGCCGCGCCGTGCACTGCGTAGCGCATCGAGTCCACGTCGAAGCGCGCCTTCACGCCCTCGGGCAGTTGCAGCATTCGATGGAAGTGCGTCGGTACCATATGGGTGGTGGTGACCCGATAGCGCTCGATCGCCGCCAGCCCGGCCTCAGGGTTCCACGTCCGCATCAGCACGATGGTGTGCCCGAATTGCACCGACGCGTTCACGTAGGTCAGGACAGCCGTATGGTAAAACGGCGACTGCACGAGGTGCACGTGGTTCTCGCCGGTGATCCCGAAAATCCGCATCGGGAGTGTCCACACCTCACCGACTGCATCGGGATGGATCCCGTTCAGGGGCCGCTTGATCCCCTTCGGGCGTCCGGTTGTTCCCGACGTGTAGGTCATCATCCAGCCGGACGTGAGGTCATCGGGCCGCTCGCTCGACGAGCCCTCGAGCAGGTCGTCGAGGCGCACGTATCCGTCCATTGAGGAGTCGCCTGAGACGAAGCGCATGTCGGCAGGCACACGGGCGCGATCGGCCGCATCGCGCACGGTCGCGGCATACGCCGGCGAGCAGACGACCGCTTCGGCATCGGAGTCACTCAGGATGTGCTCGATTTCGCTGGGCGTCAGGTGATAGTTCACCGGTACCACATACCAACCCGCTTGCAGCGCAGCGAAGAACACCTCGAGCAGTGGGATCTCGTTGTCCATCACGGTGGCGATCACGCTGCCGTTCTTCATGCCCATGGCGCGCAGGGCATGCACCACCTGGTTGGTGCGAGCGGCGAACGCGCCTCTGCTGATCGACCGCCCGGTCTCGGCCTCGATAACCCCTGTGGCCGCAGGCGTCTCCACAGCCAGGTTCCAGAGTCCGATCGTCATCTGGTCTCTCCTCGGGGGGTCGTCGTCCTTGCCGGCAGTCCGAGGACCTCGGCGAACTCGCTCAACTGGTCCTTGAACCGGGTGCGCGAGATACCGGCTGCGATGACGAGTTCGTGCACGCCGATCTTGTCGAGCGCTTCGCGGTACTCGGCGAGTTCATTGAGGTCGCCCTTGAAGGGGATTCCGACGTTGCAGGTGATCTCGTTCCACGGCCTGCCCGCCTCCTCGACGATCTCGCGGAGCCGCGCGAGGCGCTCCTCCACCTCCGAGATGGTGAGCTTCCATCCCTGCCAGCCGTCGCCACAGCGAGCGATGCGCTGCAGCGCGGCGTCGGAGTTACCGCCGACGAGGATCGGCACGCCGCCGGCCTGCACCGGCTTCGGAAAGAACACGACCTCAGGGAAGTCGACGAACTCGCCATGGAAGGACGGCCGGTACTCGCGCCATAACGCCCGCATCACGTGGATGTACTCGTCGGCGCGGGCGCCGCGCCTCGCCCACGGCACGCCGATCGCCTTATATTCCTCTTTCGACCACCCGATGCCGACGGCATAGTTGAACCGTCCTCCCGAGATCACATCGAGCGTCGCGATCTCCCGGGCTCGAACGACCGGGTTGCGTTCGGTGATGATTTCGACGGATGTGCCCAGGCGGATGTGCTCGGTGACGTGTGCCGCTGCTTGCAGAACCATCAGCGGTTCGAGGATTCCCTGATCCTTCTTGAAGTCGATCGATCCGTCGTCGGTGTGCGGGTACTTCGACGAGTAGGTGTCGAAGAAGATGACGTGATCAGGGGCCCAGAGCGAATCGAAGCCGAGGGCCTCGATGTGGGTCGCGTAGTCGATGATGTGATCGAGTCCTCGGCCGGCGGTGCCGTCGAACACCTGCACCATGCCGGTGCGTATCGCCATGTTCACCCCTCCCCGAACATCAGACGGAACGCGTCGGCCACGCTGCGGGGCTCGGCGAAGCCTTCGGTCGAGCAGATCGTCTGCCAGTTGTCCCGCACCGCCTCGGCGGTCAGCGAGAGGTTCGTGTAGCCCCGGCTCTCGCCGATGAACATCCGGGCGACGTGTCCGGCGCCGATGCTGAAGATCTCACCGCTCGCGGTGCAGGTGTCGTGGGCGAGCCAGACGACGAGCGGGGACACCAGCGCCGGGTCGAGGAGTTCCGCCCGTTCGCCGAGCAGATCTTCGGTCATTCGCGTGCGGGCCGCTGGAGCGATCACGTTCGACGTGATGCCGTTGCGTTCGCCTTCCATCGCCAGCACGCGCGTGAAACCTACCAACCCGGCCTTCGCCGCGCCGTAGTTGGCCTGGCCGAAGTTTCCGATGATCCCGGCTGCGGATGACGTGTTGATCACTCGTCCGTAGCGTTGCTCACGCATTCGCGGCCACGCCGCTTTGGTGACGTTGAACGCCCCTCGGAGGTGCACACCGAGGACGGCGTCCCACTCCTCGATGCTCAAGTTGTGCAGTGTCTTGTCGCGCAGGATGCCGGCGTTGTTCACCACGACATCGACGCGGCCGAACGTATCAAGGGCAGTCTGGACGATCGCCTCCCCTCCCTCTGGGTCGGCCACACTGTGGTGATCAGCGACCGCTGAGCCGCCGGCTTCCGTGATCTCAGAAACCACCGAGTCCGCTGCGCGATCCGACGAGCCGCTGCCGTCGATCGCACCGCCCAAGTCGTTCACGACGACCAAGGCGCCCCGTTCAGCGAGGGCTAGTGCGTGGGCGCGTCCGAGCCCGCCTCCGGCGCCCGTGACCACTGCGACCCTTCCGTCGAACGCCAGCGTGTCCATTCGTTCCTCAGCTCCCCATCGGATGGCGTGCGCACGGTGCGACCGCGCCCGGAAAGTCCGTGTGCAAATGATTTCCGGAAAGGTGCTCCGCGTACCTATGCGACCGGTTGTTCATGGAATCATCATCCGAGATAGGCACGAGCGACGTCTTCAGAGCCGGCCAGATCGGCGGGCGCTCCGTGGGCCACGAGCTCGCCCCGTTGGAGGACATAGGCGTCGTCGGCCACGGCCATCGCGAGAGCGGCGTTCTGCTCGACCAGGAGAATGGCGAGCCCGGCCTTGTTGATCTCGATGATCGCTTCGAAGACCTTGTCGACGAGGACGGGCGCGAGCCCCATGGACGGCTCATCGAGGAGCAGCAGTCGGGGATTGGTAACGAGGGCGCGACCGATGGCGAGCATCTGCTGCTCCCCGCCCGACAGCGACCCGGCGTGTTGACGTCGCCGTTCTGCCAGCCGCGGGAAGAGCTCGAAGACCCAGGCCTCGATTTCGTCGGCGACACCGCGCCGCGAGCTGCGGCTGAGTCGCAGGTTGTCCTCGACGCTCAGCGGCGCCACGATCCTGCGTCCCTCGGGGACGAGGGCGATGCCGGCGCGCACGCAGCGGTGAGCCGGCCAACCGGTCACCTCGGCTCCGTCAAGGTGCACTGTTCCCGACGAGGGTCGGTGAAACCCGGCGATCGTGTTCAGCGTGGTGGATTTGCCGGCGCCGTTGCTGCCGATGAGAGCGACGAGCTCGCCGCTCTCCACCTTGAGCGATACGCCCTTCACCGCCTTGATGGCGCCGTACGCTGCGGCGAGTGACTCTACGAGCAGGGCTGGTTCAGCCACGATTGCGCCTTGACATCAGCTGACCGATGCGTTCCGGCGCACTACCGGTCGACGGCTGGTTCTTGCGGTCTCGCAGGCGGTCGACCCGCTCATCGCCGGTCGCACCGAAGTACGCATCGCGCACGGCGGGGGAGTCGAGCGTGGCCCGGGGAAGTCCTTCGGCGATCAACTCGCCGAAGTTCATTACGACGATGCGGTCGCAGAAGCGCTGCACGAGATCGATGTTGTGCTCGACGATCACGAGCGTGACGCCATTGTCGCGAACGCTCAGAAGCAGCGCGCCGAGTTCGGTCGACTCCTGCTGGTTCATTCCTGCGGTGGGTTCATCGAGCAAGAGCAGGGTCGGCCGAACGGCGAGAGCGCGGGCGATCTCAAGGCGTCGCTGGTCACCGTAGGACAGTGTCTCGGCCGGCTGTTCCGGATCGATACCGGCCAGGCCCACACGGTCTAGGAGCTCCGTTGCTCGTCCGCGAAGCGCCCTGCGCTCCCGCCATTCGGACGGAACCGGGAGGATCATTTGCCACATCTTCGCCCGACGTTCCAGGTGGAGGCCGATGACGACGTGGTCGGCCACGCTCAGGCCGGTGAACACCTTCACGTTCTGGTACGTGCGGGCCATCCCCATTTCGGCGAGCTCATGAGGCGGTCGACCGGTCGTCGCGACACCACCGACGTGAACGGTGCCGCTGTTGGGCGTGTCCAGCCCGCTGATGAGGTTGAGCGCAGTCGTCTTGCCCGCACCGTTCGGCCCGAGGAGGCCGAACACCTCGCCCGGCTCGACCGCGAAACTCAGATCGCTGACGGCGGCAAGCCCCCCGAATCGTCGGGTGAGCCCAGCAACGGTGAGAGCAGAGGGTGCGCTCATCTGCTGCCGCTCGCGTCGGATGCCGGGGCGACCTCGACGATGGACGCGGCTCGACGACGTCGGAGCCGGAATCGTCGCGGATCGATGATTCCCCGAGGAACGAAGATCATGATGACGATCAGGAGAAGGCCGTTGGCGACGTTCCTGGCATCACCAAGATGCGAGCGAAGAAGTTCCGGAAGCGCCGCAAAGACCGCCGCCCCGACGATCGCCCCCAGCCAGTGATAGGCACCGCCGAGAACGACAGCAGCGAGCATGACGAAGGCGAGATCGGTGTAGTACGAGTCGGGGGTGAGGTATTGCAGCAGGTTTGCGTGAAGCACCCCTGCGACGCCTCCGACGGCGCCGCTCAGCACGAACGCGCGCCGGCGCACCTTCTCGACATTGATCCCCACGGCGGCCG
>JANOHI010000119.1:0-17735 GCA_031406385.1 Acidimicrobiia bacterium
CATGTACCTGAAGGACCGTGAGCGGCCCAAGGGTGCGATGCGTCCGATGCCGAACCTGATGGAGACGTCGCTCGAGACGTTCGGCGCCTCGACGGTCGAGGACTTCACGTGGAAGCAGCTGCTCGACACCGATGCCTGCACGATGTGTGGACGCTGCACCGCGGTGTGCCCGGCGCACGCCACCGGCAAGCCGCTCGATCCCCGCGAGATCGTCCTCAAGATCGGCACCGTCATGTCCTTGACCGGTCCGAACGGTGGGCAGGTGTCGCCGCCGATCTCGATCGATGGTGAGTTGAAGGTCAAGACATCGAGTGTTTTCGAGCGCATCACCTCGGAGGAGATCTGGGCGTGCACCACGTGCAAGGCGTGCGACGAGAACTGTCCGGTCCACATCGAGATCCTCGACAAGATCCTCGACATGCGCCGCTATCTCTCGCTGATGGAGTCGAACTTCCCGAGCGAACTCGGCAACGCCTATCGGTCAATGGAGAACTCCGGCAACCCGTGGGGTATCGGTCAGAACGAGCGTCTCGGTTGGGCCAAGGACCTCGACGTTGCCGTCGCCGAGCCGGGTTCGCCGCTCACCAGCGAGTACCTCTACTGGGTCGGCTGTGCCGGTTCGTTCGACGACAAGAACAAGAAGGTCACCTCGGCCACCGTGAAGCTGCTGCAGCGAGCCGGGATCGACGTGTCGGTGCTCGGCCCCAACGAGCAATGCACCGGTGACCCGGCCCGGCGCTCCGGCAACGAATACGTGTTCCAGATGCTGGCCATGGCCAACGTCGAGACGCTCAACGGGATGGGCGTGCGCAAGATCATCACGCAGTGCCCGCACTGCTTCAACACCCTGCTCAACGAGTACCCGCAGCTCGGTGGTCATTTCGAGGTCGTGCACCACAGCCAGCTGCTCGAGACGCTCATCGCCGACGGTCGCCTCGACCTCGCCGGCGCGTCGCTCGACGAGCGGATCGTGTACCACGACTCGTGCTACCTCGGCCGTCACAACGACGTGTACGAAGCACCGCGCAAGGTGCTCGGATCGCTCAAGGGCATCCATATCGTTGAGGCACCGCGCAACGGCACGAAGGGCATGTGCTGCGGCGCTGGCGGCGCTCGCATGTGGATGGAGGAAGACACCGGCACCAAGGTCAACGACGAGCGGTCGCGTGAGTTGCTCGAAACCGGGGCCTCCCGCGTGGCCACGGCGTGTCCGTTCTGCTACATCATGATGGACGACGGCGTGAAGGGCCACGGCCGCGACGACGTGATCGTCCAGGACATCGCCATGCACCTTCTCGAAGCGGTCGAGAACGCCGAGCGCGTCGGCGTTTCAACAGCAGCCGAAGTCACCTCGCTGTAGGGCCCGCCGGGGAGCCCGCTGGGAGAGAGGTTGCCCCCATATGTTGGGGCAAAACGCCTCCCAACGCCGCTCGGAGGTGTTTTGCTTCATCGCCGCACCGCTCCCGTCGCCCCAGCCTCTCGTCCGACCGGCGAGCGGAGGCGTGTCCCCCTGGCCGTCGGTCGCGGGCGCTGTGGCCGCGTGACGCCACGACGACCGAAGGCATGCACCACAATGAGTGCCGTGGACACCCTCGAACTTCTCGACTTCGCCTGCCCTCGCTGCGGGCTGTTCGTCCATGAGGCGTTCTACGGTCCGTGTTCCACCTGCGTGGAGGAACTGCGCGCCTCGGTTCGGCTGGAGAAGACCGACGTGACGGTCGCCGACTACGAGCCCAAGATGAACGTCACCCCGAACGCTGTCGCGTCCAAGGAGTAGGACCCCGATGAGTGGAGCAACGCACGGCGAAGCGTCGGCCGGTGGGCACGGGACCAAGGCAATCCTGGCGGCCCTGTTTGCGAAACATGTCGGTCCGGAGGAGTTGCTGATCGCGGCCAAGGTCGAGTTCTATGCCTCGCTCGACAACGCCGGGGTCTGCAACGCGATAGGCGAAACAGAAGCGCGCATACGGTTGCTTGAACCGAATGTAACGCTGATCTACCTCGAACCAGCGATCCACAACCCAACGCGCACCTGATGCCGAGTTTCGCTATTGCCGGGGTGTTGGAGGGGTTCTACGGGCCCCCGTGGTCGTGGGACGATCGCGTCGCGGTGATGACGCGATGCGTGCCGGCTGGGTTGCCCTGGTACGTGTGGGCACCGAAATCCGACCCGCTCCATCGAAGCCGGTGGCGTGAGCCATTTACCGACGAGCACCTCGACGGGTTCCGTCGACTGCTGGCGATCGACGGCCTCCATCTGGGGGTCGCCATCGCGCCCGGGCTCGACCACGCCGACCTCGACGCCGACAACGACGCACTGATCGCGAAGGTCCAATCGGCAGTTGACGTGGGCGCCGCTCTCGTGATGATCGCATTCGATGACATCGGCGACGACGTGACCAACGCGCAGCGTCACGGCGAGATCGTGAACGCGCTACTTGGCGCGGTAGACCTGTCGGACGTGCATGTCATCGTGGTCCCGACGCACTATGCGACAATCTCCTCGACACCATATCTCGCGGCGCTCTCCGCCGGATTGCCGCCCGACGTGATGATCGGATGGACCGGTCCGCTAGTCATCAACGACACCATCACCGTCGCTCACGCCGAGGCGTTCGCCGAAGTCGTCGACGGCCGCATGATTGCGCTGTGGGACAACTTTCCGGTGAACGATGCCGTGATGAGTGACCGTTTGTTTCTCCGGCCACTCGTCGGGCGCGATCCGAATCTCGCCGAGCACTGCAGCGCATATCTGGCCAACGCCGGCGTCCAGGCGTGGCCGTCCCTCCCCGCCCTGATCAGTGCTGGTGCATGGGTCAAGACCGGTGTCGCCGACATTGCGTGGGAGGAGTTCGATGACGGCGTAAACCTGGCGTTGCTTGCCGGAGCATGCGACGGGAGCGAGCTCACCCGCCTCGCCCGAAACGTAATTGACGACGACGAGTCGGCCGACCTCTGGTGGTGGCTCGAACGACTCGAAGACCTCACGATTGACGGTCTGATCGGGGAGCAGGCTTCGCCCTGGATCGCCCAGACCCGGGCCGAGGCAGCAGTGGCGCTGACCGCGCTCGATCTCTACGAACGCGACCGTGGTGACCCGGAGACGATTGCGCTGATCCTGGATCTCTGGCGCACCTGGCCTCCGGTACGGCGCTCGGCCGTCACCGTTCTCGGCTCACGTTTCGCCATCGAACCGCGCATGGGACACGATGCCGCCGGCGCGTGGACGCTGCATCATGGCGCTCTCGTCGCCGACACCAACGCGACGGACCTGCTCTGCCGCCTCGCCCTCATCAAGCACGGCGCATAGGCGAACCGCAGCGCGTTGGGTCGGCTGGCCGCGTCGGGTCGGGCGGTGTGCGCTGATGCACAAATCCCGACCCAACGACGTGAGCCGACCCAGACGAGCCGGGTTGGCGGATCAGCGCTGGGGGAAGTTCGCGTAGTACCGGCTGGGCGTCGGGCCACGCTGGCCCTGGTACTTCGAGCCGACGGCCGAAGACCCGTACGGATGCTCGGCCGGGCTGGTCATCCTCAGGAAGCTGACCTGGCCGATCTTCATGCCGGGATAAATAGTGATCGGCAGGTTGGCCACGTTTGCCAACTCCAGGGTGATGTGACCGTCGAAGCCCGGGTCGATGAATCCCGCAGTCGAGTGAATGAGCAGACCGAGGCGGCCGAGACTCGACTTGCCTTCGATGCGGGCGACCAGATCGTCGGGTACGCCAATGCGTTCAGCAGTGGCCCCGAGTACGAACTCGCCGGGGTGAAGGATGAACACGTCCTCGCTGCCGATCTCGACCAACTCGGTGAGATCCTCCTGGTTCTCCTTGACATCGATGACGCGCGCCGTGTGATTGCGGAACACCCGGAAGTAGCGATCCACTGTGAGGTCGATCGACGACGGCTGCACGTTGTCCGGCACGAACGGTTCGATCAGGATTCGCCCGCTGGCGATCTCTTCGCGAAGGGTGCGGTCAGAGAGGATCATGGCCGGACGCTGCTCTCACTCGGCGATGTCGGGGTCCGATCGAAGCACGTCATGGGGAGGCGAGGCTAGCGGCCGGGCCGGGTTCGCGGGCCATGTCGACCGTCGGCTCAGCGGACGAGGCTGGCGATGGCCCAGAGGCTCACAACGAAGCCGACCGACGCCATTGCGAATGTGCGCAGCCTCGGTGCCTTGGCGAGGGTGACAGCTTTCAGGTCGTCCTCGGTGATCCGCCGCTTCGCTGCCTCTCGCGAAGGAGGCCGTGTCGTCCGTTTCGCTGGCGGCCGCACGAGCGCCATGACGTTGCCGATGAACAGCGCGCCGCCGAAGGCGAGCAGCAACCACACCATGAGATCGGGACCACCAAACATGCCCGGACGACGCTAGTTCGCCGGTCCCCACATCCCACATCAGGTCAGAACCACGACTCTGTCGGCCGGAATCGGGGGTCTGGGATGCCCCAGCTTGCGGTCTGGGATACCTCGTTCGGGGTTGCAGGCCCGACGCCCTGACACGGCCGGTAGATGATCACCGCGCCCGGGCAAAGACATGACACCGCCGAGGCTGGGTCGGACTGAGACTCAGGCGGTTGCGCCGCCGTCGACGGTGAGGACTTCGCCGGTGATGAACGAACCTGCGTCGCTGACCAGCAACAGCGCTGGCCCGACGATCTCGCCCGGATCACCGATCCGGCCGAGCGGTGTCGACGAGGCCACCCTGGCTAGGATCCGATCGTCGAAGGCCTTGGTGACCATGTCGGTGCGGAACGTCCCCGGCGAGATTGCGTTCACGCGGATGCCTTCGGGCGCGAGGTCTCGCGCCAGCGTCTTCGTCACTTGGGCGAGCCCGGCCTTCACGGGTGGATACAGGTAGCGGCCAGGCGAGGAGCCGTCCATGGCGATGCTCACGATGTTCACGACTGCTCCACGTCCGGACGCCGCGAGGTGCGGTCGCGCTTCGCGCACGAGCAACATCGGTGCGAGAAGGTTGGTGCTGAAAGCACCGACGAACGCGCTCGCATCGAGGTTTTCGAGAGCACGGTCGAGCACCGTTGCCGCGTTGTTGATGACGATGTCGATCCGACCGAAGGCGGCGAGAGCACCCTCGACGATGACACCCGGCGCTTCCGGATCGCTCATGTTCACACTGACGGCGGCGGCCTCGCCACCGCTGGACCGGATCTCGGCGACGAGGGCCTCACAGGCATCGAGCTTGCGGCTGGCGACGATCACCGATGCGCCGGCGTCGGCGAGGCCGAGCGCCATGGCCCGGCCGAGGCCGCGTGAGCCACCGGTCACGATGGCGCACCGACCCGTCAGGTCGAACAGCGTGGCGAGACGATCATGCATGCGGGGCTCCGGTCGGGGGGTTGCGGGGCGTCGGGACCCTACCCCGGTCGCCTACGTCACCGCCACTGCCTCGGGTGCGGCAAAACACCTCCCAACAGCGTTGGGAGGTGTTTTGCCCCCATGTATTGGGGCAACCTCTCTCCCAGTGTCGAGCAGTCGAGCGAAGCGAGCGGCGCAGCGCCAATCGAACGTGGGGGCAACCTCTCTCCCAGTGTCGGGCTACTTCTTGGGCCAGATCACTGCGTTGTCGGGTCCGACGACGGACTTGACGAGGGTGTCGTCGTAGGAACCGGCGATCAACGGCTTGGGTGCGGAGCCGAACACACCGGCATCGGCATAGTCGTCGACCTGCTCCTGCAACAGCTTCGGAATGATCAGCCCGGTGGCGGTGCCTACCGGGGTCGAGCTGGCGACGACCTTCGACTCGATCTTCCACCGGAAGCGCTCGCCGTCGGGCGACAGGAAGTTGCGATTTCCGTTCGCGTTGATCCGCTTCACCGCGAGATCAACGGCGGCGTCCGGATCAGCCGCGGCGTCGGCATAGCCCTTCAGCGCAGCACGGACGAAATCCTGCGCCGCGGTGGGGTGCTCCTTCAGGAACTTGCCGTTTGTGTAGATGATGCCGAACGAGCCGGGAATGTCGTATGCGGACGGATCAAAGAGCTTGTACGCGAATCCGGCGCGATCGAGCTGGCCCGGTTCGTTCGACTTATAGCCGGGCAGCGCGTCGATCGGAAGCTGGAAATGGGCGATGGGATTGAAACCCTCGACAAGCTTGTCGTTGTAGTCCACGCCACGCTTGAGTCCCGCCTTGTTGAGCATGGCCACGATCGATGGCGGAATGTCGCCCTTCATGCCAATCGTCTTGCCTCGGAGGTCGCGCAGTCCCTTGATGATGTCGTCGCGAACCATGAGTCCGTCGATCGCTGTCTTGCCGAGGCCGTACGCCATGACCAACGGCTTTTCCTTCGGGGTGCTCTTCAGCAACTCGATATAGGAACCGGCCGAGGAGAACTGGGCCTTGTTGTCGGCCACCAGCGCATAGTTGGCGGTAGAGAAACTGGCCCTCACGTCGACGTCGAGGCACATCTTGGCGAAGTAGCCCTTGGCATCGGCGACGATCATCTCGACGATCGACGCCGTGGCCGCGTAGTCGAAGCCCGACAGGTAGGTGATCTTGCCGGCCTTCTTGTTGGCCTCGCAGCGGTCGGGCGTGATCCCGTCGATTGTTACGGCGTTGGTGAGCGCCGGTGAGGGTGCCGAGGTGCTGGGTGCAGCCGTAGAGGCGGGCGCTTTGGTGGGCTTGGTGGCCTTGGCCTTCGCCGAAGTGGTGACCTTCTTCGCGGATTGCTTGGTAACGGCCTGGGCGGGTGTCAGCGTGAGCGCCAGCAAGGCGCCGACTCCGAGCGCAGTGAACAAGAGAAGTGGACGACGAAACGACACGGTGGAATCTCCTCGAAGGATGACGAGCGATGAACTAGCGGGATGATGACGAAGCGCCGACCGAAGCCGACGATGCGCTGTGCCAGTGCAGCGCGATCCTTTCGATTCCCGAGATCGCCAGATAGGCGAACGAACCGATCAAACCGAGCACGAAGATGCTGCCCCACAGCAGGGGTCCGCCTACCGTACCAGCCGCTGCCGCCTTGCGAATAAGGACGCCGAGGCCGCGGTCGAGGAATGCCCACGGCTCGCCGATCACCGCACCTACGAGCGACAGTCCGGCCGACACCTTGGCCCCGGCAATCAGGGACGGAACGGCGCTCGGTACCCGAAGTCGACGGTAGATCTCCCACCGCGAGGCGTGCACGCTTCGCAGGAGTTCGTGGGCGAGCGGATCGATGTCACGCAACCCGGACACGGCGTTGAAGAGAATCGGAGGGAAGCACACGATGGCGACCATCAACACAATCGGCCGGTATCCGAAGCCAACCCACAGAACAATGGCCGCTCCGTAGGCGAACAACGGAGTGACCAGCACCACGATGGCGACGGCCGAGACGGCTCGTTCTATGAAAGACGAATGCGCGCATATCGATGCGACGACAAACGCAACCGCCAACGCGAGCGCGAAGCCGACGAGCGACACCGTAATCGTCGGCCAGGCGTCGTACCAGTAGGCCGACCGGTTCGTGACGATGTCACGGACGACATCGGACGGGCGCGGCAACTTGTAGGACTCGATGTCGAAGACCCGAACGAACAACTCCCAGACCCCGAGAAATGTGGCGATGCCGACGAAGGGCGCGAGCCAGAGGAACCGTCTCACTGCGCCCCGCCGACCGTGGTCTGATACCGCTCCCTGGTTTGGTGCTGGGCCGTCGTCTGATGCTGCGCCGCACGCAGCGCCGCACGCACCTCTCGCAGCGCTTCGCCGAACGCCGACGAGTCCTCGAGGCCTTCGGGGGTCGGCCGCGGAAGTCCGACCGCGATGTCGGCGATGATCCGACCGGGTCGTCCGGACAAAACGATCACTCGGTCGGCGAGCAGAACCGCCTCGTTGAGATCATGGGTGCTGAACACGACTGTCGAACGGTGCGCCGTCCAGAGCTCACAGAGGAGCCGTCGCATCTCAGCGCGTGTCATCTCGTCGAGCGCGGCGAACGGTTCATCGAGCAGGAGGACGTCGGCGCCGAGGACGAATGCACGGGCCAGCGCCACCCGTTGCGCCATACCACCGGACAGCGTTGAAGGACGTGCCGACTCGAAGCCCTGCAGCCCTACGGCCGCGAGCATCGCATCGACGTCTGCGTCGGTGCTCGATGCTTTTCCGGACGCCTTCACATTGACTTCGGTCAACAGACGGACATTGTCGCGGACCGACCGCCAGGTGAGCAGCGTCGGGGCCTGTGGGACGAAGCCGAACTGTTTTGCCTGCCTGGCTTCATCGGCAGTGCGATTGCCGATGCGAACCTCTCCGGTAGTCGGCGAATCGAGTCCGCCGATGAGTCGCAGGAGCGTCGACTTCCCGCAGCCAGACGGCCCGATGAGTACCGTGATCGTTTCCGGCTCCAGCGTGAGGTCGAGGGCGTCAAGAGCGTGGACTTGTTCACTGCGGCGCGACCCTCTGTAGGTTCGGCCGAGCCCGACGCAGCGGACGGTGGCAGGAGATGGCTCGTGCATAGAAATCCTCAAAGGCGACTCGGCTGAAGTGGAGCAAACGCCAAAACCGTCTCGGCGCACGCGCTGTGCCAGTGCAACGCGGCCCTCATGATCTCCGAGAACGCCGTTGCCGGCGAGCGAATCATTTGAGCGACGAACGAGGATGCTGCCTCACAGCCAACGGACCGAACGTACCAGAGCAGCGAGGTTCGGCGAAAAGCGTGCACCACCGAACCTCGCCACGGCGCCGGTGTCGTGTCGAGATCCTTCGCTCAGTCGACGAGGGAACGCACCAACTCATCGCCGAATTGACGCACCGCAGCATTGGAGAGCCGGGTCGACGGCGATGACTGCAGGCGCCGATGACCGAGCAGCGCGGCGTACCCGATGCGAGCCCGTTGGCGGGCCACGGGAAGGGGGCAGCCGAGTTCACGGAACGACTTCACGAGGTAGTGCAAACGCTGCGAGTTGACTCGGTCGACGGCCGCGTCGACCGAAGGGTCGGCCACGGCGCGAAGAATCGCATCCTCGATGCGATCTTCGGCGGTATCGAGGAACGCAATAGCGAACAACGCTTGCAGGCGCTCGAGAGGATCAGCGATCGGAGACAGTTCGCTGATGATGTCAGCCGTCGCCCGCTGTTCCCACCGCTCCAGTGCGGCGTCGACGAGTTCGCGCCGATTGCGAAAATGCCAGTAGAAGCTGCCCTTGGTCACGCCAAGGGCAACGGCGATCGGTTCGACGGCGACTGCCTCGACGCCGCTCACTCCGATCACCGACAGAGCGGCATCGGCCCAGTCCTCTCTTGACAATCGAGTGATTGACGCGCGGGCCACGACATACGGTACCGTATGGACGAAGAACATACGCCACCGTATGGAGGTTGCAATGAAGAACGTGCACGAACGAATCGTTCAAGGAACCCCGAGAGAAGTGTGGGAATTGGTCGAGACGCTTTCGACCCCGAACGACAGGCTGTGGCCCGGTGACCCATGGCCGCGGATGAAACTCGACAAGGGCCTCACGGTTGGATCGCGCGGTGGTCACGACACCGTTCGCTATCACGTCGAGCACATCGATCCGGGTCGATCGGTGGTGTTCCGGTTCGAACCGCCGACCGGCCTCGACGGCACCCACGAGTTCGAGGTCATGGCGGCCGGCTCGGACACCAAGATTCGCCACACCATCTCGGCGGAACCGACCGGCACGATGCACGTCGCCTGGCCGTTGATGGTGCGATGGCTCCACGACGCGCTCATCGAAGACGGGTTCGACACTGCCGAGGCGGCGCTGTCCGGGGAGCCCACCCGTGGGCGCCGTCATTCCACCTACGTCGGCCAACTCATCCGCGCCCTCGTGCCGCACCGCCCGGATGGCATCGGCGTGCGCGCCGGGACGGGCGCCGCAGTCTCGCTGGCGGGTATCGCAGCCCTGCACCTCGCGTGGGCGTTCGGATCGACGTTCCCGGCAGCCGATGCCCGGTCGTTGGCACGCACCGTCGTCGGAGGAAACACCTTCCCATCGTCGGGCGCTTCGGCCACCGTGGCCGGTCTCCTCGGCATCGCCTCCGCCCTGGTTGCGGCTCGGGCCCACCCGGCGTCATCCTTCGGCCGACGGCTCCCGACGGTACTGACCCGTCCCGCCGTCATCGGGGTTGCCTTCATCCTTGGTCTGCGCGGCGTAGGCGGCCTCATCTCCGGAGCGTTGGGACTTCCGAAAACCACATCGACGTTTCGTCTGCTCGACCTGGTGCTCTACTCACCGCTGTGCCTTTCACTTGGCGCCGCGATCTTGCGCATGGAACGCGACCCCGACCGCCGCTGAGCGACTCGAGGTCACCGGGACTCATCAGAACTCACCAGAGGTCTCCGTCGCGCCAGTCGCAACACAGCGGAGCCGCTCGGTCGACGCGTTCGAGAAAGGCCGGAGAGCACGGGTAGACGTAGATTCCGTCGTCTTCATGTGGGGTCGCCACGATCCCTCCAGGGGTCACCGCCGAGGTTGGGCCGAGCCAGCGCTGCCAGCCGAGGCTGTCGTAGAGACGGTGAGCCGCATCGGAAGCGCTGAGCGCACCGAGGTCGTAGCTGTTCACCATGATCTGCGGGAGCGGAGCCATCAGGCACTTCCCGACGCCTCGTCGTTGCCAGCGTGGGTGGACGCCCACCGCCTCCACGTATCCCGTCCGCCAGGCAACACCCTTGTGGAGAAGCCGTCGCTGGATGAGCGAGGCATGCCCGATCACCACGTCGCCATCGGTGATGATCGAGTGCATGCCCCCGAGCGCATGTTCCCAGTCGCCCTCAGTCAGGTCACCTTCGAACACGAGGTCGAGAAGGCCACGGCATGCACGGAGCAGGGCGGGATCGATCTCGGCAGAGTGCGCGAGGTACCGGCGGAGCGAGGCGCTTGGGTCGAGAGTGAGCTCCTGCTCCTGCACGGAAGGCAACGTACCGCAGGGCTTCTCCGGCCCGGCCGAAAACTGTCGCACCCCCGCCGCATACTGGTGGTTGTGGAGAACTCAGGGGTTGTCCACAACTTTGTCCCCGGTTCGGGGAGGTTCTCCGATGGTCATCCCCACCCCTTTCCCCTCCGTTTACCCCCTCGTTACCCACAGCATCGAGCAACCACACTCTTACCCCCACCCACGAACCGCGATTGCTGACGGAGCGGCGCGTCTTGCTGTCCATCCCGACTCGCCGAACTGATCCGACTCCAACCATGGCCATTGCATTAGACGACGCCCGTCGGCGCACTCCGTCGCCGGGTCCCGTTGGAGCCGTCCGTCTCCAGCCCCACAACCTCGAAGCCGAGGAGTCGGTTCTCGGCGCAATGCTGCTCAGCCGTGAGGCGATCGCCGCCGCTGCGGAGATCGTGACCTCGGAGGACTTCTATCGCCCGGCCCACGGTCACATCTACGAAGCCATTCTCAACCTCTATGCCGCCGGTGAACCGGCTGATCCGGTCACCGTTGCCGACGAGCTTCGTCGGTCCGGCCTCTACGAGATGATCGGCGGCTCCGTCGCCCTCGTGAACCTCCAGGCCGGCACGCCCACGGCGACCAACGCGGCGTACTACGCCCGCATCATCGAGGAGCACTCACTGCTTCGAAAGGTGATCGGGGTGGCCGGGGAGATCGCTGACGAGGCGTACAGCCTTCCCGACGACGTCTCGGCGATGATCGACCGCGCCGAGTCACGGATCTTTTCCGTGGCGCAGCGCCGCACGACCGACACTATGGCGCCGATCCGCGACCTTCTCGGCCAGAACCTCGACCGCCTCGAGATGCTCTACGACCGGGGGGAGTCCATCACCGGTGTGCCGTCTGGCTATCTCGACCTCGACGAGAAGCTCAACGGACTCCAACCGAACGCGCTCTACATCGTGGGAGCCCGACCGGCCATGGGCAAGTCGGCATTCGCCCTCGGGATGGCCGGACACGCGGCCCTCGTCGAGAACCGGCCGGTGCTGTTCTTCTCGCTGGAAATGAGCCACTTGGAACTCACCCAGCGTCTGCTGTGCGCCGAGGCCAAGGTCGATTCGAGTCGTATGCGCAACGGCCGCCTCCACGCTGAAGACTGGCCGAAGATCACCTCTGCGGTCGGACGGCTTGCCGAGGCGCCGCTCTACATCGACGACAACCCCCATCTCACGGTGATGGAGATCCGCGGCAAGGCGCGCCGTCTCAAGGCCAAGCTCGGCGATCTCGGTCTGATCGTCATCGACTACCTCCAACTCATGACAGGTGGCAAGGCGAGTGTCGAGAACCGCCAGGTCGAGATCTCCGAGATCAGCCGTGGCCTCAAGATCCTCGCCCGCGAGCTTGAGGTGCCGGTCGTCGCGCTCTCGCAGTTGTCCCGAGCGTTGGAGCAGCGGGCCGACAAACGCCCGATGCTCTCTGACCTTCGCGAGTCGGGCGCACTCGAGCAGGATGCCGACGTTGTGATGTTTCTGTATCGCGACGAGATCTACAACTCCGAGAGCCCCGATCGGGGCACCGCCGAGGTCATCATCGGCAAACACCGCGCCGGGCCCGTAGGCACGTCCCGCCTGGCCTTCTTGGATCACTACACGAAGTTCGCCAACATGGCGAAGGGGATCTAGCGCTCGATCGCGCGATTCGCCACAACACCGATCGAGGCGAGCCGAGGGCATCCGAACGCTGTTCTCACGGGATCGACGCGAAGATTGGCGACAATGGCCGACTCCTCACGCCACAGGCTGACGCCCGCCGAACACGACGAACGCCGTCGGGCAGCTGCGGCGCGTCGAGATCGGATCGACGCCGCATTGATCAACCTCGGACTCGACGCCGAACACCTCGGCACAATGCGCCCCTTCTTCGACGAGCGTGGTGGGCTTACCCAGATTCCCATGCAGCGCGCGAAGCGCCTCGTCCTGCTCGACCTCCTCTCGCAGCGCTTCCTGCCCGGCCAGCTCTACTCCGAGGGGCGCGTCAATCTCATCCTCGGTCAGTTCAACTCGGACTGGGCGGCACTTCGCCGGTACCTCGTCGACGAGGACTTTCTGGATCGACGCGAGGGCTTCTACTGGCGGACGGGCGGCACGTTCGACATCGGCGACGACCCGCCATAAACCGACGCCTGGAAGCCACCGGCCGCAGCGGTCGCTGCATGGAGTTTCTACCCGACGAAGTCACTCGGTGCCCTGGGTGACGCAGGAGCGGTGACCACCAATGACGCTGTGTTCGCCGAGGAGATGCGCGGCCTGGCCGGCCGCGATGACAGACTCTGCGATCGTCGTCAGCCGCAAGGGAACACGAGCGCCGGGGCTGGACGCGGAGAGCACATCGGATGGGAGCGCATCGCCGACCGGACGTGGGGCGCACGTGTCTCGATCCGGTCACCCGATAGGACCTGCGGTGTGTCGAGAAACCTCTCGGGTGTCACGCAGGTGGACACGGATCGCAGGGTCCTTCTATCTTTGCGAAACCTGCCCTCGACGCATCCTGTCCGGGCACCTCACGGAGGTAGGCCCATGAAGATTCTGAAGAAGGCTCTCGTCGTCGGCGCCGTTGCTCTGCTGACCGCGCATGCCGGCGTGGTCACGGCCGCTGCCCCGCCGGCGTATTACGTCGACCAGGCCAAACTGCCATTTGCGGCGCTGCCAGGCCTGCCGGCGCAGCGACTCTGGGGCGTGCACAACCGTGCCGGCTACCGAGTCGAGGTGCCGGCCAACTGGAACGGCAAGCTCGTGATGTGGGCCCACGGTTACCGTGGAACCGGTTTGGAACTGACGGTGGACGACCACCCACTGCGCCCGTTCCTCATCGCCAGCGGCTACGCCTGGGCTGCGTCCAGCTACAGCAGGAATGCCTACGACCCTGCGCAAGGCGCCAAGGACACCCACGCACTGACGCAACTCTTCAATGGGCTCGTCGGCAAGCCCAGCCGCACCTATATCACCGGCGCCTCGATGGGCGGCCACGTCACCGGCGTCGTGGCCGAGCAGTGGCCGAAGTCCTACGACGGCGCTATGCCCATCTGTGGGGTTCTCGGTGACTACGAGCTCTTCGACTATTTCCTCGACTTCAACGTCGCCGCGCAGACGCTTTCGGGAGTGAACAACAGCTACCCCTATGCCTCCGACTACCTCACCGCCACGGTGCCCGCCACCAAGGCCGCACTCGGGCCGGCGTTCCCGTTCGCGCTCAACGCCAACGGGCAGAACTTCAAGTCGCTGGTGCAGTTGCGCTCGGGCGGCGTGCGCCCACTCTTCGACCAGGGCTGGTTGTTCTGGAACGCGGTGGCCGGTGACTTCCTGTTCGGTTTGGGCGTGGGCGACGGCACGCTGCCGCGAGCGCCCGGCGTGGCGGTTCAGAACTCCGACGTCGTGTACCAGTTCGATACCGACCCGGCGTTGAGCGCGGCGGAGACCTTGTTCAACAGCGCGGTGCAGCGGGTCACCGCCGATCCGCAAGGCCGGCGAAACAATGGCATCGCCAATGTGCCGCCGACCACCGGTGACCTGCGCATACCGATGCTCACCCTGCACACGCTGGGCGACCTTTTCGTGCCCTTCCACATGGAGCAGGAATACGCTCGCCGCGTCGCCGACAAGGGAAATTCGGCCAACCTCGTGCAGCGTGCCACGCGCGACTATGGGCATTGTTCGTTCACACCGGCCGAACTGGTGACCACATTCGTCGACCTCGTGAAGTGGGTTGAGGCCGGCATCAAGCCCGAGGGTGACAACGTGCTCGACGCGACCGAAGTCGCCAGTCCCAACTTTGGCTGCAAGTTCACCGACAAGGTCGCCCCGCGGCAATGGAACACGGTGCCGCAGCTGGTGTTTCTGACGCCGCCGGCTTGCCCCCCATCGCCCTGAGGCAACAGTTGACCTCTCCCGGGCCCGCGCTCATTCTCACGAGCGCGGGCCCGGGCGCGTCCGGCCGGTGCTCCCCGACAACCGCGCGGCACCAACAGCGGCGCGAGCCGCCCTTCGGCGGACGTATCGAGTTCGGCGAGATGGAGATCACCTGAATCCGCCGGTCGAACGTGTGGATCCGTCTCTCCCGCCGCGGGTGCGAGACCGTCCGCCAAAGTCCGGTGGGGACCGACGTAAGGGGTCGTAACATCGACTCCTCCTGCGAAGTCGGCATCATCAGCCGCCTCGCCTTGCGAAAGACCTGCCATGCCCCGCACCCTGTTCGTCACCACCGCCCTTCCCTACGCCAACGCACCGCTCCATATCGGTCACATGATGGAATACGTCCAGGCCGACACCTGGGTCAGGTTCCAGCGGATGATGGGCCACACGGTGCACTTCGTGTGCGCCGACGATGTGCATGGCGCGCCGATCATGATCGCCGCAGAGAAGGCCGGAACGACGCCGGAAGCGTTTGTTGCCGAAGTTGCCGCCGGACGCCCCGCGTACCTCGACGGATTCTCCATCAGCTTCGACAACTGGCACACCACCGACAGTCCGGAGAACCACACGCTGGCCCAGGACATCTATCGCGGGCTCAAGGCCAACGGCCTGATCGCCGAACGCCGCGTGGAGCAGTTCTACGACCCGGTCAAAGCCATGTTCCTGCCCGATCGGTACATCAAAGGAACGTGCCCGAAGTGCGGCACCCACGATCAATACGGTGACTCGTGCGAGTCGTGCAGTTCGGTCTACGCGCCGACCGACCTCGTCAACCCGTACTCCGTGCTGTCGGGCGCGACACCCGAGCTGAAGTCGTCGTCGCACCTGTTCTTCACCCTTTCCGATCCGCGCTGCACCGAGTTCCTCCTCGACTGGATGGCCACACCGGGCCGTCTCCAACCAGAGGTCGCCAACAAGATCAAGGAGTGGTTCGTCGCCGGTGACGACGGGCGCGTTGCCCTCGCCGACTGGGACATCAGCCGCGACGCGCCCTACTTCGGCATCCGCATCCCCGACACCGACGACAAGTACTTCTACGTGTGGCTTGACGCGCCCGTCGGCTATCTCGCGTCACTCGTCAACCTGTTCGCCAAACGCGGCGACGACGTTGCGGCATTCCTGGCCGACCCGAACGTGGAGCAGATCCACTTCGTCGGCAAGGACATCGTCTACTTCCACACCCTGTTCTGGCCGGCGATGCTCCACTTCTCCGGACGCAAGGTTCCGAACAACGTCTACGTCCACGGATTCATCACCGTGAACGCCGAGAAGATGTCCAAGAGCCGTGGCAACAGCCTGTCGCCGCTGCGCTACCTCGAGCTGGGCTGCAACCCCGAATGGCTGCGGTACTACATGGCGGCCAAGCTCACCGCTCGGGTTGAGGACGTGGAGTTCACGCCGGACGACTTCACCCAGCGGGTCAACTCCGACCTTGTCGGCAAATACGTCAACATCGCCAGCCGCGCCGCCGGGTTCATCGCCAAGCGGTTCAGGGGCCAGCTCACCGCCGACCTCGGCGACGAAGGCGGCGCGCTCGTAGGCCAGCTGCAAGCGGAGAGCGACACTATTGCCGGGCTCTACGAGGGGCGCGAGTTCTCCAAGGCGATCCGCGAGATCATGACGTTGGCCGACCGGGTCAACGAATACGTCGAGCGGCACAAGCCCTGGGAACTGGCCAAGGTCGAGGGCGGCGACGCCGAGTTGCAGCAGGTGTGCAGCGTCTGCATCGAGTCCTTCCGGCTCCTCACGCTCTATCTCAAGCCGGTGATGCCCCGGGTGGCGTCCGACGTGGAGGCGTTCCTCCAGGTGGCCCCGCTCTCGTGGGCCGACGTGACTCGTCCCCTCGGGACGCACACCATTGCGGCGTACAAGCACCTCATCCAGCGCGTCGACCCGAAGGTCCTCGAGGTGCTGTTCGAAGGCCCCGCAACGCCAGACAGCCTCGCGGCGTCGGGCGACGCCGCCAATGTGCCCGCGACCACGGGGAGGACCCAGGTTGCCGCTGGCCTGACTTTGCCGTCAGTGCGGGGTGATGCACCTGGGGCGGCCAGCCCGTCGGTGACGGCCGGACCTGGGGCGGCGGGACCGTCGGTGACGGCCGGAGCTAGAGAGGGCCGGGCGCCCGGCGGAGAGCCGATCGCCACCGAGATCGGCATCGACGACTTCGCCAAGATCGACTTGCGGATCGCGCTGATCGTGCACTGCGAACACGTCGAAGGAGCCGACAAGCTGCTCCGTCTCACCCTCGATGCCGGCGAAGGTCGGCACCGCACGGTGTTCAGCGGGATCAAGGGCGCCTATCAACCGGCAGATCTCATCGGGCGTCATACGGTACTCATCGCCAACCTCGCCCCTCGCAAGATGAAGTTCGGTCTGAGCGAAGGCATGGTGCTCGCCGCCAGCGACGCCGACCGCAGCGTCGACGCCGGGATCTACCTCCTCAATCCGGAGTCCGGCGCCATCCCCGGCATGCGCATCAAGTAGCGCTGCACGGCCGGGATCGGTCTCTGAGATCGGCTCATCGCGTTGGGTCGGCTCATCGCGTTGGGTCGGCTCATCGCGTTGGGTCGGCTCATCGCGTTGGGTCGGCTCATCGCGTTGGGTCGGCTGGACGCGTTGGGTCGGCTGGACGCGTTGGGTCGGCTGGATTGTCTTTGCGCACAGATCCCGACCCAACGCGCTCAGCTGACCCAGTGGACGCTGTGGCATCAGGTCAGGCGCGTCGGCGCGCCAAATGTCCCGACCGCGTGACGCGCACGCAAGTCCTTGGCAGCCTGAGGGACGTGACAGTCGATCGAGTTGGTCTGCAACGTTTTGCGCCCACGGGCCCGCGTGCATGAAGTTTGCCCGTGGCAATGCCGATCTCGGCACCCATGCCAAATTCTCCGCCGTCGGCGAATTGGGTCGAG
>JANOHI010000157.1:0-33297 GCA_031406385.1 Acidimicrobiia bacterium
TCTTGATCGGTAATCCCATAGACACCACCATAAAACTGGAGATTCTCCCAAACCGTCAGATCATCATAAATGGCGAACTTTTGAGACATATAACCCGCTCGCGCGCGGACTGCTTCGGCAACCCGAACATCAGCCGGTGAGGTCGGTGGCCAGCTGGGCCTCAGGAGAACGAGTCGAGGCACTGCTGGAAGCGACCGGCGTGGCTATTTTCGGCCCGCGCAAGGGTCTCGAACCACTCCGAGATCTCGGCGAAGCCCTCTTCGCGGGCGGCCTTGGCGAAGCCCGGATACATCTCCGTGGAATCGTATGTCTCGCTCGCGAGTGACGATCTCAGGTTGTCCTCGGTGGACCCGATAGCCATGCCCGTGGCCGGGTCTCCCGAGCCGAGGGTGGCCAGGTATTCCAGATGACCATGGGCGTGGCCGGTTTCGCCGTCAGCGACGTTCTTGAATAGGCCGGCCACCTCCGGGTAGCCCTCGATGTCGGCCTTCTGGGCGAAGTAGAGATAGCGACGGTTCGCTTGGCTCTCGCTGGCGAATGCGTGGTGGAGGTTGGCTTCGGTCTTCGTGCCCTTGAGGGACATGGTGATGCTCCTTGATTGACTGTGCCGGAGTGCGGCGCGAGCACTTCGGCTGTTGATGCTCGACCCTCGCAGAAAAAAGATACGGCATGTCCAACGAACACCACAGCTGTTTGGCGGGGACAATCGTCCGTGTTCGCCGACCGACCCGACCGACCCGACCGACCCGACGGGCAGCCCGATTTCGGCGAGACTGCAGACAATGTCGATCGCTCGTACCGAAACCGAGTTTCAGGTCGCCCGGGAATGACCGCACGCCAATTGCTTGCGCTTGTCGTCGAGGTCATGCGGATCGTCGGGCGGATCGTCAAAAGCCGGCTCGGCGGGCCCGATACGCGTGGTGTCCTCGTCATCCTCCTCGACGACGAAGACCGACTGCTCCTCGTGAAGGCCCGCTACCGCCGCTCGTGGTCCCTGCCAGGCGGCTGGGTCGATTCCGGCGAGACGTTCGAGGACGCTGGGCTCCGAGAGGTCGCCGAGGAAGGCGGAGTGGAACTGGCGGGCGAGCCCACCTTCGTCGGCGCACTGAACCGCTCCCACCACGTCGATCACATCTATGCCGGTCGACGCGGCGCGTCGTCGATTCGTCCGGCAAACCCGTGGGAAATCACGGGAATCAGGTGGGTCTCGGCCGACCGACTGCCGAAGCTGGGAAAGACCAGCGTGCAGGCGCTCGCGCTGCGCGCAGCGATGGTCGGAGGATAGGGCGGGAGCGCTTCGACGGCGCTCAGGCCCGGTCGCCGAATATCGCCTGCTGGTTCGGCCGGAGCCGCTCACCCAGAATCGGCGTCGCCCGGATGACGATGTTGTCGGCGTAGTGCCGCGACCTCCGGTTGAACCTCCCGCCGCAGCTGATGAGCGTCAGCACCGGGTCTCCGGTGGTCCGGAAGAGCTCGGGCCCGGGCAACTCGTTCTTGTCCACCTGGAACCGCTCCGCCACACGGAAGCGTCGGGCTACACCGTCTCCGTCGGTCACTTCGATTTCGTCACCGATACCCAGGAGACGCAGTTCGATAAACACGCCGGGCGTACGGTTGTGGTCCACGTGCCCGGCGAGGACGGCGGAGCCGGACGGGTCTCCGGGACGCGAGCCGTAGTGGTACCAGCCGGCTTCCGTGGCGCCGGGAATCTCCATCGAGCCGTCGGGTTCGAGACCGACCGCGACGATCGCCGCATTCACACCGAGCGTCGGGATGACGAGTCGCTTTGGCGAGGTGGGCATGACCGGCGTCGGGTCATCGGCTCCTTTGACGGCGCCCCGCTCATCGTCGCCGGGACCTCCGACGACCGAGTCGACCCGGCCCGGGTCAGCGGTCGTCGGAGGTCGTGGGTTCGCCAACGCCGGACGCGGCCCGACCTGGCGGACCGTTTCACCCGACAGATCGACGCTCGGATCGCCAAGACCCGTTGCCCACGCAGTGGCCGCCGCAGCGAGCAGCATCACCGACCCGACGAGAACGGCCTTGGCTGACTTGGCTGACTTGGCTGACTTGGCTGACAACGAACGTCCGAGGGTGTGAGGAAGGGCTGTGGCCGGGTCAGGAGCGGGTGTCGAGTGGTTGTCCACTCGACACCCGCGCCACACGATCATCCTCGTGTTTACTCCGACCGGGGTTGGGTTTGTCGGATCAGCTCTTGCGGCGGTTGCGGGCAACCACGACGGACGACGAGCCAATTCCAACGACGGCGAGGCCGGCGGCGAGAGCGAGCAGCAGACCACCGTTGCCGGAGTTCGCAGCGAGGCCATCCGTGCCGGTGTTGACCTCGGTCGGCGCGGCGGTGGCGGGCGCCGTGATCACGGCGTCGATCACGTGGATGATGCCGTTCGAGGCCTTGAGGTCGGCCGTAACGACGGTTGCGCCGCCAACAACGAGCTTGTCGCCGTCGAGTGCGACGCTGACCGGACCGCCCAGCGTTTCGACGTTACCGCCGGCGGCAGCAATCGCCGCCTTCGAGTCGACAGCTCCCGAAAGCACGTGGAGCTTCAAGATGTTCGCGAGCGCACCGGTCGGGTCTTCAAGCAGGCTGTCGAGGGTCCCGGCGGGGAGGGCATCAAACGCCGCGTTCGTCGGAGCGAACACGGTGAAGGGGCCGGGGCCCGAAAGGGTCTCGGCGAGCTTGGCCTCGGTCACGGCCTTGACAAGGGTCGAGAAGTCGGGGTTACCAGCGGCGACGTCGACGATCGTTCCGGGTTCGGACTGGGCGACGGCAACGCCGGAGCCACCGGCAAACGTGAGGGCAACTACGGACAGGGCGGCAAACAGTGCACGACGCATTATCAAATTCTCCTGGGCGGCAAAGACACGCGACAGCGGTTGTCGCGTATCTGCCACTCCGGAACAGGGTCGGCGATCGGATGAAGAAAGTTCTGTTCAACACAGAATGTTCATTCCCGCGGTCGTGTTGCGCGCCCGTTCGGCCAGACTGGTTTTCGTGAAGCGATTCGAATTGCTCGAACGGAACGCGGTGATCGCCGGTGCATCGACGGCATTTCTCACCGCAGCGATGGGGCTCGGTGTCGCCATCGCCTTCCGGGCCCTTTTCGACTGGTCATCGGGTGGGACAACGGCGGTGGCATCGTTCTTCGTGCTCGCCGGGTGCATCCTCGGAGGTTTCCGGGCAGGGCTCGGCGCGCCCTCATCGCCGCTGAGCAACGCCGCGGCGGCGGCAATGATCGCCGGTGTGGCGATCTCCATCGTGCAGCGGCTCCTTTCCGGCAACGGGATCAGGCCGGTGACTCTCGTGTTCGTCGCCCTGTTGTCCGCTTCGCTCGGGGTGTTCGGTGGCGTCGTCGCGAACACCGCCAATCGAACTCGTTCGCTGCGCAAGACCTGACGCCCCGCGACGCTCGAGGCGTCACGAACCCGTAGAACGTGGTTTCCGCTTGCGCACGATGGCCGGCAGCCCGGCCCGCTTCATGGCGGAGGGGCGTTGGCCCGAGCGAGTCGTCTGCGCCCACGTGCCGTTGGGTAGCGCCGGTGCGCTGATCATGAGCTGCACCGTGCCGTGCTCGCGCTCCCAGGCGATCACATTGATGATCACGCTCAGGACGAAGAGCCACGCGAAGATCGTCAGGAAGGTGAGGAAGGCGAGCACGGCACCGAGCGACGCGGGACCACCGCTCTGCGACGCCAGGATCCGAGCGACGAGCAGCGTGCCGAACACCTGGAAGAGGGCGAAGCCGATCCCGGCAAAGACCGCACCCGGAACATACGCGCGCAAAGGAACTCGCACGTTGGTCATCACAACCTGAGTCCACCAGAAGAGCAAGGCGCCGACGATCGAACCGCTCACCAGACCGACGAGAGCGTCGAGCCCGGGGATCGGGATAACGGTGATCAGGGCGGTGACGCCCACGGTCGCACCGATCAGCAATGCCAGACCGAGCAGCCACACCACGCCGAGGAGCCGATCCTTCAACCCCCGGTTGGAGACCTGCCAGGCCGCGTTGCACGCCGCAGCGATGGCGTTGACGACCGCCGTGGCGCTGATCAGAACACTGAAGAAGCCCACGACGGACGTGGCGCCTCGACTCCCTTCGGCCGAAGACACGCTCTCGCGGATCACATCGGCCATCGATCCGGAGAGCTTCAGCTGCTCGACGAGATCGTCGGCGAGCTTGGCGCTGCCTCCGGGACGGCTCGTCGCCACGAACCCAATCACGGCGATTGCGATCACAATCAGCGGAAACAGCGACAGGAAGATCCGAAGAACGATGGCCTCGACCAACCGAGACGCCCCGAGTTCTTTGATCCGAACCTTGGCCAGTTTCAGGGTGACCGGCAAAGGTGTTCTCGATGCTCTCGTCCCCGCGTTCCTCACACGGGCAAGTATCCCCCGACTGACGACGGAGGAGCGCCGCCTTCGTCGTTGAGGCGAGCTGCCTACCGTTCGAGGTTGTGGCCCTTCGAAACGACGATGACCCCGTTGTCGGAGATCGTAAGGCCACGGACCCGGTCGGCCTCGATGTCGACGCCGATCTGCATGCCGGCGGGCACGTTGACGTTCTTGTCGATGATCGCGCGCCGCACGATTGCGCCCGGACCGATGCGCACGTCGTGGAGCAGGATCGAGTCCGACACCACGGCGTGGTCGTCGATGTAGACACCCGGTGAGAGGACGCTGCGCTCCACGTGTCCTCCGGACACGATCACGCCCTCGCACAGCAGGCTCGACACCGCAGAACCCGGGGCCCACGAATGGCCCTGCACCAACTTGGCCGGGGGCAGCGACGACTGCGACGCGAACACCGGCCAGCGACGGTTGTAGAGGTCGAAGAGCGGGTTCGGCGTGGTGAGGTCCATCGTCGTGTCGTAGTACGCATCGAGTGTGCCGACGTCACGCCAGTAGCCGCGGCCGTGGCCGGTCTGACCGGGGATCTCGTTCGTGTCGAAGTCGTAGAAGTTCGCGGCCCCGGCATTGGTGAGGTTCGGGATGATGTTGCCGCCCAGGTCGTGCGCACTGGATTCGTCGTCGGCATCCTCGCTGATCCAATCGAGAAGCACCTGGGTGTCGAACACGTAGTTGCCCATCGACGCGAGGCAGCGGTCGGGATCCGTCGGCTGCGCCTTCGGCATGAGCGGAGGGGTGTCGGACTTCTCGTGGAACGCCTTGATCGTGGTCCCCTCGACCTCCATAACGCCGAACTCGCGGGCTTCGGCGACGCTGACCGGGATGCCCGCCACGGTGACCCCGCCGCCGACGGCCATATGATGCTCGATCATCTGGCGGGGATCCATCCGGTAGATGTGGTCGGCGCCGAATACGCAGACGATGTCGGGCTTCTCATCGGCAATCAGGTTGAAGTTCTGATAGATCGCATCGGCCGAGCCGACGAACCACCGCGGACCGCGACGCATCTGGGCCGGTACCGGGGTCACGTAGTTGCCGAGGAGGTCCGACACCCGCCATGTGGCGGAGATATGACGGTCGAGGCTGTGGCTCTTGTACTGGGTGAGCACGACCATCTTGAGCATTCCGGCGTTGGCGAAGTTCGACAGCACGAAGTCGACGAGCCGGTACGAACCGGCGAACGGAACGGCAGGTTTGGCGCGGTCGGCGGTCAGTGGATAGAGCCGCTTGCCCTCCCCGCCGGCGAGGACCATCACGAGAACCTTCGGGTCTTTGCGAGCGACGAGCGACGGCATGCCCGCACGTTAACTCTTGACGGGCCGCGCCGCCGAGATCGCCCGAAGAGTTCACCTCCGACCACGCCACCCCCCAGATCCCGGACGCGACCCGACCCGCCCGGCGGTGCCGTGCGGGTCGGAGTGTCCCGTCGAGATGGACGGCTTCTGCCGTGGGAGGCGCGTCAGTTGATCTTGGTGATGAGTCCGATCTGTCCGGACCCGGCGAGGTAGCAGTCGCCCGCCTTGGCCACCAATGACTGGAACGTCGGGTCGGCGTTCATCGCCGCCCGTCCCGCGTCCAGGTCGGCCATGGACGCGCCTCCAATCAGCCAGCGGACGCCGCCGTAGGCGCCGTACACGTCGGCACAGAACGCCGTGCCGAGGCCCGTGGCTTTGGCGACAGCCGCCTGGATGGCGACGCCCAGTTCCATGGCCTCGGCGATCTTGCCGTTGGCGATGGTTGCCTGGGTCGCTGAGACGACCGCGGCAGGCGCAGCCATCGTCGTTGACACGATTTCCGTGAGCCCGTCTTGGATACCCGCCTGGAACAGGTCGGTCGCCTTCTCGACCATGGCCATGTAGCCGGCATCGCCGAGAATCTTCGCCTGCATCTCGCCAAGCTGGGCGTGGCTGTCGACTCGCGAGGACCAGAGGATCGTGCCGAGCGGCATACCGAAGGCGGCGGTATAGACGTTGAGGGGAATGCCGCTGATAGAGGCGGCCTTGGCGGCGACCTCGACAGCGAAGGCCATCGCGGCGGGCGCCTTTCCGGGGGCGACGACGGCGGTGCGGCTGAAGATGTACATGTGATGCTCCTTGTTTGGACGTAGTGGTGAGGAATCCGAACGCGTGCCGCCGCCGATCGGCCGGGGCGCGGCCGATCGTTCGCTGCTACGTTCTCGCTGGGCAACACACCCAGTGACACTTCGTACTGTCCGCCGAAATAGACCAACTGTCCGTAACGCGGATCACACAAGCGAGAGAAATTTCGGAAAAGGTTGTGGCAACGATGGCGGCAAGCCTCCAGGACCAGGGAACCACCACCGGCGGGCTCCCGGCCGCCCTTGGTGAGCTCATCGTCCGGCGGGGAACGCGGATGACGCTGCGCGCCGGCCAGGTGCTGTTCGCCGAAGGCGACCCGTCGACGTGCGTCTACTGCTGCATCAGCGGCCGCGTCAAGGTGTTCGTCACCACGCCCACCGGCCGCGACCTTCTGCTGGGATTGAAGGGGCCGGGGCAGGCGTTCGGCGAGCTCTCGGCGATCGACCTGCGCCCGCGTTCGGCGGCAGCGTCGGCGATCGAGCGAAGCGTCGTCGCCCAGCTCAGCGCCGACGAGTTCCTCGATTCGCTGCATGCCCAACCCGGGCTGGCCGTTCTCGTCCTCCGTGATCTCGCCGACCAGTTGCGCCGCGCCAATGCGAGAGTGATCGCCCGCGACAGCGAGAGCACCTCGGTGCGCACGGCCAACCTCCTCCTCGAGCTCGGGGAGAAGTTCCAGCGCCACTCCCCCAGTCCCGGCGACATCGTCCTCCCGATCGGCCAGGACGAGTTGGCGTCGTGGATCGGGGCGACGCGCGAGGCCACGGCGCGTTCGCTCGCCACGTTCCGCCGCGCCGGAGCGATCTCGACGGGTCGGCAGAGGATCGTGCTCCACGGCCTCGGCCCGCTGGCCGCGCTCATCGCCGGGGCGTAGCGGCCCTGAGCAGGTCAAGATCTACCCCATGAGCGCAAAGAATCGTGTGAAGTTCGGCTGGCTGTCGCCGGTCATCGGCAACCGCTGGAGCGACCACCAGCCGATCGTCGTCTACCAGGACGCGGAGATCCTTCCCCACGCACTTCCGCACTTCGATTCGCTGTGGATCGCCGACCACTTCTACGGCTTCGATGCCAAGACCGACCCGTTCATGGAGGCGTGGACCACGCTCACGTGGCTGGCGGCGCGCCATCCGAACGTGGACCTGTGCCATCACGTGCTCGGCCACGGCTATCGCCCTCCGGCGCTCACCGCGAAGATGGCGGCCACCCTGCAGGTGCTCTCCGGCGGCCGCTTCATCCTCGGCATCGGTGCAGGCTGGCGCGAGGACGAGTACCGGGCATATGGCTACCACTACCCGAAGCCGTCGGTCCGCTTTGCCCAGCTCGAAGAGGTCATCACGATCTGCCGGCTGATGTGGACGGAGCCCGAACCGTCCTTCGAGGGGAAGTACTTCACGATTGCCGGCGCCTCGGCCCCGCCGCTTCCCGATCCGGTCCCGCGCATCTGCATCGGCGCGTCCGGTGAGCAGATCGGGCTGCCGCTCGTCGGCCGCTTGGCCGACATGTGGAACGGCAGTCCGCGGGGCACTGACGACGACTGGCGGCGTCGGCTCGGCATCGTCCGATCGTCCGCCGAGAAGGCCGGACGCGATCCCGACGCCATCGAGGTGAGCGTGACCATCGAGAAGGCGCTGCCGGAGTCCGACGAGGACTCCGAGAAGCTCGTCGAGTTTCTCGCCCACAAGATGTCGCTCGGGGTGCAGCACTTCGTCATGGACTTCGGCAACCCGAAGGCGATCGAACCGATCACCCGCTTCGCCGAGCAGGTGATTGCGCCGCTTCGAGCGATGGAGGGCTAGCCCTCGCCTTCGGGCCCGACGCCTACGGCGAACCCGAGGACGAGTGCGAGTTGGACCATGCCGAACCCGAACGTCCACGGGGCATGGTCGAACATCACGTGCCCGAACATGGCGGCGAGGACGGTCAGTGCATAGGGCGTCGCCCGCACCCGGCGCGCCACCGCGATCGCGGCGATCGCGAGAGCAAGCGCTCCCAGCGCACCCGATTCGGCGACGATGAGCAGCGCCACGTTGTGCACCGCCTGGTCCTCCGAGGCGAGGGCCTTGATCTCGGGATGGGCGTCACGGGTCGCCAGGAACCGCCCCGGTCCGACACCGAGGGCGGGCCACCGGCGGATCATGGCAAAAGCCTCGTCGATCATCCCGGCGCGACCGTTGGAGGCAGCGACGACGTCGGTGGTGGCGGACCGCTCCGCCTTGAACGTCCATCCCTCGATCGAGAAGGCGGCCGCCAGACCGAACGCCAGCGCCGCAGCGATCAGCACCGGGGCGACCGTCGGTGCCGCAACCGTTCCGCCGCCGCGACGCCGGGCGATGCGGACGGCGCGTACCGAACCGACGATGAACACGACGATGAGCGAAAGCGCGCCCGAGGTCCCGCACGTGACACCGACGATGACCGCGCCCGCCGCCGCCCCGGTGATCGCCCACGGGCGCGAAACGAAACGGTGATGGGTCCCGAAGACCGCCAAGCCGATGGCAACGAGGCCCATGGCGGCGATTGGATGGGGACCGTAGGACGTGCCCGTCGGGACGGTGAAGGTACCGAGCGTCTCGAACGGGATACCGACCTCGCCGGGCACACCGATGGCCCGGCCGAGCAGCTTCTGGGTAACCGCAACGCCGGCCTCGAACACGGTCCAGCCCAGCCACACCCGCGCTGCCGTCGAGCGCCACTGCGGCTGAGCGTGGGCGATCACGTCGACGAGAGCGACGGCGCCGGCGAACCGGAGCACGGTCATCGTGCCCATCGACGAAGGATGCGCAACGAGCGCTGCCGCCAGGGAGGCGAGCAGGGTGAGAAGACCGGCGCCGACGCCACGACGGTCGCCGAAGGCGCGCCTCCCCACGGCCGGGAGGCGGCACGCGGCCAGGGCGATGAGCAGCACGTCGACGACCTGGAGGATCACCCCGCGCTTCCACGTTGACGGATCCCCGGACACCACGAGGAACAGCGGTGCCGCTCCCACCACAGCAAGGGCCACCGATTCCGCCAACCGGGTCGACGAGGTCACGCGCAGTGCGGCGTCACCCGCTGGCCGTCCGGGAGCGCGTGAGATCTCCACGTCCGCGGTGGTGGTCGCAGTCATCCCGTCCTCTATCGGCGTCTTGGCTCCCCGGCTGAACCGGGCCCGGTCAGCTCGGCGGCCGTCCGTGCAACGCGTCGGGCTCGCGTCGGAGCGAGGCGTACAACTCGGCGTAGTCCTGCGCCGGGGTGTCCCACGACCAGTCGATGGCCATCCCGTTGCGGATGAGCGTGGAACGACGGCCCTTCACGTTCCAGGCCCTCACGGCCCGGTGGAGTGCATCGACGATGCCGGCGGCGTTGAGCGAGCGGGCGACGAACCCGGTGCCGTCGTCGGGTCGGGCGTCGCCGTCGATCACCGTGTCGTGTAGTCCGCCGACGTCGGTCACCACCGGCAGCGAGCCGTAGCGCATGGCCTGCATCTGCGCGAGCCCGCACGGTTCGAAGCGGCTCGGCATGACGAAGAGGTCGCTCGCCCCGAACATGCGGTGGGCGAGGCCGAGGTCGAAGCCCTCGACGAACCGGAAACGCTCGGGGATGTAGTGCTGCACGGTACGGGCGGCGACGGAGAGCGCCGGGTCGCCGGCCCCGAGGAGGACGAACTGGGCGTCGAGGCTGGGCAGGGCCACGGTGGCGTCGAGGGCGATGTCGACGCCCTTCTGATCGACGAGCCGGGTGACCATGGCGATCAGCGGCCCGTCGGACGGGGGTAGGCCGACCTCGGCCCGCAGCTCGTGCCCGTTCGCCTTCTTCGCTGCCGCGGCCGTCCGAAGGCGGAAGCGCTGGGGCAGCCAGGCATCAGTTCCCGGATCCCAGGCCTCGGTGTCGATGCCGTTGAGGATCCCGACGAGCGCGTCCCCACGACCGGACAGAAGGGTGTGGAGCCCCGCTCCGGCGGCCGGGGTGCGGATCTCATCGGCGTAGTGCGGACTCACCGCGACGACGCGGTCGGCCAACGCAATCGCCCCACCGAGCGGATTGCACGACCCGCCGATGTCGAAGGCGCTCCGACGATCGGCGCGCAGCGTGGCGAGCCAGCCCCGATCACACCATCCCTGATACGCCAGGTTGTGCAACGAGAGCACCGTCGCCACGTCGCTGCCGAGCAGGCCGACGACGGCCGCGGTGTGCCAGTCGTTGAGGTGGACGACGTCGACCTTGTGGGTCGCGGCAAGCGCGGCCACGGCGGCGGAGAAGGCGAAGAACCGCTGATCGTTGTCGGGCCAACCGTCGGATTCTCCCGGCGGGACGTAGGGGTGCGAACGGCGGATGCCCGGCACGTCGACGAGGGTGATCTCGCCGTAGCCGTCGAGCTCGCCGGTGCGGGCCGAGCCGACCGGGCCGGCCCAGAGAGGCAGGCTGATCGCCTCGACCCGCTCGTCGCCTAGGCGCGGGGATTCCGGACCGCCGTAGTCGGGCACAACGAGTTCGACCCGGACTCCGGCTCGGCGGAGTGCCTGTACCAGTCCGCCGGCGGCCTCGGCCAGGCCGCCGACGCGGACGAGTGGCGCCAGCTCGGCCGTCGCGAAAAGGATGTGCGGGGGACGCGAAGTCGGCATCAAGACGTTGGCGCTGTGGGGCCGGTCAGCGCGCGGCGGCGAACGAAGTCGCCGTGGTCGGAATCCCGCGGCGGACGAGTACGTCACCCATCAGATCGGCGAAGTTGTCGGAGTAGAACGCCCGCCGGGTGACCTCATCAGCACCCGAGAGGGCGTCGTCGAAGCGCTTCAGCGGGTTGCGGCCGCCTTCCACATGGGGGAAGTCGGAGGAGAACATGCAGGTCTCGGCGCCAGCGTTGGCGACGATCCAACCCGTGTCCTCATGGGGGTACGGCGTGACCCGCACCTGGCGGCGCACGATCTCGCTCGGCTTGGCCGACAGGTTCTGCAAGCGCGCTTCGTTCTTCCGGAATGCCCCGAAGGCGGCATCGAGGTTGCGCATCCAGCCCGGAAGCCAGGAGGCACCCTGTTCGATCACTCCCCACTTCAGACGGGGGAAACGGTCGAGCACGCCGTCGAAGATGAGCGTGGAGAGCGCCTGCATCGGCGGGTGTGGGATGGCCATGTAGTCGACCGAGCGGAAGTTCTCGGCCCCGCCGTGGAAGTCCGGCACCGGCGGGAGGCCGTTCACGAAGAAGCTCGGCGAGAGGAGCGAACCGCCGCCGCCGACGTGGGTCACGATCGGCGTCTCGGCATCCTGGGCCATGGCCCACACCCGATCGAAGTCGATATGGCTGGGCGAGCGGTCCTTCGGGCACGCGCTGGCGATCATCAGCGCCGCACAGCCCCTGTCGATCGCGCTCCGTGCCGTGGCCGCGGCGGATGCCGGATCGGCAAGGGACACGTAGCCGACGGGGAGCAGCCGACGGTCGCCGGCGCAGAACTCGGTGATGGCGCGGTTGTGGGCGTCGGCCATGGCCGTCGCCACACCGGGGTCAGCCTCATGTTCGGCGATGGCCAGCGGGGCCGAGGCGAAGGTGTTGAACACCAGTTGGCTGGCGAAGCCGAGCAGATCGAGCGCCGCCGGACGGTCCTCGGCCAGGAAGGAGCCCAGGCCGGCCCAGTTCTTGCGGAGCATGAGCTGCGAGGCATCCTCGGCCCGGAACTCGGGATCATCGTTGGCGGCGCGACACCAGTCGAGGTTCGAGTCGTCCTTGCCGCCAACGGTCTGGATGTTCAGCGGAACCGTCTTGCCCCGCCACTTCGGGTCGAGGTGCCGGTCGAACCAGTCCGGCGTCTCCATGATGTGAGAGTCGGCGTCGTGGATGAAGCGGCCATCGGCATACGTCATGAAGGGAACTCTACGACTCAGCCGTTGATGGGGCCGGTGCTGCCCCGCAGGCTCGCCGCGTTTCGCCCTGACTGGACGGCGACGATCTCGGCGGCGATGGCCAGAGCCGTTTCCTCGGGCGTGCGCGAGCCAAGGTCGAGGCCGACGGGACCATGGATACGGGCGAGGGCGGCGTCGGGGATACCTGACGCGCGGAGCACGTCGGCCCGGGCGGTCTGGGTATGACGGGAGCCGAGTGCACCGACGTACCCGCATCGTCCTTGGAGTGCCGCAGCGATGGCCGCGCACGACACCGGCAGGTCGTGGGACAGCACGACAAGCGCGTCGCCGGAACCGAGCGCACCGCTCTGTGTGGCGATGGCCTCGGGGCCGAGCGCTTCGCCGACGACCGACGTCGACCAGCCGAGGAGCCCGCCCTGTGCGGCAATCGCGTTGGCCAGTGCGGCCTCGCCGACCACCAGCACCTGCGCCGGTGGACGGAACAGCGTGATGAGCAGCGGGCCGGCGTCGGTCATCACCGTGGTCGACAGGTCCTTGGCCCGGTCGAGCAGCGATCGGCATGCATGCACCCCCTCAAGCGTGAGCGACGGCTCGCCGAGCGCGCCGTCAAGGGAGCCGTCGAGGCTCACGGCGATCGACCGGCCGAGGTCGTCACCGCCGACGAGGGTGGCGACCACGACCGGTTCAGGGGCCGCAAGCGTCCGCCATGCCAGCAGGGGGACCTGGGAGATCGGCTGGACCAGCACGGTTGCCTGCCCTCCACACGCCAGGCCGCACCCGACGGCCGCATCGTCGGCGATCGCGACGTTGAGCAGCACCGCCGTAACTCCGTCGGCGGCGGCGCCGAGGATCTGGGCATCCGCGGCGCCACCGAGAAGTGACCCCGTGATGATTCCGTCGACGACGAGCACCGCTTCGTCGGAGCGGCGGCCACCGAACCCTCGCAGCGACACGACCCTGGCGACCGTTCCTCGGCCGCCGGCTTCGGCAGTCGGGAGGGCCTCGGACGCAACAGAGAACATGGGACCAGTCTCGCCGCGTCAGAATCGCTTGGTGCAACCAGTTCTCGAGTCCGATCTCCGCATCGGAACCTCCGGCCGTCACGTGCTCGCCCTGATCGGCGCCGACGCCGGCCGATACCCCTCGGGCACGTCGCTGCTCGTCGAGGGCTCGGAGGAAACGCTCCTCATCGATCCGTCGTTGGCGATCTCTGACCGAGGCGGCGTCCCGGCATGGCGCGTCGATCGGATGCTCGTCAGCCACGCCCACGAAGACCATCTGGCCGGCTGTCACCGTTTTCCCGATGCTGCACTCCATGCCCACCATCACGACGTCGGCGCCTTGCGTTCGCTCGATGCGCTTGTCGCTGTCTACGGCATGGACGAGGCCGCCTCTGCGGTCTGGGCACCGCAGCTCGTGGAGAACTTCAACTACGAGCCGCGGCTCGATGCGTCCGGCTTCGACGATGGCCACACCTTCGACCTCGGTGGCGGGCTGCGGGTCGAAGTCGTACACCTGCCCGGACACACCCGCGGGCATTGTGCGTTCCTCATCGAGCCCGAGGGTGTCCTCTTCGTCGCCGACATCGACCTGTCCACCTTCGGGCCGTATTACGGCGACCACTGGTCCGACCTCGAGGACTTCGAGCGTTCGCTCGCACGGGTCCGCGAGATCGACGCCCGCTGGTACGTCACGTTCCACCACAAGGGCATCGTGGAAGGTGTCGAGGAGTTCCGCCGTCAGGTCGACGCCTTCGGCGCGGTGATCGGCGTCCGCGAGGCGCGCCTGCTCGAGTTCCTCGCCGAGCCCCGCACCATCGACGAGGTCGTTGACCACCGGTTCATCTACCGGCCCGGCGTTCAGCTGGTGTGGGCCGACAACGTGGAGCGGCGCTCCATGACGATGCACATCACCCGTCTCCTTCGTGATGGCGGCGTGGTGGAGGTCGAGCCCGGCCGGTTCCGCACCGCGTAACACCGCAGTCACTGGAGAGTGATGTCTCAGTCGCTCCTGGAGCGACCGAGGCTTCACTCTTGCGGCCGTGGCCGGGCGTCGGCGTAGCGGTGGACGCGCCGTAGCGTCGACGGCATGCGGACCGTGCTGATCCTCGGCGACCAGTGCCATCGCTCGGTCGCCTCGCTTGCCGGGTGCACGCCCGACGACACGCGGGTCCTCTTCGTCACCAGCACGTCCTACCTCGGGTCCAAACGCTGGCATCGCCAACGCCTCCACGTGGTCCTCGCCTCGATGCGTCGACTCGCGCAGGAACTTCGCGATGAGGGCTTCGAGGTTGACGAGCGAATCGCCACCACGCAGTCCGAGGGTCTCGCCGCCCATCGACGCGAGTTCGGGCCGACCGGCGTGCGGGCCATGGTGCCGATGTCGTTCCGTGGTCGGGCCTTCGTCGAATCCAACTGCGACGAGGTTGTCGCCAACGATCAGTTCCTGTGCCACTACGACGACTTTGCGACATGGGCGGCGACGCGCAAGGGCCGACTCAAGATGGAGGACTTGTATCGCTGGCAGCGAACCCGGCTCGACGTGCTGGTCGAACCCGACGGCGAGCCGACGGGCGGCCGATGGAACTACGACGACGAGAATCGCGAGCCGCCGCCCAAGGACGGCCGGGCGTGGCCGACTCCGGAGACGTTCCCAACCGATGCCATCGACGATGAGGTACGCGCACTTATTGAAACGCACGCACCACAGGCATTCGGCGCACCGTGGTCCGGACTGTGGCCGACCTCAACGGCACAGGCCGAAGCCCGTCTACGACGTGTCATCGACGAGGTCCTCCCCCACTTCGGTCCGCATGAGGACGCCATGCTCAAGGGCAACTGGCACCTTGCCCACACGCTGCTCAGCTCGTCACTCAACCTCGGCCTTCTTCGCCCGGAGACGGTCGTCGACGCGGCACTGGCCTCCTATCGGGCCGGCCGCATCCCGATTGCGTCGGCCGAGGGATTCATCCGCCAGGTGATCGGCTGGCGGGAGTATGTGTGGGGTCTCTACTGGCTGTGGATGCCGGACTTCGCCGGCTGGAACTCCCTCGGTGCGAAACGCCCGGTACCCCGTGCGTTTCTCGGCGAGCCGACGAAGATGCGCTGCGTGGCAACCTGCATCGACGAGCTCGACGCCCACGCGTACACCCATCACATCCAGCGCCTCATGGTGCTGGGCAACTGGGCCCTGCTCACCGGCGTCGACCCGCAGGCGATGACCGACTGGATGTGGGCATCGTTCGTCGACGCGGCCGAGTGGGTCATGGTCCCGAACGTGATCGGCATGACGCTCCACGCCGACGCCGGGCGCATGGCCACGAAGCCCTACGCCGCGGGTGGTGCCTATATCTCGAAAATGAGCGACTACTGCAAAGGATGCGGGTACGACCCGAAGAAGCGGACGGGTCCCGCGGCGTGCCCCTTCACCACCATGTACTGGGACTTCCTCGCCCGCCACGAGGCGACGTTTGCCAAGAACAACCGGATGGCCCAGCAATACGCCGGCATGCGACGGCTGTCCGACCTCGACGCCGTGCGGGTGCGTGCATCCGAGGTCATCGACGGCTGAGCCGACAGACTGGAGTCGTGCGCAGACAGCTCGTGGTCAACCTGTCGGCACTCATGGAGAAGCCGACCGGACTGAGTGTCTACTCCCAGAACGTCGTGCCGTACCTCGAAGAACTCGAACCGATCGTATTGCTACGCGAATCGCTGATGGACTCCTGGGCAACGAAGCATCCCCGCCTTCGCCTCGAGCCCATACGCAACGACCTGAGCGCGGACAGCGGTGCACGGGGCCACGCCCGGCGACTCGCCTGGGTCGAGACCGTGTTGGCGGCGCGGCTGCGACGGATCACCGACCCGCTTCTCTTCTCCCCCGTCCCCGAGGCGCCCCTGCTCCGCCGGGTACCCACCGTCGTGACGGTGTTCGACTTCATCCCGCGACTGTTCTACCCAACCTCGCATCCGCTCCATCAGTACACCCGTCGCTACGTGCCAAGAGTTCTCCGAGCTGCGACACGTGTGATCGCCATTTCCGAGGCCACCGCTGTGGACGCGGTTCGCTACGGGAAGATCCCGAGGTCGAAGATCGACGTCACTCCCCTCGCCTGCGACACCGATCACTTCCGGCCGCTGGGTCTGGAACGGAAGCCGTATTTCTTGTACCTCGGCCGCTACGCGCCATACAAGAACATCGAGTTCGCCCTGCAGGGATTCGCCGACGCCGCCATCGACGGATTCGATTTCTGGATGGCGGGACCCCCCGACCCGGGGTTCAACGAACTTCTGCGGGAGTTCCGCGACCGGCGCGGCCTCGCCGTTCGCTTCATCCCGTATCCGTCCTACGAGGACCTTCCCGTGCTCCTCAACGAAGCCACCGCGCTGGTGTTCCCGAGCAGATACGAAGGCTTCGGACTCCCCATCCTCGAGGCGATGGCGTGCGGCACTCCGGTCATCACATCGAACGTGTCGGCAATGCCCGAGGTTGCCGGGGATGCGGCGATCCTCGTCGACCCCGATGATGGCGAAGCGCTTACGAACGCGATGAGGGAACTGGCGATTCGCGGAGCCGGTTGGAACCAGCTCGCCGACCGCAGCCGGGCCCGAGCAGCGGCCTTCTCATGGAAGTCCGCGGCATCGCAGACCGAGGAGGTCCTCACCCAGTTGCTCAGCGTCAGTTCACGGGACAAACCGCTCGGCGGCCATCGGCTGACCTGATGAACGGCGCCGGCGGCGCTCTGGCAGAGCGCGCGCGAGAAGGCGTGCGAGATCTCCGAGAATCCCCCTCGGGCTCTCGTAGAACCGCAGGGCGCTGGGTCGCCGGAGTACCGACGCCGCGGCGGCCCGACGATTGGACCCGACGCTCACAGCGTGTCGCCATTGCGACAAGCGCTTCCACTCGTCGATCGTCGGGCGAAGCTCCTCCTTGGCACCGTCACGCAGGCGGTCGATTGTGTCGCTTTCGAATACCGGGAACGGCTCACGCAAACCTCGTCGCCCTGCCCCCAGGACAACGGTGTTGGCGTCGTGACGGCGGTAGTGAACAAGTGGGAGGTCTTCCCAGATGAGACCGATGCGAGTCGCAGCCATCAGCGCGACCCAGTAGTCCGGGAAGACATCACGCGGGAGCGGAAGGATCTCGTCGACGAGCGACGCCGGGAACACCAGCGAGGTACCGGAAAGCCTGTTCCGATGCAACAGGACGTCAAGGGGAATGGGCTTGCCGTCGAACTCGGCGTGACTGGTCCAAAGCGACCGTTCCGAAAGCCTGTCCGGGCTCGGCACCGATGGGGGCGAACCGACTCCGAAGAACACGGACACGTCGTGACACACAGCCCGACCAGACTGCTCAACTCGTGGCGCTGTTTCAGCGAGCTTCTGGGGCAGCCAGACATCGTCGTGGTCGCACATCGCAATGATCGGCGACGTCGCCGCACGAAGAGCCCATTCATAGGACTCATACATGCCGAGATTGCGCTCGTTGTGGCGAACGACAAACCGTGTCTCCGGGCTCAAGCTGCGCAAACGGCTGACGGTTCCGTCGATAAGAGGACCCATTGCCGAATCGGTCGAATCGTTGACGATTATGACTTCAGCTGCCGGCAGAACCTGCGCCGCGATTGAATCGAGCTGGGCGACTACCAGCGGCGAGTTGTACGCAGCGAGGACAACCGAGACGTCAGGCACACAGGCACTCGTTCACGACGGAGGCAACGTACGCGATGTCGCTCGCCGAGATCGCGTTGCTCATCGGCAACGAGACCGACATCAGCGAGGCAGTCTCCGTCGCCGGGAGCGCAAGATGCTGCAACTGGGCAAACCCCGGCATTCGGTGAATCGGCGGATCGAAGTACGTGCGCAGTCCGACCCCGCGTTTTTCAGCGGTATCGACAAGCCGATCGCGCTTCGTCGGATCCACAAGCGCCGGAACGAACTGGACCGCCGAACGGAGCAAGCCCGGCGGAATGCCCAACGAAGTGGTCAACTGACTGGTCATCGCTCTCGCATTGTCCTGCCGGCGTGCGATGACGGTGTCGAAGCTGTCAAGCACCGCGAGACCGATCGCGCAGAGGATCTCAGGCATCTTTCCGTTGATTCCCGGTGTGCCGTGAACGACCCGGTCGGGTCCGAAACCGAAGTTGATCAGCCGACGCATCTCGGCAGCTACGTGCGCATCGTTCGTTACGACACACCCGCCTTCTCCTACTGCGAAGGGCTTGGTGGCGTGGAAGCTGAAGACTTCGGTCCTACCGCTCGATCCAAGGATTCGTCCGGAGTCGTCCACGGAGCCGAAGCCTGCGGCGGAGTCAAAGAGGGTCGGGATTCCGGCGTCGGAGCAGAGTCGCTCCCACGCATTGCTGATTCCTTCCGGAGCGGCGATCCCAAACGTTGACGTGAGAAGTGCGCCGCACACGTTCGAGCCCCAGCGGTCCAACCCCTCGGCGAGGCTGTCCGGATCTACCTGAAGCGTTTCGAGGTCGATGTCGATGAGGCAGGGGAGAAAGCCCATCGAAAGCAGTGAGGTGACGGTCGCTGCGAACGTGAAACTCGGGACCAACACGATGCCCCTCGGCTCGCCGCTCGACATCGGACGCGCTCCACGCCCGAACACTGCATCTGCCGCCACCATGAGCCCGGAGGTTGCGTTGTTCACGAGAACAACGTGCGCGACTCCAAGACGCTCCGCAAGACGTTCCTCCAGCATCGTTGCGCACGGCCCACCATTAGAGAAGAACCCTTCGCCGATCGATTTGTCGAAGTATCGGGACACCTCCTCCATCGGAGGCATCAACGGTCGCTGGAACGGTACGCGGAGATTCACGCCCGGGCCTCGAGGATCAAGGTGGAGTCCGCCCGTCGTTCAAGGCCGCAGAGTTCGTGATGCTCGCTTCGCCCCAGTTCACAGCGGACAATGTTGCTGAACCCGCACGAGGAGAGCAGCTCCGTGAGCGCTTCGGCGTCGTAGACGAAACTGTGTCCCCAGCCGCGCAGGGCGAGGTTCAGCATGGCCGCACCGGTCGTGACATGGGAAAACCCCGGCTGGCGGACCCACTGCTGATTGCGCCAGTCCTCGACGTACGCATCGACGAGTCGAGCGAGGTCTGGAGTGGCGATCCGCAGAATGCCACCCGTGACCATTGCTCTCCGCAGATCGGAGAACCACCGGCGGGCGTCATCAACCTCGAGGTGTTCGACAACGTGCTCGCTGAACGCCAGTCGCACTGAACCGGAAGGGGCCGGGAATCCAGCCCGCAGGTCGACGAGCAAGTCAGCGTCAGCGGCGCGATTGTTGTCGACGTTCACCCAACCGTCCATGCGGCTCAGGCCGCAGCCCAGGTTTACCCGGCTCGCTGGACCGAGCCCCTTGAGTCGTTGCCGACCGATCTCTCGGCGAGTGTGAAGGGACGGAGCAGCGACGATCCGACGAACCTTCGGATGCGCCAGCACGTCACGGACCGTGGGGCGGCGTTGCGCAGCGGGAACGCCAACTGGGGGGAGATAACAGACATCAGGAGCCGACAGCGCTGTCACGTCTCATGCATCGGCACGTGGAGCGCTGTCCTTGAGAAGAGGGCGGGCCGGAACGCCGACGACGACCGAGTCATCGCCAACATCGCGGTTCACGACGGAGCCGGCGCCGACCACCGCTCGGTCACCAATTCGGACACTGCGTAGTACCTGTGCGCCGCTGCCGATCAAGGTCTCGCAGCCGATGCGGACGTCACCGGCAACGTTCGCACCTGGCGCAACGATCGAACCTGCTCCGATTCGGGCGCCGTGTCCGATCGTGGCGCCGTAGTTCACGAACGAGAACGCCTCCATCTCAACGTCAACGCTGACCACGCTTCCCGGCGCGACGATCACCCCACAGCCGATCGATACGGCGTCGGCCACGACGGCGCGCCGGTCGACTAGAGATGGCCATTCGAGCCCGGGGAGGTACACGGACGCTTCGACCGCCAGCCGACGCCTCAACAACGCCTCCCCGACGGCAACAACGGCAACGTCGACGCCCAAGGAGCCGAGGTCTTCGAATGTTCCAACCGGTAGCCCGGCAATGGGAGGCGTGAGATATCGGGGGTCGCTCACTGCGTAGCCGACAAGCTCCCATTGGGTTCCGTCAGGGTCTGCCATGCGCAGCATCCAGGCGACCTCGCTCGCCATGCCGCCTGCGCCGACGATGACCAATCGTTTCCTAGCCGGCATCGAGCACCACTCCACTTCTGCGATCCTGAGGCCGGGGTTCCTCATGCACCCCGACATGGGCCGAGGTCGCGGCTTGGCCCTCGGATGAGCGTTCGGCTTCTCGACTGCTGCGACGGACAGTCCACGTGCGGCCGGACGACCGCAGGACGCCGAAGGCGATGCACCCATAGGCCACGACACCTGCGCACAGCCCAATCGATGCGCCCGTTGCGCCAGCGAGACGGGCGCCGACGTAGACCCCACACCCGAGAAGGATCGCCGAGCAGAACTCGATCCGCAGGAAGGCCTTGGCCGGCATTCGCGCAAGCACGGCGTAGGTGTAGACCAACGCAACTGCTCGCGGGACCTCGACGAGCAGCCGCGCTCGGATCGACGTCGCCTGGGCAGTGTCTCCCGCAAGAACTCTCGATATTGCCGGTGCAGCCAGGGCTAACACTGACACAGCCGAACCGGCGGCCAGGAACGAATGACGCATGTGACGACGCGCCTCTGCGGAGAGTCGGTCGATGGGCACTGTTGCGGCGACAGGGAACCAGACCCTCGCGATGACCGGGGTAAACGCTGCCGCGGCAACTGTGGCGACCATCGTGGCGACACGGAATGAGCCTGCCGCTTCGTAGCCGGCCACCCGCTGCACCACCAGCGGAGCAAGCGCTACGGAACCGGCTCCGAGGAGCACCGCTGAAGTCGTTGTAACGGAACCGTCGAGCAGCCGGCTGATCCCGGCGAGCTGCGAGCGGACTGAGCGCAGATCGTGATGAGAGCTGCGAAGAGAACGGCGAGAGGCCGTGAGGGCGATTCGAGAAATCGCCAGTGTGGTCACGATCTGCGCAGCCGTGCTGACGAGCAGATACCACTCCGCAGCGTGGCGAGATTGCTGCGTGAGCACGAGCAGCGCGCTCCCAAAGCCGACCAGGCCCTGCACTCCGAGCGAGATGGCAACAGCCCAGACCTTTCCCAGACCCGTGAGGATATTGAGTTCCTGGGCTGCGCACATGCCGAAACCTCCGGCGAGGGCCGCTGCGCCGAAAGACCACCAAGCCGCCCGCGGGCCGAGGACCATCGGGCCTACGGCTGCGGAAAGGAGAGAGCCGACGACTCCCAGAACGCAAGCCCCGGCAAGAGTGATCGCGCGCAGCTGCGTGGTCAGCGCCACGCGGTCTCGATCCGATGCCTGCGCGAGCAGCCGAATGCCAGCCGGTCCGACATTCAGGTCGGCGAGGAGAGTCGCAATCGCCGCGACGACCTGCAACCCGGCAAGAAAACCGACTGCGGCGATGCCCGATGAGGAACCGAGCGCCCGGACGGCGACGAATGATCCTGCAGTCGGCGCCAGGGACGAGGCGGCGAGTACCGAAGATCGTAAGAAGCGCGTCACGTGTTCTCGCTCCAAGAGTCGGTGCCCACTGTTCTGGCCGCTAGGCGCCGCCCGATCACCCCCGAAAGATCGGCACACGTGAAGCGAACCTGAAGACAAAGCCTCCGGAAAGCAGCCCGGCCGCACAAGAGAAGCCGAGGTCCTGTGCAGACTTTCCTTATGTCCAGAAAGTTCGTTGCGGCTATCGAGGCCGCTCCACTTGTGGACCCACCCACAACGAGGGTCCTGCCCTGCCTATCCTCGGATCGATGTCGTCCGGCAAACACGTCGCGAACCTTGGGGCTCCTCCGATGACTGCTCAACGGGAATCCGAACGCGGCAGCAGCGTCGACGTACTCATCGTGAACTTCCGAACTCCCGCCCTGACGGTGGAGGCTGTGCGGTCTGCACTGTTGTCGCCGACTGTCGAACTCGTCATCGTCGTCGACAACGCATCGGGCGACGACAGCGTGAACACCCTCCGCACAGCATTCCCGGCCGAATCCCGCGTCCTGCTGATCGAGTCGGAGAGAAATGGCGGATTCGGGGCGGGCAACAATCTGGCGGCCAAGAGCGGGACGAGCAAGTATCTGCTTCTGCTGAACAGCGATGCGACCATTGATCCGGGAGCCATCGACTCACTCGTTGCGCACCATGAACTGTTCCCGAGCGCTGGTGTGACTGCGCCGGTGGTCCTCTCGCACGGGACGACATCTCAACAGGGTGATTCGTACGGCGTCTTTCCCACTCCGAAGCGGATCCTCTTGCGCCGGACATCGCGGGTAGTAGATCCGGGCTCAGCGGAATGGGTGTCCGGCTGTTCCTTCCTCGTGGAGCGTGCGGTGTTTCATGCGATGGGGGGGTTCGACGAGCGAATCTTCATGTACCTCGAAGATGTTCTGTTTTGCTGGCAGATCCGCCGCCTCGGACTGTCCGTGAGGATCTGCACGGAAGCGACGGTCCAGCACCGGGGCGGGATGAGTACCGACGGCTCGCGCTCGCGCTCCGAACTCTACGGATGCGCCCAGGACCACTTCCTCGAGATGACCGGGGTCGGAACGATCACCAGATTGGCCATCCGTACGGTTCGCCATCTTCGGACAATGGCACGGTTCGGACCCTATATCCGCACGAGCAGACCGGCCGCATCGAGCACCGACCCAGAAAACCACCGGTAACGCAAAATTCGACTGCGACGTCGCAGCGGCCCGCACATCGAAAGCGTGGCGAGAGCTTGCAGGCGAGCATGCGACAAAGGGTCCAGACGCGAACCGAAACGCTCCAAGAACGCACTGGCTTGAACACCGCTGATTGCCATCCCCGCGCGTAGGTCTTTCCGATCGAGGAATCGGGCTGCCTTCTTCAGCGAGTTCAGCAGCGAGCGGTTCGTAGCCCCGACGTCGTTCGCGCCATGCTGCCGGTACCGAACGGTCGCTGTGTCGAGCGTTACGGTCGTGCCGAAAGACGAAGCGACGAGCGCACACCACCAATCATGCATCGCTGCCGCCGGCGGGACGGGGTTCGCGAGGTCGACGAGCGCACGGTTCATCGTTGATGCACAACCAGTGACAGTGTTCCGGATCGCCAGACGCACTGGATCCGCGGACGCTCGAAGCGTTCGCTGCATGCGCCATAACGACGGCGAGATCACGCGAAGGTCGGCATCAACAACCTCGAGGTCGCTATGAACGAGCACTGGGTGCTCGATACCGACCGATCGTTCGACGTCGTTGATTGCGGCCACGGCATGAGCAAGTCGGTCCTCGAGCCAAACATCGTCCTGGTCGCAGAACGCAACGATGGGTGCCGTCGAGGCGGCGAGCAATCGGGAGAAGTTTCCTGCTGCCCCGAGCGATCGCCCGTTATCCTCCAGCACTCGTAGCCGACCGGAGTTTGCTTCGCCCCATCGGCGCAGGATCGCGACCGTATCGTCGCCCGAGCCGTCGTCGCGTGCAAGCAGTACCCAAGCACCGAACGTCTGGCGAAGCAATGAGTCGAGTAGATCTGGAAGAAACCGTTCGCCGTTGTAGGTCGCGAGAAGCACCTCCACGACGGCCGCGTTGGCCAACCGCGCATCTGTGGATTGCGACACTTCGTTCAACAGAGTGGTCATCAGTGCGCTCCCACGCGAAGCGCGACGGCGACGACCGTCCGGACGAGGATGCGGAGGTCAACACGAAGCGAGCGGTTGTCGTAGTAGTACGCATCGAGCTCGGCCCGTTCGGGGAAGGCGACATCGCTGCGCCCGTTGACCTGCCAGTAGCCCGTCACGCCAGGGCGAACACCGGTGTAGGCCGGCGCCAGTTCGCCGTAGCAGGCAAGCTCGTCAGGGACCACCGGTCGTGGGCCGACGAGGCTCATCGAGCCACGCAGCACGTTGAGCAGTTGTGGCAGCTCGTCGAGGCTGGTCCGACGGAGCATCGCTCCGAGGCGCGTGACGCGCGGATCGTCACCCGGTGGGAGCTTGAAGCCGTTGGCGACGTAGACGTCATAGAGACCATCGCGGCGAAGACGTTCCTCGGCGTCGCCGGCCATGGAACGGAACTTGTAGATGGTGAACGGGCGGCCGCCGAACCCGATGCGTCGTTGGCGGAACAGCACGGGGCCGGGAGAATCGCGGCGTATGGCGAGGGCGATCAGCACCAGCACCGGGGAGAGCACGAGCAGCATGATGAGCGCGCCAACCCGATCGATAGCGACCTTCGTCACGCGTTCGGCGAATGAGGGCTCGGAGTCGCGGACCCGGAGGAGGAAGAGATCGCCCACAGCGTGGAGTTGGACTCCGGGACCGAGGGCCTCCGCAGTTCCGGGAGCGACGACGACATTCACTCCCGAACCGCTGAGTCGTGCGGCAAGCAACCGAACGGTGCCGACCGGAAGCGACGATGGTCCGCACACGATCACACTGGTGATGCCATGTCGGGAGACCGACTGGAGCAGCGACTCTCGGATCGTCGATGCTCCACCAGATGAGGGGCTGTCGATCGGCATCGTTGCCACGACGCGGGCTCGGCGGCCCGACGTGCGAGACAGCTGCGCTCGGAGCGCGTCGACATCCGACGACGGCCCGACAACGAGCAACCGGTCGACGCCGATGCCGAGGCGCTGGAGTGACGAGAACAATGCACCAACGACGAGGCGCCCGACGATGGTGAACATGACCGTTGCGACAATGGCCACCGAGACGAACGATCGTGAAAGCTGAAGCTGGGTGAAGAGGCTTGTCACGCCGACGAGAGCGAGAAGGCCGGTCGCTGACCGGAGCACCTTCACGCTCTGGTCCCAGAGACTTGAGCTTCGCCGAGGGTGGTAGCCGCCGGCGAGCCCGACGATCACGATCCAGCCGAGCACGAAGACGAGACCGACCTGGGCATACGTCAGCGACGATTCGCGTGAGGCCTGGGCAACCACGCCGGTCAGCGACTCGGACCCGAACCGAACCCGCTGGGCGAGCGAGGAGGCGCACGTTGCGGCGATGAGATCAGCGCATAGCCACAACAGAACGCGGAGTCGCTGCCACGATCGCTGGATGGAACGAACACGGTCAGGCGACAGTGCTCGGGGCCGCGGTTCGCCGGGTCCGGAGAGGGCCGCAGGGGTGTCGGGCGGTGCTGGGGCGAGGAGGTCGACCGGTGCGTCAGCCGGCGGCGAAAACACCGGAGATGGGGCGGCCGACATCACGACGATTCATCGACTCCTCATCGACCGAACTTGAGCAGTTCTGCGCGTTCGGGTCAGCCATGAACGATGTGTTCAGTACTGGTCGCGAACACCAGCAGCCATGTGCGCAGAGACGATCGAGCGAAGTCGGTCGTCGAACACCTCCGGCCGGAAGCAATCCGCCTGGGCGCGAAGCTTGGCAAGGTCAAACGTCGTTGCCTCGAGAAGCTCGATCGCTCCGACCAACGAATCGATGGTCTGCTCCGGAAAAAGCACTCCCGTCACTCCGTCGACGATCGTGTCGAGCGCGCCTCCGCGAGCGAACGCAACCACGGGAACACCCGCCGCCATCGCTTCGACCGGCACGATGCCGAAGTCCTCTTCTCCCGGAAACAACAGCGCCCGCGCGCCGACGAGCAACTCGCGGTACCGGTCGTCGGACACCTGTTCCTCGAACGTCACCGTCGGCCCGGCGATCGCCCGCAATCCCGCCAGTTCCGGTCCGGTGCCGGCGACGACGAGGGGCAGCGAGCGGGCCGTGCATGCCCGCACGGCGATGTCGACCCGCTTGTACGCCACCACGCGGCCGAAGCACAGGAAGTGGCCGTCTCTGCGAGCGTGTACAAGACCTGCGGACAGGTCGGTGAAGCGATCGACGTCGACGACCGGGTGGACCACGGCGGCGGGCCGCCCGTAGGCATCTTCGATTCGACGGACAATCGACGACGAGTTCCCGAGGAACAACGAGACCGAATCGGCGGAGCGTCGATCGAAGCGCTGCAGTGCGGGCACGATGGCCCGACCGACGCGTCCCGCCATTCCCGTGAGGCGATCCGATTCGAGGTCGGTGCGCCACGCGTAGCGCATCGGGCTGTGGCACATCGCAACGTGCGGTCCGTCGAACCGCCGTCCCGCTCCGGTGGCGCCGAAGTGGGCGTTGGAGACCAAGAGCTCGGCGTTGCCCACTCTGCACTTGGCCCATGCCGCAAGGATTGCCGGGGCGTAGGCCATGCGGGCGTCGGCAACCCCGGGCAGTCGGTTCGTCCAGAGGTTGCGAACACGGGTGCCGCCGAGCAACGAACGGGCGACGGAGGGATCACTGAACGCGGTGATCACCTCGTCAATGCCGAGCGCATGAACGATGCGGGCAGCGACCTTGTCCGACCCGGCGACGTTCACCAGCCATTCGTGGGCAAGCACGCGCATGGTCGAGTTCATCGACGAACACTGCGGCGCGCTTGAGCGGCGCCGTGCGTACGTCGAGTACCGAGCGGAACGCCGACCGGTCCGGCTACGCCTCGTCGCCCGTCACGAGCAGGAAGCCGAACCAGACCCCTAGCTGCATCGCACCGAAACCGGTGTACCAGTGCATGAGGTCGCCGGCGACGTAGCCCGACATCGCCATCACGACGACCAGCGACCGTCGCGGTCTCCGCCACAGCATGGCCCCGATGGCGACGATGAACAGCATCAGCGCCGGGAGACCTGCTTCCACCGCGACGAGGACCGGCATCGAATGAGGGATCTGGGCGTCGGTCGACACCCGGTTGAACTCCGGGTGTGACTCCCGCATGACCGCGAAGTTCCCCGGCCCGATGCCGAGCAGCGGCCACGTCCGCGAAACCGCGATCCCGACGCGAACCTGATCGGCGCGTCCGCTCGATGCGAGGGCGGCGTCGGACGAAGCGGACCGTTCGCCCTTCCACAGCCACCCTTCGTCGAGTGCCGCACCGGTCACCGCAAGCGTGCCGACGAACACCAACATCACGAGCCCAGAAGCGCCGCGGAAGCGACGGGTCGCCGAGCCCGCGGCAGGCGAGCCCGCGGCAGGCGCACCGGCCGGCGCAGGAAGCGAACGGACGATGAACGAGACAGCAATGGCGATCGCCATCGTCGCGCCGACAACCGAGTACCCGCTTCCGACGATCACCCCGGCGCCAAGCGCTCCACCGACGCCCCAGCGGGCGTGGAGGACGCGCCGATCGATGGCCCACAACACCAGACCGAGCGTGAGAAGCGCAACAGCCGACAGCGGGTAGGGGTAGTACGACGTCCCCATCGGGGCTCGCCATGGGCCGAGCCGGTTGAACGGGTCGCTCCCCTCGCCGAGCGCGCCGAGCCCGACCGGTCCGTCCACGATCAGCTGGGCGACGCACACGACGCCCTCGAAGACCACCAGCCCCACCATCGTCTTGACCACCACGACGCGCCTCGCCCCCGACAGCCGTCGCACGAGATCGGCGGCGCCCAGCGCGGCGAGCATCCGGAGGAACATCAATCCACCGATGGCCCGACCCTGCGTGGCCCACGAAACCCCGATCCAGGCGACCATCGCGGCGAATGCGAGGTAGCCGATGTCGGCTGCGGCGAGGCGCCGAGGCGCCGCGACGAGCAACCGCACCCGGGCGAGGACGGGGAAGAACTGCAGCGCAGCGACGACCAGAAGCGGCCCGTCGACGAGTCGGAGAAGCGGTTCCCGGGTCCAGTCCGCGCCCCTTCCGGGGATGGCGAACGACGAGCTCGCCGGGCCAATGGCGATGGCCACCAGCAGGGCCCGGTAGGCGACGGCGAGTGCGAGGTCGGCCGTGAGCAGACGCGCCGGCGCACGGTTCAGCGTGCGCGGACCGACCACCTCCATCGGCCAACCATCGGCGTCCCCGCCGTCGTGCTGAACCGCAGATTCCCAAGTGTCCTGGGTCAGCTCAGCGCGTTGGGTCGGGATGGGCGCGCAAACAAGCCTCCAGGTGCCCCAACGACGCCAGCTGACCCAACGACGCCAGCTGACCCAACGACGCCAGCTGACCCAACGACGCCAGCTGACCCAACGACGCCAGCTGACCCAGGAGGTCTGCCACCACGTGACTGAACGCAGTGTTCCCCAGACTGAGGGATGCGACGGGTAACCTGGCCGCTCCTCGACGCCACCGTCCTGACGGATGGTGCATCGCCAACCCCGGTACCCCGGCCGGGCCACACGAAGGAGCACGTCGACCATGATCGATTTGTCCGCTGCACGTTCCCGCCGGACCCTCGTGGTCCGCACCGCAATCGCCGCCGCCGTGCTGAGCACGGTTCTCGTCGTACCCCTCATCGGGAGCACCCGCGCCGACGCAACGACCCCCAAGCTCGGCGCCAAGTGTCTCAACTCCGAACGCGGCCGGACCACAAACACGCTGGTGTGCAGCAAGGTCGGAAAGAAGATCTCCTGGGTCAAACGCAAGAACCCGGTCACGGGGACCAGCACGGCGACGACCAAGCAGCCGGCCGTCATCGGCGGCTCGACGGCTGCTATCCCCCGGCCCTTGGACGTGATCGCCCTGGTCATCGGTACTGGACCGGCCGCGGCGTCGATCAAGATCGACGTCGCCTGCAGCGGTCTCGGCGGAACCCAGGCCCAGGCGACCCAGTCGGCCTCGTTTTCCGCCCAGGGAGGCACCCAGACGCTCAACTTCAACCTGCTCGAGCCGGGCACGGCCAATCCCACCGGCTCGTCGTGCACGGCAGCGGCAACGATCGCCGGCGCCACGCCGATCCTGCGGATCCTCGTCGACGGACGCCCAACGGCGGGCCCGGCGGCCACGACCCTCGCAACTCCGGTATTCGTGCCGCTCGGCCAGAGCGCGGTGACCGTGCTTGTCGACTTCGCAAGCACGGCGGCCCCCGCGCCCGCCACCACCACGATCCCCGGGCCGACCACGACGACCATCCCCGGCGCCACGACGACAACAGTTCCGGGGACCCCAACCGCTCCGCCCGCCTCGGGCCGCCCCGAGATCAGCGCAAGGTTCGTCGGTATCGTGCCGCCCGGACTGACTGCGGTCGATGTGGCGTCGACCTGCACCTCGCCGACTCCGGGGGCGCCATTCCAGACGGCCAGCACCCGGTTCGGACGTGCCAACGCGACGGCGGTGCTTCCCCAGACTCTCGCTGCGGTGAACGGAACGAACCCCGCCACCAGCTGCCAGTTGACCGCCACCGTGCTCGGCACCGACCTCGGCAGCCCGAGCCTCCGCGTCCTCCTGAACGGCCTGGTCATCGCCGGCCCTTCGTCCGGGGCCCTGATCAACTCACCGGCGTTCCTCGCTCCGTCGGCCTTCGGCGCCACGATCGAGATCACCTATCCCGGCGGTGCCACCACGACGACCACCGTCCCCGGCGTGACCACGACCACGGCCTTCGGGGCGACAACGACAACCGTCGCCGCTCCATCGGCCTTGACCACCGTCTCACTGGCCCGCACCGGCAATGCACCGCCGGCGAGCGTGACCGGCTACGTCGTCACGCTCGACTGCCAAAACGTCCGGCTCGGCGGCGGGCTGTTCCCGGCGGCCCAGTTCACCCCAATCTTCGGCATCACCGGTGGCTCGAGCTCCTACAGCATCGGGTACGAGCCGAACACCACGTGCGTGGTGAAGGTTGCCACCAGTGTCTCGCCGGGAAGCCCGGCGGTGAGCACCGGCACCATCGCGGTGGCGGTCAACGGCACCCTGCTGCCGGCGTCGACGAACGGCGCGTTCACCAGCGGGATCATCGCCACCAGCACTCCGCTGTCCGTCGCCGTCACCATCTCCTACTGATCGAAGGATCGGCTGCCGCCGTCGAGCGGTCGTCCTCAGGATGCGCGCTGGCCCGGAAGGGCCAGCGCGAGATCCGACGCTTTGTCCAGGAACCACGCGCGGTGCTCGTCGCTGATGGCAACCTCCACGGCCGGAGTCTCAATCGCCACGCCGTCGTCGTCACGCTGGAGATAGCCCCGGACGCGAACGATGATCTGGTGCGTGACGACGGCGCCCTCGGGCCGGTTATCGGTGAGCACGAGCTCGGCGGTAGCTGACCGATCGAGTGTGCCCGGAGCGGCGACATCGGCGTCGGTGATGACGAAGTCGACGGGGAGTTCGATGAAGGCGGTGGTGTCGGTCGACAGTTCGCCCCGGTCGGCGCTGATCAGACGTCCGCTCGCTGTAAGCACGGACGGCTCGACCGGGATCACCCCGTCGGCGGCGAGCCAGCGAAGCTGCACAAGACGCCGTCCGACGGCCTGATTGCACACGAGACGGGCGCTGAAGCGAACGACATCGCCGGCGTGGAGCACGAGGTATTCCACCGCACCAGGCGCGTCACCGAGCGCCGTCCACGAGGTGTCGGCGACACCGAGCTGGGCGGCGGGGAGGGCTTCATCGAACCGGTCTCGCAGGGCGAACACGTAGGTTCCGTTCGCCGCACGGAGTCCTTCGGCCGTTCGCTCGGCCATCAGGCGCATGGCGTCGGCCTGACCTTGCTGGGAGGTGAAGAACTCCGGCGGGAGAAGCGGGCGTTCCGGCGTCGTGGCCGACCGGCGCGAACCACCAACGGCGACGCCGAGCGCAACGGCACTCAGGGTGAGTGCGACGACAGCAACGATCCAGACTCCGGCCATGACCAGAACGTCATCGGCACCGATCGCCGCCGAGTTGATGGCCGGGGAGATTCCCCAGCGGGTTCAGACGAGCTCGACGTAGAGGTTCGACGCCAGCGTGGCGCCGAGCGCCACCGATGAAGCGCCAACCTGCACCGACATCGAGCCATCAGGAGCCCGGGTCACGACGGTGCCATGCACACCGGTGATGAACCGCTGGTCGTTCAGATAGGTCATGGCGTCGTTGTCGGTCTCGACCGACTCGGTGACGCGGCTCAGCCGCACCTGCGTGCCGGGATCGACGTTGCTCAGCAGCACCATCGTGCGGGCATCAATGGCTCCACCCGGAATGGGGTTGCCGTGGGGGCAGGTGGTCGGATCGTCGAGACGGGTGGCAAGCAGATCGGCGACCTCATCGCTGATCACGTGCTCCCAGCGCCCGGCCTCGAGGTGAGCCTTGTGCCATGGCAGTCCGATGATGTCGGTGAGGAGGCGTTCCGCGAGGCGATGCTTGCGGACGACCTGTTCGGCGAGCGTGCGACCGACCGGCGTGAGCGAGATCGTGCGGCCGTCGACGGTGAGGTAGCCCTTGGCCTTGAGCCGCCCGACCATCTCCCACACCGCGGGCGCCGAGAACCCGAGACGCTCGACCAGTCGAGCCTGGATGACGGTGACGCCGTCTTCCGCGAGCTCGTAGATCGTGGTGAGGTATTCCTCAACTGGCGGGTGGTACGCGTCACCAGCAGAAGCCATGACGATAAGCGTACGCGACGACGGGTTCTACGATGGACGAAGGGCCACGCTTCGCTCCGCTGCTCGCAACACCCGCCCCATCACCACGACAGGCTTCTTCCAATGACACCGAACCTTGATCTCGAACGCACCTCGGCCATCCTCAACGAGATCCTCCAGGCAGAGCTGGCAGGCGTCGTCCGCTACACCCATTCCAGTCTGATGGTCGTCGGTCCGAACCGCATCCCGCTGGTGACGTTCCTCAAAGCGCAGGCGACCGAATCCCTGCTCCATGCCCAACAGGTCGGGGAGATCCTCACCGGCCTCGGGGGTCATCCGTCACAGGGCATCGCGATGATCGAGGAGACGCACCGCCACGGCATCTACGACATCCTCCGGGAAGCATTCGAGCACGAGCAGCGGGCGCTCGGCCTGTACCGCAAGCTCTTGGAGTGCGTCGATGGCGCCAGCGTCTACCTCGAGGAATACGCCCGGGGCATGATCGGCCAGGAGGAGTTGCACGGTCTCGAGCTGGGCAAGATGCTTCGCGACTTCGCACCCGTCGACTGAACGGCCCTTTCGGTCAGCCGGCGTCCGACGATGACCCATCCCACACCAGCGCGCTGAGCGCTTCGGCGGCGGCCGGGGGCAGACGGTGTGGCTTGCCGCGGGCATCGCAGGCCCCGGCCCGAACCGTCGCTTCGCAGAGAACTTCGGCGGTCCCGTCGGGGCGAGCGCGGACGATTCGCTGCTGCCACGTTCCGACAACGCGACCCATCTCCGAGATCCACGTTTCCACGACCACCTCGTCGTCGGCGACCGCCGGCCGGCGGTACTTCACCGTGAGTTCGGCGACAACGACCTGAGCGTGTAAATCCGCCAGGGTGGCGAGCGAGCATCCGACGTGGGCCATGGCCTCGCAGCGTCCGGCTTCGAGCCACGCGACGTAGACGGCGTGGTTTACGTGGTTGTACGGATCAAGTTCGCCGAAGCGAACCTTCAGGGACAGTCGGTGCGGGGCCATCGGGCCCCGAGACTAGGTGGGGGAGCGGTCGCTCAGGCGACGCGGCGCACATCGCTCCGTACCGGGCTGGAGAGATCCGAGCACGGCCCCTGCGGGATCGACGGGCCGGTCCAGTAGCGGGTGAGACGGAAGAGCAGGGCGAAAATCACGTGGCGTACGGTCTCTCTGGGGAGCAACGATCAGAAGCCGGAAGCGGCAACTGAGTAGACGAAACAGGTTTAGCAGACGCTCAAATGTAACCGCGACGGCGTCGGCCTTGTTCCCGAGTCAGCGAATTCGCTCCGGCCGGTATTGTGACTGCACAATGCACCCGGTGCCGACGAACCACGCTGGACACTCGATCCAGGCTGTTGTTCCCGCAGCCGACACTCACCTGCGCTCGCCTGCGCTGTCTGAAGGAGCACGTCCATGAACGCACCCGCACTCGGCGCCGACGTGAAGGCTATGGACCGCGCCCATGTGTTCCACTCGTGGTCGGCGCAGGCCGCACTCGACCCCGCGGCGATCGCCGGGGCCGAGGGCAGCTGGATATGGGACTACGACGGCAAGCGCTACCTCG
>JANOHI010000480.1:0-6325 GCA_031406385.1 Acidimicrobiia bacterium
GGTAGCTCACCGGTGTGAGCGCCGAGTTCTCGGGCCCCGTGCCGGGAGTGCCGGACGACGAGAAGAGGAGATACGGCTCGCTGAACAGCTGCAGCGCGAGGATGCTCGTCGTCGTCGTCACATACAGCGTGGTCGGTGCGAGCATCGGAATGGTCACCTTCCGGAACGTGACCCACCATCCTGCGCCGTCGATCTCGGCGGCCTCGTAGACGTCGCTCGGCAGTCCTTGCAGGCCGGCGAGGAAAAGGACGGTGTTGAAGCCAATCGTTTGCCAGACAAACACGATGATCACGGCCCACAGCGCGACCTTCTTGTCCGACAGCCATTGGATGTTCACTGAGTCGACCCCGAAGATCCCAAAGATCCTCTCCAACGCGTAGTTGAGAAAACCGAGGGTCGAGGAGTACATCTGCTTCCACAGCGTGGCCACGGCGACGATGCCGGCGACCGACGGAATGAAGAAGATCGCCCGGAAGACCTTCATGCCCCGCAGCTTCGAGTTGAGAAGCTGGGCCAAGAACAGCGCCGGAATGATGGCGAGGGGAAGAGCGAACAGGGCAAACACCACGATGTTGCGCATGGACAGCCAGAACAACTTGTCACGCGCGCCAAGGACCCAGTGCCCGCCGAACCAGTCGATGCGCATGAGGGAGGCGTAGCCCTTCTTCAGCACTTCCGAAGCGGGCTGTGTCGACGAGTCGACCGACGCGAAGTCGAGACTGAAGATCTTCTGGTAGTTGCCGATGCCGCTCCACTGCGGCGCGGTCACGCCCTTCCAGTTCGTGAGGCTCGCATAGAGCGAGAACAGGAGGGGTCCGGCGAAGAAGGTGAGGAAACCCAGCGCGTTGGGGGAGAGGAAGAGCAGGCCGGTGAGCGACCGGCGCTGCTCGTTCGTCATCCCGACGTGATCGGTGACCGCCGGGGACCACACGGTGCGGGCGACGAGGAACGATCCGACGGCCAATGCGAGCAGCAGCACCAGGTGGAGATCGTCGAGGCGCGACAATCCTTCGAGGAGGGCTTGGGGGACGCGCCAGACGAAGAAAAGAATCAGTGCTGAAAGCGCCGAGAGCATCGGGCCGGCTTTGATGAGCACGGGTGCGCCGGGACGTCCCGCGAGACGGCCGTCTCGGGCCACGCCGCGCATCCAGATGCCGGCCACCATGGCCAGAAGGAACGGAACCCCGCGGCCGAAGACTCCGGCCCAGGCATCAATGCCATCGATGGCGCCGAGGTCATTGAGAAACACAGCAAAGGCGAAGATCCCTACGATCGTCGAGACGGCGAGCGATGCGGTGACGCCGCGCCGGCGGCTCGTCGCCAAGCCATGCGCACCGATCAGACCTCCGGCCGCAACGAGAAGTCCGGCCACGGCGATGCCGATCTTCGCGGCCGGAGAACGATCGCTCGACACCCCAATGATCAGCGCGACAACACCGAGGATGCCGAGAGCGCCGGACCCCACGGTGGCGGTTAATAGGACTGCGGGTCGGCGCGTGCCACCCAGGGCAACGGTCATAAGTGAACTCCCCTTCACTGCGAACATGCTGTAGCGCTGCGCCACCGGATCGGTGAACCAGCGTGGATGACCACCGGCGGTGCCGTTGTGCCGGCAGACTGCGGTGCGAACCTATCGGGCCGTTCGACGACGTGCCTAGCAAACGGGCGGAGGACGCGATCGCGGCGTACATCGTGGGCACGTGCTCGGTGCGCCCGGGTCCGCATTACCGGTGGATCCGACGAGGTGCAGCGCCGTCCGATCCTCCGTGCAGAAACGACAAACCCCGGCGTCGGTGCGCTTGTGAAAACAAACGCACCGAGCCGGGGCTTGCCGGTCGGACTCTTACGAACCCGGGGACTTCACGACGGCGTCAGGCTCAGGCGGTGAAGGCGGCGGTGTTGATTTCGCCGACCTTGCCCTTGAAGTCGTCGAGCGTCGACGTGCCCTTCATGACACCCTCGACGAGCGGACCGGCTGCACCGTCGAACTTCGGCCACGAACCGTCCCACAGCGGACCTTCGGCGGTCGGCTTGTTGGCCGGGTCGATTCCGTTCAGGAACGCCTGGTTGTTGGCCGGCGGGCTGTAGGTGAGGAAGGCGGCCTTGGCCTCGTCGGACACCCGGCTCGGTATGTTGGCACCGAGCTCGGAGATCTTGGCCTGGATGTCGGCACGGGTCAGTGCGCGGATGAGCTTCCATGCGCCTTCCCGGTTCGCCGTTTTCGCGTTGACGGCGTAGGAGCCCCAGAACAACCAGTTTCCTGAGCCGCCCGACGGGCCCTTGGGCAGACCGACAACGTCCCAATTGAACTTGACGTTCGCCCGGGCGCCGGGGGTGGCCCAGCGGCCGTTCTGGAACATCGCTACGTTGCCGGCATTGAACACCGGCTCCGGATCCTCGCCGTAGGGAACTGCGACCTTGAGGTCGTTGTAGATGGTTCGAGCGAACTCGAGACCCTTGATGGCCTCGGGGGTGTCGAGTGCCTGACCGGTGCGATCAGCGTTGAAGAAGCTGCCGCCGGACGCGTTGATCCACACGCCGTACGGACCCCACCATGCGCTGGCTCCGTAGCCGAACTTGCCGCCGCCGAGCGCGGTGACCTTCTTGGCAACTTCGAGGAACGCATCCCAATCCCACGTGCCGGCTTTCTCCAGCTCGCGGGGATCCTCGGCGCCGGCCTCTTTGATGAGGTCCATGTTGAGGTAGAGGGCGAACGTTGAGACGTCGCGGGGAAGACCCCACAGCGCCTTGCCCGTGGCCTTGGAGGCCGGATCGTAGGTGAGGTGGAACATCGGACCTTCGTAGAAATCCGAATCCTTGTAGTCGGTGTCGGCGTCGGCCAGGTCACGGAGGTTCGACGTGAGACCGTTCACGCCGAAGTCGGCGGTGTCGGTGCCCGGAATCCAGAACACGTCGGGGGCGGTGCCACCGGCGATCTCGGTCTTGAGCTGATCCTGGTACGGCGATCCTTCCGAGCCACCCTTGGAGTATTCGAGGGTGAAGTCGGCGAACTCCGGCTGGAGGAGGTCGCTGATCGACTTGTAGAGGTCGGCTTCGGCGTCGTTGTCCGGGCGGGTGCGCCACACGAGCTTGGCCTTGTCGCCGGTGGCGGCGGCAGCTTCCGTTGCGGCGGCGGCCTCGGTCTCTGCAGCTGCCTCCGTGGCGGCCGCTTCGGTCTCGGCAACCGCTGCTTCGGTCTCTACCGCAGCGGCGGTCGTGTCGGCGCTGTCGCTGCTGCAAGCCGCGAGGATTGCGCCCATCGCCGGCGCGGCAAGGCCGAGCACGGCTCCGCGCTTGAGGATGTCACGGCGGGAAAGACCCTTGGTCTTTGCCTCGTCGAGAAGTTGCTGCTCTGCTGATGTCGGCTCGAAAGCCATAAGAAGTTCTCCCCTTCTTGGTCGGTTCCTAAGGCGCAGCCGGCGCTCGCCGGACCAACGCGGTGTGCTGAAACGCCGCCGACTTCGATCGTCTCGGGCCCGACATGCGGACGCGAGAAGCTCGAGGCGGTGACTGCCGTCACAACTGAACGCATCGTAATCCGTTACCGGCGTGTTTCGCGCGCACGTCCCCGTGATGTCTTCGGGACCGGATCTCGGCTGGCCCCCCCGGGTAGATCACGGTCAGTGGCCGACGTGACCGCTCTGGTTGCTTTCTGCGGTCGTCAGCCACCTCTGACTCGCGTCGGCCTCACGGACCCCTCACCATGACCCCGTCAGGATAGGAAGGCTTCACAGAGAACAGGAATCCGGGAATGCCCGGGTGCTGCAAGACGCTGTGAAGTTCACCGGACGCGATGCCGATGGATTCTCCGTCGGAGCCCGTTTCGTCCGGACACTATGGGTTGGCACGGGCATACACTCGGGTCAGCCGTTCCTCTGGAGGAAGAGTGAAGAAAAAGATTCCGCGCAGCGCAGGGTTCTACATCCTGATTGCGCTCATTGCCCTGCTCACTGCATCGCAGCTCCTGAGCAAGGGTGCCCCGGCAACGAAGCTGGCGTTCAGCCAGTTCACCCAGTTGATCGAGAAGAACCAGATCAAGGAAGCGAAGATCAACGTTCGCTCCAACACGATCTCCGGTGAGCTGAGCAAGCCCCTCAAGGAGGGCGAGCCGACGAAGTTCACCATCAGCTATCCGGGCGAGTACGAAGACGAGCTCACCACCTCGCTGCTCGACAAGGGTGTCAAAGTCGACACGAATGCCGAGCGGGAGAACATCTGGCTGGCGATCCTCTTCCAGTTCCTCCCGATCATCGTGCTGTTCGGCCTCTTCATGTGGCTGATGAACTCGATGCAGGGCGGCGGTAACCGGATCATGCAGTTCGGCAAGTCCCGCGCCAAGCTCCAGTCAAAAGACGCTCCGAAGGTCACCTTCGCCGACGTTGCCGGCGCCGACGAGGCCATCGAAGAACTTCATGAGATCAAGGAGTTCCTGGAGAACCCGGCAAAGTTCGCGGCGATCGGCGCCAAGATCCCCAAGGGCGTCCTGCTCTACGGTCCCCCGGGAACCGGTAAAACCCTCCTCGCCAAAGCAGTCGCCGGCGAAGCGGGTGTGCCCTTCTTCTCCATCTCCGGTTCCGACTTCGTCGAAATGTTCGTCGGCGTCGGTGCCTCGCGAGTGCGTGATCTCTTCGAGCAGGCCAAGGCCAATGCTCCGGCCATCATCTTCGTCGACGAGATCGACGCCGTCGGTCGCCATCGTGGCGCCGGCATGGGCGGCGGTCACGACGAGCGCGAGCAAACCCTCAACCAGATGCTCGTCGAGATGGACGGCTTCGAAGTCCGTACCGGCGTCATCATGATCGCCGCCACGAACCGTCCCGACATTTTGGACCCGGCGCTCCTGCGCCCCGGTCGATTCGATCGCCAGATCAGCGTCGATCTCCCCGACCTCGAAGGCCGCAAGGCCGTGTTCCGGGTCCATGCCAAGGGCAAGCCACTCGGCCCCGACATCGACCTCGACGTGATTGCCCGGGGCACCCCCGGAATGAGCGGTGCCGATATTGCCAACCTCCTCAACGAGGCTGCGCTCATCTCGGCACGCCGCGGCAAGACCGTCATCGGCCAGTCGGAAATGGAAGCAGCTGCCGATCGCGTGATGATGGGAGCGGAGAAGAAGTCACGGGTCATGCCCGCCGACGAACTCCGTATCACCGCCTACCACGAAGCCGGCCACGCCCTTGTAGGTCACGTGCTCGAGGGCTGCGACCCCGTGCACAAGGTCACGATCATCCCCCGTGGACGGGCGCTCGGTGTCACCATCTCGCTGCCCACGGAAGACCGGTATTCGCGTAGCCGCTCCGGTCTGCGTGACCTCTTGGCCATGCTGCTCGGTGGCCGCACCGCCGAGGAGCTCGTCTTCGGTGCGGGCAACGTCACGACCGGTGCGTCGAACGACCTCGAACGGGCGTCGGAGATCTCCCGGGCCATGATCACGAAGTACGGCATGAGTGACGAAGTCGGTCTGCTCTCGCTCAGTGCGGGCGACGCCGAGGTGTTCATGGGACGCGACTTCGGCACCAGGGTCAACTACTCCGGCGCCACCGCGGCCAAGATCGATAGCGAGCTGCGCAAGTTCCTTGACGCAGCGCACGCCACGGCCGAGGGCATCTTGACCACACATCGCGAAGTGCTCAACAACTTTGCGGAGTCGCTCCTCAAGAAAGAGACGCTCGAGAAGGCCGACATCGACGAGCTCTTCAAGGACCTTCCCAAGTGGGAAGAGAAGCCGGAAGTGCGGTCGAAGCCCCAGCTCGCGCCAATCGACCCATCACCGATCGAAGTCGGCGAACCTGAGCTCGTCGGTGCGGCCCGCCGCACCGGAGCGCTGGGCAAGGTCCGCAATCGTGCCGGCCGTGCCTGGAAGGGTGCCAAAGAGGGTCTGAAAGCCGACGACGACGTCTCGCCGCCGCCGGCACCAGCGGGTGTGGCCCGCCCTCGTCGTCCGCGGCCCCAGCTCGGCGCCGGTCCCACCGGCTGATCGGAACGGGCGGGAGCACGCCCACCCGTTCGCGCACCTTGCGCATCGCGAAGAAACGGCCCGGCCTTCGGTGAAACACCGAAAAGTCGGGCCGTTTCGCATATCCGGGCGAGAAGGCGTCGGTACACTCACGAGCGTTCCTTACGCAACATGTTCGGAACGGGCAAAGGAGCCGACGTGCGAGGCAAGTGGTCGAAGGGCATCGAGCCTCGGAATTTCTGTTGGGTGATCAAGGACGCGATCGCAATCTGTGAGCGACCCGGGGGCCACACCAGCAACCACCGCCGCGTCCGCCGTCACGAAGAGATCATCTGGATCCGTGAGAAGGGGTTTGCCCGGGTCGTGTCG
>JANOHI010000230.1:0-4267 GCA_031406385.1 Acidimicrobiia bacterium
GCATCAATGGCGCCTTCGGCCGCACCGGCGCCGACAAGCGTGTGGATCTCGTCGATGAACAAGATGATGTCGCCGCGAGTCTTGATTTCCTTGAGCACCTTCTTGAGACGCTCCTCGAAGTCGCCGCGGTAGCGGCTGCCGGCCACGAGGGCGCCGAGGTCGAGGGTGTAGACCTGCTTGTCCTTGATGGTGTCCGGCACGTCGTTGGCGACGATGCGCTGCGAGAGTCCCTCGACGATGGCTGTCTTGCCAACGCCGGGCTCACCGATGAGCACCGGGTTGTTCTTCGTTCGGCGCGACAGCACCTGCATGATCCGCTCGATCTCCTTCTCGCGGCCGATCACGGGATCCAGCTTCTTTTCACGGGCAAGCGCGGTGAGGTTGCGGCCGAACTGGTCGAGCACGAGCGAACCCTGGGGAGCGTCTGCGGCTCCGGTGGATGCGCCGACGCCCGCCGTACTGGGCTGGCCGCCCTTCGCCGGGTCGCCGGTCTGACCCGAGCCTTGATATCCGGAGAGCTGCTGGATGACCTGCTGACGGACACGCGAGAGGTCGGCGCCGAGCTTCACGAGAACCTGGGCCGCGACGCCCTCGCCCTCGCGGATGAGCCCGAGAAGGATGTGCTCGGTCCCGATGTAGTTGTGACCGAGTTGGAGGGCCTCGCGAAGCGAAAGCTCAAGGACTTTTTTGGCCCGGGGAGTGAAGGGAATATGCCCCGACGGCGAGTTCCCACCCTGCCCGATGATCTCCTCGACTTGTGCCCGCACCGCTTCGAGAGAGATCCCGAGGGACTCCAGCGACTTGGCGGCAACGCCCTCACCTTCGTGAATGAGACCGAGGAGGATGTGCTCGGTCCCGATGTAGTTGTGGTTGAGAAGGCGCGCTTCTTCCTGCGCCAAGACGACCACACGACGGGCCCGATCAGTAAAACGTTCGAACAACGGAGCCTCCTCGAGACCGTTGGGGGATTACGGCAAGTGTACCGGCGAGTCGCTCTCTACAGACCGAACCGTTGTTCACTTGTTGCTACACCGTGTCTAACGCCGCGGAAGGCCACAACGTTCCAACATTGCGTCCCTCGCTGAGCTGTCCTTCGTCACATCGGCCGCGGAGCGACCGACTTGAGATGCCGGAAGGCCTATTTCCCGGAACCCCGGGGTACCTCTCGCGTCACGCACGAGTGACCTACGCAACTCCAGGGGCGCTTTCCGGCCGGCGCAATACAACCGGAGGTGCCGTACCCTTGTGAGGTGAGCAAACTTGCGCTCCCGCTCGATCTGCCTCTGCTCGAGGAAGATCTCCGTCGGGTCGAAGACGAACTTCGTTCGTCCGTGGTGACCGAGGATCCGTTCCTTACCGAAGTGGCGCGCAATCTGATCGTCGCCGGCGGGAAACGACTTCGCCCCGTCCTGTCGCTGGCCGCGGCGTATACCGGGCCAGGCCGGGCCGTCCATGACGTGGTCCGGGGTGCCGTGGCGGTGGAGCTCGTACACCTCGGTTCGCTGTATCACGACGATGTGATGGATGAAGCCGCGACCCGGCGGGGCCAGCCGACGGCAAACGCCCGGTTCGGGAACTTCGCCGCAATCGTGGCGGGAGACTTCTGTCTGGCGATGTCGGCCCAGATCGCCGCATCGTTGGGGGTTGAGGTCTCGGGCCTGCTCGGCTTCACGATCGGTGAGCTGTGCAAGGGTCAGGTCGCCGAACTCCAATCCTTGTTCCGCCTCGACCGGGCGGAGGAGGCCTACTTCCGGTCCATCAATGGGAAGACGGCGTCGCTCATGGCGGCTGCCTCCCGGGTCGGAGCCATCACCAGCGGAATGACCAGGCCCGAGATCGAAGCACTCACCGTCTTTGGCCAACGGGTCGGAATGGTTTTCCAGATCGCTGACGACATCCTGGACGTCGTCGCGACCGACGAGCAGCTGGGAAAACCGGCTGGGAACGACCTGGTCGAAGGCGTCTACACCCTTCCGGTACTCCGGGCGCTGCGCGATCCTGCGGTCGGCGAGGAGCTGCGCTCGATGCTCGGTGGACCCATCGAACGGGCCGCCGTCGACCAGCTCCGCAAGCTCGTTCGGGCGTCCGATGGTGTCGAGCAGGCCGTCACGGTTGCGCGTGGCTTCGCCGACGAAGCAGCGCAGGCTCTCGATGTGCTTTCCGCGTCGACGGCGCGGACCCAGCTGGCAGGCTTCGGGCACACACTGCTCGACCGCCTCCCCGCATAGCTCGCTCTGTTCGGGCAGTCGCCAGCCACATCGGCAGACCGCCGGGCCGGGACACAGAGACGACGCTCTGGGCCGGATCGCCACGTCGTGAAGGGTTTGCGCACGGCGCCGTCTGGTCCATCGGCTGACAAGCCCGACGCCTCCGCATGCGCCCGTCAGCGCTTCGAGGACTTCTTCGTCGTCTTCTTCGTCGCCGCCTTCACGGTGGTGGGGCTCCCGACGGCCGTGCCGTCGGCAACGGTGACGACCGGACTCGCCCCGACTGCGACGGCCACAGCGACCATCGTCGTGTTCGGATTGGTTCGGACCGTGGTGGTCTTGGTGGCGGTCTTGGGCTTCGCCGTCGTGGTGGTGGTCTGCACATCGCTCGGAGCGGGGCTCGGCGACGCCGTGAGCACGCCTGGAGGCAGGGCCCCCAGAGCGGCTACCGGTCCTCCGGCGTCACCCGTCAACGCCTGGCCCGGTGCGGTGTCGGGGGTCACGGCCGCGCTTTGCGACGCCGCATCGCCAGCCCCGGGGGACCCGCCCTCGACGAGCATTTGGGTGAAGAAGTAGGACGACTTGAGGGAGAAGGAGCGCATGAACTCGGCGCCGGAGAGCGAGACGGAGCCGTTCTCATACACGAGAGCCACGCTGCTGGCACGACCACCGTCCGGGCCGATGCCGTCACGTGCGGTGACCTTCACATCGATCAGCGTGCCTAGCTTGGGGCTCTTTCGGACAGTGTCGCCGGGAAGACGGCGCTCCCAACTGCGATTGGGGTTCGGATCCACCGCGTCACCCTCGTCGACAACACCGGGGAACTCGCCGCCGGCGGTGTGCCCACCGGTCGAGGCGGAAAATTCGGTGCGGATGGCGACGCCGGTCTTCGGGTTCACCCTTATCTCTCCGGCCGTTTCGGCAATCGCCCGATCGGTACGCGGATCCTCCAGCGAAGTGAACCCCTTTGCGGTGACAATCCCGCGTCCGCCATAGACCTGACAAGAGATCGTGTCGCAGGTGTTGGAGAAGCCGGAACGCTTCTCCGCGGCCGCATAGGAGCGGGCGGCGACAGCCTGGGCCTTCACCGCCTCCAGCCCCTTGTCCCCCCACGAAGCCGAGATCTCACGTGGCACCACTCCGCGCAGATACGCCTCCATGCCCACAAGGTTGACGCTGCGTTGCACCTTGCCGTCGGTGATCGCCAGCAGGTCGCCGCGGTACACCCTGCGCTGCGCGTTCTCGCATACCTGGAGCATGTTCGACGGATCGTCGGGATTTCCGGCGGGGTCGGCGGGCCCGGTGGTGATCGTCACCGTTCTCGACGACAGCAACGTCCGCACGGTCCACGGACCTGCACAGGTCGGCGAATCGCTGATCTCCCATGCCCCTCTCGAGAGGCGAACTCGCACCGCAGCACCAGCACCGGTGGCCAGCGGCGGGTCGAGGACGGACCCGCTTCCAGGGGCAACGGTCGTCGTCGAGCCGCCGACCGGGTCGACGCCCACGGCAACGGTCACGGCCGCCCCGACGACTGGACCTGAGGTCGCCACCACCGGGGTCGGCGAGCCAATCGCGCCAACCCCGCCGATGGCGAGTGCCGGCGGGACGAACAGGCCGGCGTCACCTTCAACTCGTAGGTAGAGCCGGCCCTTCGGCTGGTACACGGCAAGGGGTTTGGCGTCGAGTGCGCTGATGCGTACGCCGATCGCAGAAGTGGGTGAGAGAGCGCCCGGGACGGTACTTCCGTAGAAGTGGTCGAGGATCTGGCGACTCGTCCACCCCTTGGTGGTCGCGTACCCGTAGGCCCCCCACTGGCCGAGCCCGCGACCATGGCCGAATCCCCGGCCGGTGACGACCAACGTTCGTTTCGGAGCGGCTGTCGTCGTCAGCGCCGGCGCCATGGTGTCGGCGGCTGGCACGACGGCGGATGTGGTCGTGGACGGCACAGAGGTATCGGTCTGGGCCGACGCTCCCGTTGCCGCGTGGACCCGCCGGTCGCCGGCCGCGGCCTGCCGCCGCCAACTCGGACGGAGCCCAATCACCGCCACGGCCAAGAG
>JANOHI010000300.1:0-3835 GCA_031406385.1 Acidimicrobiia bacterium
TCGACGCCTTCATAGAGACGCTGCGCGAGACGCATGGCGATGGAGAGCTTAGCGCGCGCGGTTCCGACCGGTCGACCCCCCTCGATCCGGTTCCTCGGTGGCGTGGGAACCGTCACCGGGAGCAAATTCCTCCTCAGCACCGCAGCGTCGACGGTCCTGATCGACTGCGGACTGTTCCAGGGCCACAAGGAGCTGCGGCTGCGAAACCGTGCAGAACTCCCCTTTCCCGTGGAATCGCTCGACGCGGTCGTGGTCACGCACGCCCACATCGATCATCTCGGCTATCTGCCGGCACTCACTCGAGCCGGGCTCCGTGCGCCGGTCCACATGACGCCCGGGTCTCAGGCACTGGCGGCGGTGGTGCTCCCCGATGCCGGTCGACTGCAGGAAGAAGACGCGGAACACGCCAATCGAGTCGGTTCGAGCCGCCACCATCCGGCGCAGCCGCTCTTCACCGAGGAAGATGCCCTCCGTTCTCTGGAGTCGATCGTCGCGTCACCGTTCGGCGTGCCCGTGCAGGTTGCCGACGACGTGACCGTGACGTTTCGGAGGAGCGGCCATATCCTCGGCTCCTCGTGGGTGCTGATCGAAGTGGCCGGTTTCGGCGCGATCGCGGTGAGCGGCGATCTTGGGCGGGCCCACCATCCACTGCTGCTCCCACCCGAGCCGCTGACCTTGGTCGATACCGTCCTGGTGGAATCCACCTACGGTGATCGCCTGCACGACCTCGACGACTCGGCGCAACTATTGGCCGACGCTGTCACGCGCACCGCCGCACGCGGGGGATCGGTCGTCATCCCGAGCTTCGCGGTGGACCGCACCGAAGTGCTCCTGATGAACCTGCGCCGGCTCATGCGCACTGGCGCGATCCCACAGCTCCCGGTGTTCGTCGACTCACCGATGGCACTCGATGCTCTGCACGCGTATCGACGGGCGATCGCCGAACGATGGCCGGAGATCCGCCCCGAGGCCGTTGCCACCGACGACCCGTTCGACACCGGCCAGCTCCGCGAATGCCGCACGGTCGAGGAATCGAAAGCGATCGCCAAGTTGCGCTACCCGTCGATCATCATCTCTGCATCGGGCATGGCCACGGGCGGACGGGTGCTCCACCACCTCATCGACCACCTGCCTGATTCGCGCGACACCGTGATCCTCCCCGGCTTCCAGGTCGCCGGCACCCGTGGCTGGCAACTTGCCACGGGGGCACGCCAGGTGAAGATCTTCGGCGAGTACATCGACGTGCGTGCGGAGATCGTTTCCTTGGAGGGCTTCAGCGTCCACGCCGATCAGGCTGAGCTCCTTGCATGGCTGGGAACCGCGCCCAGCCCACCGAGGACCTGTTTCGTTGTTCACGGAGAACCGTCGGCGTCGGCTGGGTTGGCCGAAGCGATCCACGAACGGCTCCGATGGCGAGCAATCGTTCCGAGGGTGGATGAACTCGTGTTGCTCGGACGACGACCAATGAACCGTGAAGGAGTCTCCCCATGACCGAATCGGAAAACAGGGACCGGGTGGCGACGATCGCATCGATGAAGCAGCTCTTCGAGCCAGAGTCGATCGCGGTGATCGGGGCGGGGGAACACCCGGGTACCCCTGGACATCAGCTCGTCGCCAACCTTGTGCGCTCGGACTTCCAGGGACCTGTGCTGCCGGTGAACCCGCACGCGGAATACGTCTGTGGTCTACCTGCCGTGCCATCTATCGGCGACGCTCCCTACCCAGTGGATCTTGCGGTGATCGTCGTGCCCGCCGACGCCGTGGAGCGCGCGGTCGCCGAATGTGCGGCCGCTGGCGTCGGTGCCCTCGTTATCATCTCGGCCGGCTTCGCCGAAGTGGGCCCCGAGGGGGCAGAACGCCAACGTCGCGTTCTCGCTCTCGCCCGAAGCAGCGCCATGCGCATCGTCGGTCCGAACTGTCTCGGTATCGCCAACATGGCCCCCAACGTGCGTATGAACGCCACGTTCGCGTCCGCCGATCTGCCGGCCGGTTCGGTCGCAGTGATGACGCAGTCGGGAGCTATCGGCATCGCCGTGGTGGACGGACTGCGTGCTCGGGGACTCGGGGTGTCCTCGTTTGCCTCCGTCGGGAACAAGGCCGACGTGAGTGGCAACGACCTGCTCAGGTATTGGGAGCAGGATGCTTCGACGCGCCAGATCGTTTTGTACCTGGAGTCGTTCGGCAACCCTCGCGCGTTCGCTCGCATAGCCCCGCAGACGTCGCTCGTGAAGCCAGTTCTGGCCATCAAGTCCGGACGGAGCGAGGTTGCCGCCGGTGCCGCAACCTCGCACACTGCGGCCCTGGCCCTTCCCGACGACACGGTCAGCGCCCTGCTTCGTCAGTCCGGGGTGCTGCGGGTCGACGATGTCGAGGAACTGCTCGACCTCTGCGTGGCGCTGGACTCCCAGCCGCTGCCGCAGGGCCGCAACGTCGCCATCGTCACGAACGCCGGGGGCCCCGGGGTTCTCGCCTCCGATGCCTGCGTGAGCGCCTGTCTGACGCCGTCGTCCTTCACAGCCGCGACCATCGCCGTTCTTGAGGCCGCGCTCGGCCGATCGCTGCAGCGACGTCCGGGAGAAGCCGGTCCGATCGATCTTCGGGCCGATGCTTCTCCGCAGGCGTTGGCGAAGGTTCTCAACGCGGTCATCGACGATCCGGGCACGGACGCCGTGCTGGTCGTGTTCGCCGATGTCTCGGGCGCCGACGCCACACCGTTCGTAGATGCCATCGGGCGCGTGCAGTCGGCGAGGCCAGGCAAGCCGATGCTCTGCGCGTTCGTCCCGGCTTCCAACATGAAGCTGGCGCCGTTGTTGGCGACGTTCGCGTATCCCGAACGAGCCGTCCGAGTGCTGGCACGCCTGGCGGAGCGCGCGGAGTGGCTGGCCGAGTATTCACCGGTCCATGACGAGTCACCTGTCGGCGACCCCGAAGCGATCCGTCGTCTCGTCGACTCGGCCATGGCGGCTTCACCGGCCGGCGGATGGATGAAGGCCGTCGACGCGTTCCGATTGGTGGATCTCGCCGGCCTCGACGTCGCCGCTCCGCGATACGCCGACTCCGCAGACGCCGCCTGCGAGGCTGCGACCGCCATCGGGTATCCGGTGGTGCTCAAGGTGGCGAACCCCGACATGACCCACAAGAGCGACTCAGGAGGGGTGAAGCTCGGTGTCGACAGCGAATTCGAGGTGGCGTCGACCTTCGAAGTGATGCACCGGCACTTCGGCCCAACGATGGGCGGGGTGCTCGTGCAGGCGCAGACGGCCCCCGGGCTCGAGCTGCTCGCCGGCATCGTGAGTCATCGCGAGCTCGGACCGGTCGTCGTCATCGGAGAGGGAGGCCGGCTCGCCGAGATCCGCCGTGATCGGGCCGTGCGGATGCCGCCCCTGCATCACGACGAGGCCAGACGCCAGCTGCGCTCGCTGCGCATCGCCCCGCTCCTTGACGGCTTCCGTGGCAGCCCGGCCGTGGACTGCGACCTGATCGCCGATGTGCTCGTCCGACTGGGCGAGCTCGCCGAGATCGTCCCGGAGTTGGCCACGCTCGACATCAATCCCTTGATCGTGACACCGCGCGGAGTCTGCGCGGTCGACGTGAAGATCCGACTCCAGGAGCGGTCGCCGGACTCGGACCGTCCACGTCCGGACACTTCGCGATCCGACGACTCGTCGTCCTGACTGACCCCCTGCCACAACTACCGACCGAGGAGGTCGACCATGGAGCTCAACCGCTTTCGAACCCAGCTGAGCGCAGAGAAGGAACGACTACTCTCCGCTCAGAAGGTGCTCGACGCCGAACAGGGGACCACCGTCGACGGGCGACGCACCGTCGGCGAGCC
>JANOHI010000301.1:0-17797 GCA_031406385.1 Acidimicrobiia bacterium
GGGTTCTCGAGCCCGAGCTCTGGATGGCGGTGCAGATCGCGTCGCAACGAGACGGCATCGTCGACGAGACGCACGGCGTCGGCCCGGAGATCCGGAAGGGCGGCGGTCAGGGTGTCGTTCATCCTCCGGACGATACGCCCCTCACCGACGACGCGCGCAACCGGCATCACTGGCGCACTGTCTCGTCGCGTGGCAGGGTGCGATGGTGACATCGTCCCCCGCCACACCCCGTCGACGCCCGGCCATGCCGGCAATGGGCTCGCCGCCGGCAGAGGTGCTCGGTCGGCTCGAGGAATTCCGTCGCGGCGATCTTCGTTGGAAGGACGGTCGGGCGTTCTCTTTGGCCTATTTCGCCGGCGACGAGGCGTACGAACTGGCCGTCGAGGCTCAGAAGCGGTTCGCTTCGGAGAACGCTCTGAACATGGACGCGTTCCCTTCGCTACGCGCGCTTACCGCAGAGGTTGTCGGCACCGTGTGCGGTCTTCTGGGCGGCGACGACGAGACCGTTGGCGTGTACACGTCCGGAGGCACGGAAAGTATCCTCACCGCGGTCAAGGGGGCCAAGGAGTGGGGCCGCAAACGAGGAGTGCACCGTCCGCGGATGGTGCTTCCCACAACGGCGCATGCAGCGTTCTCGAAGGCTGCCGACTACTTCGATGTCGAGGCGATCCGCATCCCCGTCGGCGTCGACTACCGCGCCGACCCCCATGCGATGGCCGCGGCCGTGGACCAGGACACGATCCTCCTGGTGGCTTCAGCGCCTGCGTATCCGCAAGGCGTGATTGATCCGATCGATGAGATCGGCCGCCTTGCCCAGGACCACGACATCCTGTTCCACGTCGACAGCTGCATGGGCTTCACCCTCCCCTGGCTGGAGCGCCTCGGGCTGATGACGAAACCCTGGAATTTTGCCGTTCCCGGTGTCACGTCGATGAGCTGCGACCTGCACAAGTTCGGGTACGCGTCGAAAGGTGTGTCGGTGCTGGCCCATCGTTCCAAGGAGCTCCGCAAACACCAGATCTTCATCACCAGCGACTGGCTCGGCGGACTCTACGGCTCTGCCGCGATGCTCGGCACACGCAGCGGTGGTCCCTTGGCATCGGCATGGGCCGTGTTCCAGCACCTCGGAGAGGAGGGCTACCTCCGTCTCACCGAGCGTGCCTTCGCGGCGCGACAGCGGATCCAAACCGGGATCTCGGCGATCGACGGCATCGCCGTACGGGGTGAGCCGGAAGCGACGCTGTTGGCGTTTGGAGCACCCGTCGGCGCCGAGGATCCCATCGACATCTACGCCGTCGCTGACCGGCTGTGGGCGGAGGGCGGTTGGTACTGCGACCGTCAGTCACCGCCGGACTCGCTGCACTGCACGGTCAATGCCGTGCACCTCGATGTGGCCGACGAGTTCATCGCCGCAGTCGCGTCAGCCGTCGACTTCGTCCGGAACAGCGCGGCCGCCGGCGATCGCACGAAGGCATACGGCACCGTGGAGTGACTCGCTCGTCACGTCGCCGCCGGAACGAGCCGGTACAGGCCGCCTTCGAGTGAGGTGGCGATCAGTTCGCCGTCCGGGTTGACGCCGAACGACGTGAGGTAACTGACACGCGCTCCGAGGTCTGTCGCCCGTCCCCGGCCCGGCATCGGGTCGTCGAGTACCTGAACGCGCCCGCTGCAGACATCCCCGAACACATAGCGACCCTGGAGTGCAGCGATAGCGCTCCCTCGGTACACAACGCCGCCCACGACCGAGCATCGTCCGTCGGCATGCGGGTAGTCGAACACCGGGTCGACAGCGTTCTTCGGCCGCGGGCCCTTGAACGACTGGCGCCCCTCCCTCAGGCTCCAACCGAAATTGGCGGCCGAATTCGATCCAGCAGGGATCCGGTTGATCTCCTCCACCTTGCTCTCGCCGACATCGGGAATCCACACGTCGCCGGTATCGGCGTCGACGGCGGCCCGCCAGGGATTGCGGAGGCCGAACGCGATGATCTCCGGCCTCGCCTTGACGGCTTTCACCGTTCCGAGCGACGACGCCCCACGACCGGCGAACGGGTTCTCGGGCGGTATCGAATAGGGCAGGTTGGCGCTCGGCTTCGGGTCGATGCGGAGAATCTTTCCGAGCAGAACGTCGACGCGTTGGGCATTGCCTTTCGGATCCCCCGACGAACCGCCGTCACCGATGGCGATGTAGAGCAATCCGTTGCGGTCGAAGGAAAGCGTGCCGGCGTTGTGCTCGTTGAACGGCTTCGGGATCTTCAGGAGCACGCGCTCGCGGGACATGTCAGCGACGCGCCCGTCGAACGGAACCTCGCTCACATGGACGACACCGCGGGTGTCCGTGTAGTCGATGTAAAGCAGATCGCGGGCGGTCGGTGAGAAGGCCAGACCGAGTAATCCGCGTTCATTGGCCGAGTCGACACGTTCCACGATGTCGAGCACTGGCGTTGGGTCGAACGCACCGTTGCGGTAGGCGCGAATACGGCCCGGTTTCTCGATGACGTAGAGCGTCTGGTCGTCGCGTCGGGACACCACACCGATCGGCTGCTCGGCGCGGGCGAACTCCACGGTGGCGATATCGACGTTCGCGCGCGGCGCCACCGTACCGGTCGTACGCGCCTTTCCGTCCTTCCCCACGGGCGCCTTGCGCTCCGAGGCAGACGGTGTCGCAAGAGCCACCGTCAACGCTACGGCGATGAGGCCGGGTAAGAGTCGGCCGGGTGTCAGGCCGCCGGGACCCAGTCGACGTCGCTTGCGGACACGGAGACGGGGGAGAGACACGATGAACCGAGCCTATGGCCCTGATCCGATGCTGGGTCCCCAGTAGCGTCGCACGATCGTGAGCGTCGGTGGAGGGGTTTGGCATCGGCGTCGTGCGGTGGGGCGGCTGTTCGTGGGCCTGGCCGTCGGGCTCGCCACCGGTGTCGCCGCCGGGTTCGGTTCGGCCGTTTTTCTGCATGCCCTCACCTGGGCGACCGACACCCGGGTCGATCGCCCTTGGCTGCTCTGGCTTCTTCCCGCAGCGGGTCTCGGTATTGGCTTCCTGCGGCGGAGCGCGGGCCGCGCCACCGCGGGGACCAACCTGCTCCTCGACGAGTTCCACCTCGACGAGGGCGACCATGATCTTCTGCCCGACGATGCCGCTCCCGGCGGGCGGGTTCCGTTTCATATGGCTCCTTACGCGCTTCTCGGTTCGGTGACGACACACCTGTTCGGCGGCTCCGGTGGACGAGAGGGCGCGGCGGTCCAGATCGCCGCCGGGCTCGCGGCGCCGGTCCGACCCGCACTCGAACGTGCCGCCCGCCGGAGCGGAGCGTCTCCCGTCCACGTGCGACGACTGCTAGTGGTGACGGCTCTGGCTGGCGGATTCGGTTCGGTGTTCGGCGTGCCGTTTGCGGGGACGATCTTTGGGACCGAAGCCCTCCGTCGGTGGCGACCGCGCACGGCGTCGCACCTTCGGACCCGTGTCGACGAAGCGCTCGCGTTCCTTCCGGCCGCTGCTGTCTCGTCGTTCGTCGGCCACGTCGTGACGACACGGCTCGGCATCCACCACACGAAACTGCCGTCTCTGCATGGTCCGTTCAACCTCGGGGTGCTCATCGTCGCACTCGCGTCGGGTCTGCTAGCCCGGGCCTTCCTGGCAGCGCACGGCAGCGTGCATGAAGCTCTCCGCCGATCACGACTGCCGGTTCTGGTCTGGCCGATGGTCGGTGGCGCGGTCGTCGTGGGGCTCACGCTCCTCATCGATACGCGCACATACCTTGGGCTATCGCTGCCATTGCTCGACGCCGCGCTCCTCGGGGCCGCTCTCCCCACGGGAGCCTTCGCCTTCAAACTCCTGTTCACCGCAGTGACGCTCGGGAGCGGCTTCCCCGGCGGTGAGGTCACGCCTCTGCTGTGCATGGGCGCATGTCTCGGCGCGGTGTTGGCCGGACCGCTCGGCGGCTCTCCACCGCTTCTCGCCGCTGTCGGCATGGTGTCGACCTGGGCGGCGGCGTCGAACACCCCGGTCAGCGCCGCAGTGATGGGGGCGGAATTGTTCGGCCCAATCGGGCTCCTGGTGTTCCTGCCGATGAACGTCGCCGCCACGTTTGTCAGTGGAGCGAAGGGCGTGTACCGGGCGCAACGCTGACGCGTCCGGGTCCGACTGCGCCATGATGGCGACATGGCTGTCATCGATCTCAACGCCGATCTCGGCGAGTCGTTCGGGAACTGGTCGATGGGTGACGACGCAGCGATGCTCGACGTGGTCACGAGCGCCAACATCGCCTGCGGCTTCCACGCCGGCGATCCTTCCGCCATCCGGCGAACTGTGCACGCCGCGACTGAACGCAACGTCGTGATCGGTGCCCATGTCGGCTACCCGGACCTTGTAGGTTTCGGCCGAAGGCGGATGGACGTGGAGCCCGATGACCTGACGGCGGACGTTCTCTATCAGCTCGGGGCGCTCGACGGGCTGTGTCGCGTTGCGGGCGCGCGGCTCCGTTACGTGAAGGCGCACGGCGCGCTGTACCACCGAGTCAACAGCGACCCTGTGCAGGCGCGGGCGCTCGCTCACGCCGTGGCCCTCTTCGACTCGACCCTGCCCATTCTTGGTGCCGAGGGACCGCTGGTGGTCGAGGCCGCAACGAACGGATTGCGGGTCGTCGGCGAAGGACTGGCCGACCGCGCCTATCGGGACGACGGCACGCTCGTCCCCCGCAGCGAACCCGGCGCAGTGCATTCCGATCCTGGGGCTGTCGCGACGCAGGCGGTGGCGCTCGCTTCTCGGAAGGGGATCGGATCCATTTGTCTGCACGGTGACACCCCGAACGCCGTCTCGAACGCTCATGCGGTGCGTTCCCGTCTCCTGAGCGAGGGCTTCACCGTGCAGTCGTTCGTCGATCTGCCGAAATCGTAAGTAGACGTAGGAGTTAGTGTGGGCGGATCCATAGATCGACATGGTGGGTCCAACGATCTCGTCTGGCGCCCATACGGGGAGCACGGGGTCCTGATCGAATGCCAAGACCTCGAGATGGTGCACGAACTCTTTCGTTCGGTGCGAGGAAGTGGTCTCGTCGAAGAGTGCGTGCCCGGCGCGGAGACGCTCTTTGTCCGGCCCCGACACCCGACGATGTCCTCCGCTGAACTGGTGCGGCGGATCGCGATGCTTCCGGTATCGCCGGCGACCGTCGGCGATACCGAACGGCCGCTCCACGTCGTCGACGTCATCTACGACGGAGTCGACCTCCCCGTCGTCGCCTCGCTCACCGGCCTGTCGGTCGAGGAGATCATCCGGCGACACACGGCTCCGACGTACACGGTGGCGTTCCTCGGGTTCTCGCGGGCGTTCCCCTACCTGGTGGGCCTTGACCCGGCGCTCGTCGTGCCGCGACTGGAATCGCCCCGGTCGAGCGTCCCGGCCGGATCGATCGCCATGGGAGCCGGTTTCACCGGGATCTACCCGGCATCGACACCGGGCGGCTGGCGCTTACTCGGCCGCACCGGCATCGTGTTCTTCGACGAGGGCCGCGACCCCGCCGGACTGCTCGCTCCCGGTGACCGGGTCCGGTTCCGGGCGGTCCTGTCGTGACACTCGTCGTACGTCGATGTGGTCCGATGCTCACCGTTCAGGACCGTGGCCGGCGCGGGCGAGCGCACGAAGGGATCGCCCGCTCCGGTGCGTTCGATCAGCGTTCTGCCGCGCTGGCCAATCGACTTGTCGGCAACGACCCCGACGCCGCCGTCATCGAAGCTCTGCTCGGTTCGTGCGCCTTCGAGGTGCTCCATTCGACGACAGCCGCGGTCACAGGCGCGACGCTCGCTGTTCTCGTCAATGGCAGTGAGGTTTCGACGAGCCATGTACTGGAGCTTCGGCGCGGCGACCTTCTCGAGCTTGGTATGCCCACAGATGGTCTGCGCGCGTATCTTGCTGTTCGCGGTGGGGTGGAGGCCCGTGTCGTTCTTGGCAGCCGGTCGTACGACTCGCTCGGAAAGATCGGTCCGCCGCCGCTCGCCGTCGGCGATGTCGTTCGGATGGGACCGTCACAGTCGGGTGACGCCTGGTTCGAGCCGGTCCCGGTGCGTCCGTCGCCGGAGGTGACCTCGATCGACATCGTCGAGGGGCCCCGCTACGACTGGCTCAGCACACAGGCCCGAGTCGAGCTGGTCCACGGGCACTGGACAGTCGACCCTGCGAGCGATCGAACCGGGGTCCGTCTTCGCGGCGTCGCACTCACTCGCGCCGGGGAGTACGACGGGCGAGAGCTGGCCACCGAGGCGATGATTCCGGGCGCGATCCAGCTTCCGTCGAACGGGCAGCCGATCATCCTGGGCCCCGACTGCGGCACGACCGGCGGCTATCCCGTTGTCGGCGTGGTCCGCGAACGGTCGATGCCCGAACTCGCTCAGCTCCGACCCGGTCAGTCGCTCCGACTCCGACTCCGCTAGCGGGCCTGGCCGAAATGCAGCAAAACGCCTCCCAGCGCCGCTGGGAGGCGTTTTGCCCCCAGGAATTGGGGCAACCTCTCTCCCAGTGTCAGGGCCACTCGTGTTGCGAGCAGTCGAGCGCAGCGAGCGGCGCAGCACCAATCGAACAGAGGGGCAACCTCTCTCCCAACGCGGTCAGTTGGTCAGGGGGTCGATTCCGGGGAGGGTTGGTTGCCCGGCGCGGAGGATTGCTTCGATGTCGTCGGCTGACAACGCCTGACCGGCGAGGTAGCCCTGCACATATGCGCACTGCAACGCCTGTACCTGGGTCAGTTGGGTGCGTCGCTCCACACCCACCGCCACGACCTCGGCACCGAGCGACCCGACCAACGACACCGCCATGCCCACGAGGTCGGCGGACCCTGTTCCGTTCGGCCGGTCGATCGCCTCGATCAGCGCCCGGTCGAGCTTGATCTGACTGAGGGGAAGGCGTTGCAACGTACGCAGCGACGTCGTCCCGCCGCCGAAGTCGTCGATTGCCAGTCGCACCCCGGCAAGGTCAAGGGTCGCCAGCGCCTCCTCCGCCTGAGCCGTCAGCGAGGGCAGCGACGCCTCCGGGACATCGAACCCGACATCTCGCGGTGACAGGCCAGACGCCGTGATCGTCGCCAGGACCGTCTCGGCGAAGCCGGGTCGGGCGATCTGCGCCGGGACGACGTTCACCCACAGCTGCAAGGGCACGCGGTATCGCTCCCGCCACGAAGCGACCTGTCGACACGACTCTCGCAGTGCCCAGTCCCCGATCGCGTGGATGGTTTCGAGACCGACGAGTTCATTGATGAACGCCGACGCCGGCAGCAGACCAAGGGTCGGGTGCTGCCAGCGCAGCAGGGCTTCGACGGCGACAACGTGGCCGGTGGTCGCCTGGACCTCGGGGAGGTAGTGCAGTCGGAAGTCGCGGGCGGCCAATGCCGACCGCGCGGTGGCGTCGGTGACGACCGGCCCGGGAACGGGAACGGGGGTTGATGGACGGATCGGGCGAGGTGGACGAAGCCCCGTCGGCTCTTCCGATGGCGCGACCCTTCCCGCTCCGGTCGGCGTTGATGCGTCGGCCGCGAGGCCTGTCGTGGCAAACACCGACGGCCCGCTGCTTGCGCCGACGGTTTGGTCCTGGAGCGGTTGCTGACTGGCGGCGAGCGATCCGTAGCTGCCCTCGTACACCTGCCAGCGCCCGCGGCCCGCCCGCTTGGCCTGATAGAGCGCGGTGTCGGCGCGATTGATCAGCTCATCGGGCGATGTGGCCGGGTCGGCCACGACGGCAATGCCGATACCCGTGGAGACGTCGGCGGGAAGGCCGTTCACCGTCACCGGGGTCTCCTCGAACGCGGCAAGGATGCGCCGGGCCGTGGCCGCTCCCTCGTCGGGCGTTCGCAACTCCGACAGCAGGACCGCGAACTCATCACCCCCGAGTCGGGCCACCAGGTCCTCACGGCGGATCACGCGTCGCAGCGTGTCGGCAACCTGGCGCAACACATCGTCACCGGCGGCGTGTCCGAATGAATCGTTGACCTTCTTGAACCCGTCGAGGTCCAAGAACAGCACGCCGGACATCCCCGCGTGACGTTCCAAGCGGGCAAGAGAGCGCTGCACGGCCTCTCGGAACGCCAAGCGATTGGCAAGTCCGGTCAGCACGTCGCTGCGCGCCTGGTGAACCAACTCGGCTTCCGCCTGTTTGATGACCGTGACGTCCGTCGCGAATCCCTCGATCCCCAGCACTGGGGCACCGTCGCCGAGCGTGCCGTCGGCGGTCGCACCGAGAATCGGGGCCAGGCGCATGTACTGCCAGGAAATCTGGCCGTTTCGGCGGAACAAACGGATCGTCATCGGTTGGTTGCACCGGGCGGGGTCCTCGGCGATCTCGCTGAGCAGATGTCGGTCGTCGGGGTGGACGAGGCGGTTCAACAGCCCGCCGTCGGCGATTACTTCGGCCGGCGAGTATCCGAGCGAGGCGACGACGCCACTGCTGATGTAGTCGGTGCGTCCGGAAAAGAGATGGCGGAACACGAAGTCGCCGGAGATCTCGCCGATTCGTTCGAGCAGGGAGCGGCCGAGCGTGACACCACCATCGGTCGGAGTGAGGCCAGCGGTGCTGGACGAACGCAGTTCGGCGCTGGCGTTGACCGCGGCGATGGTGCTTTCGTAGTGACCGGTCGCGGCGTCGAGAACGATTCGGTCGCCGAGGTCGAACGGTGGCCGTCCCGGTCGGCGGAGTACACCGAGCACACCGATGATGCGGCCATCGTTGCGCCCCGACGCTGGCGTCGCTCCGGGTAGACCGGTCGGCGCCGCCGCGGCCACGACCGGTACGAAACGACCGAAGACTCGGCCGGCGTCACGGGCGTCCTCCTCCGCCAGCCGGCCCCGAGGGGCGACGAGGCCGACTGTGAGATCGTCATCGAGGACTCCCATTTCCACCGGCTGACGGGCCCCCAAGACCTCGGCGACGACACCCGATGCCGGCGTCCATGGCTGCTCGACCTGTTGTCCGTCGACGGCGTGGAGCCGGGCGCGTGTTCCGTCGAGCGAGACGCTCCACAGCACGGCACGGTCACCGACGCTGTTGTGCAGGGCGCGGGTGATCACGAGCGCGGCGTCGCCGCCACTGGTGCGGAGTCCGAGTGTCAATTCGGCCAGTGCTTGCAGCGGGTCGGCCCGCCATGATTCGCCTTCGGCGCCGCCCGGCGAAGCCGTGGCCGCGTCCGTCGTCGCCGTCGACGTGACCGACGGTGCAGGTTGGCCCGAGGCAACGGTCGTCGGGTCGGTCGGCCTCGGGCCGAGGTTCGGCAGACCGACAGCAATGCCCGCACTCATTCCGTCGTCGGTCGCGAGGGGCCACGAACTCGCGACGATCGGCGTCGTCGGTCCGCCGACTGCGGGTAGTGGATCAGAACTGGCTACGTTGACCGGTGGTACACCGGCAGTCGAAGGGTCGGTCATGGCGGCGTTCCGTTCGGAACTGAAGAGCGGTCCAGGAGTGAACACGCCATCGACCACGAAGAGTAACAGTACAACCACGAGGAGTGCTTGATGTTGGAGAATGAACGTTCACGCCCCATGCCACCATCCTTCTCGCGTGCCGATACCGAACACGCGCATCTTGCCGGGCCCCTCGCCGGCGTCACCGTGGTCGAGGTGGGCACCATGATCACGGCACCGCTCGCCGCAATGATGCTCGGCGACCAGGGGGCCGATGTGATCAAAATCAAGCCGCCCGGCTTCGGCGACGTGATGCGCTACCTCGGTGAGACGGTCTCGGGAACGTCAGCGCTGTGGCTCACGTGCAACCGATCAAAGCGAGGCGTGGCTGTCAACCTCGGCGACCCGACCGGTCAGGCCGTGGCCCGGCGCCTGTGCGCCCGCGCCGACGTGATCATCCAGAACTTCCGGCCGGGTGTCGTCGAAAGGCTCGGGATCGACGAACCGCTGATCCGTGCCGACAACCCCGGAGTCATCTACGTCTCGATCAGCGGATTCGGCTTCTCCGGTCCCATGGCCGACCGTCCGGCGTACGACAACATCATCCAAGCCACCGTCGGCGTGGCCGCCGCCCAGACCGATCCGGCGACGGGCGACCCCAATCTGTTCCGGAACCTCGTCTGCGACAAGATCACCGCGTACACCGTGGCCCAGGCCGTCTCGGCGGCACTCTTCGCCCGTGAGCGCAACCATCGACTCACCGGCGAGGTCGTCGGCCAGCACCTCCACGTCGCCATGATCGACGCCACGCTGGCCTTTTTATGGACCGACGCCATGATGGGCCTGACGTTCCTCGATCGTGAGCGAGTGAGCCCGGGACCGGTGATTGGACAGGCGTACTCCCTGGCGAGGACGACCGATGGGTTCGTCACGATGTCCGTCCTCACCGACGGGCAGTTCCGTGGCATGGCCAAGGCGGTCGGACACCCGGAATGGATGGCTGATCCGCGTCTCGCAACGGCGGGCGGGCGAATGGCCAACCTGGAGCTGTGGCAGAGCGGGTTGGCGGAATTTGTGGCGACGAACACGACGGCGACGGTGGTGTCGGCCATGGTCGCCAACGACGTGCCGTGCTCCAGCGTGACGGCGTTGGCCGACGTGGCCGATCACCCGCAGATCGTCGCCAACGGCACGCTGATCGAACACCACCGCGGCGACTACGGGCGTCTGCGCGAGCCCCGTCCGCCCGTGCATTTCTCCACGACCCCCGCCCGGATCGGGGCAGTGCCCCCCAGCCTCGGAGCCCACACCGACGATGTGCTCACGGAACTCGGCTACACGGCCGAGGAGCGCCTCGCTCTGCGCGCAACAGGAGCCATCGGTTAGCGTCGGCGAATCGTACGTAGCTCTCGGACTTGTGATTCGGGACCCTAGTGTCCCGACACGTAAGTAGCTCGCAGCGGACTTGTGATTCGAGACCCTAGCGCAAGCCGAGCTTGCGGGTGCAGGCGGGCCACGGCCCCCAGCCCTGCTGGCTCTGGAGCTTGCGCGCCGCCTCGTCCTGGGTGGCCGCCGGCGATTCGTGAGGGAGACCCGAGAAGCCGAGCTTGCGCCACGTTCCCGCGGCGAACTGGTACGCACCGTAGTAGCCGTTGCCGGAGTTGATGGCGTAGTTCCCACCAGATTCGCATTTGCGCAGCGCCGCCCACACCGACTCCGGGATCGCCCCGCCGTCGGTTGTTCGCGCGGTCGCCTCCGACGGCGCTGGGGTCGTCGGAAGGACGCGTACCTGAACGGTTGTGGGCGCGCCAGACGTGGCCTTCTTCACCTTCCGGGCCTTGACGGTGGTCGCCGGAGCCGGTGGCGCCAATGGGGCGGGCGGGAGAACCGCAACGAGGTCGCTCGAGTCAACGACGAATGACGACGGCTGGCCGGCGCCGGCCGGCGGCTGCGGCACCTGGGCCTCTGCGCGAAGGTTCCCGAGCCAGAGCCCGGTAAGGACGAAGAACGAACAGCTCAGTTGACGGTTCGAGGGTCGGCGCATCGTTTCCTCCAGGGTTCGGATCCGGAACGGACGGTCGGACAGCGCGTCGAGGCGGTCGACCTTAGCGTCGATCCACGTGTTCCGGTTCGGGCGAACCACTTCGCGACCTTTGGCAGTGTGTTGCGTTTGTCTTCTCCGGGCTCCTCGACACCGCGCAGAGGCTCCCTTACTGTGAAATGCGGCACACCCGGAGTGCGGGTGTGCTGATTCCGTCAACCAAAAGGAGCACACACGTCGTGCTGCAGGAATTCAAAGACTTCATCAACAAGGGCAATCTCGTCGACCTGGCCGTCGCATTTGTGCTCGGCGCGGCCTTCAGCACCGTCGTCACAGCCTTCACGGAAGGCATCGTCGGCGGCATCATCGCAGCAATCTTCGGCAAGCCCTCCATCGGAGCGATCGGCTTCGACATCGGCAAGGGCCGCATCCAGGTCGGTTTGGTCATCGATGCCATCATCAACTTCATCGTCGTGGCCTTCGTCATGTTCCTCGTGGTCAAGGCCTACAACAAGATGCGCGCCGCGAACGCTCCTGCCGGTCCGAGCAGGGAAGAGGTCCTTCTCGGCGAGATCCGAGATGCCATCAAGGCCGGTCGTTGAGACCTGCGGGTGCGATGACGGAGCGCCCGCCGGCCTGAGCCGCCGAACAACCGCCTGACGACAGCGAACGGCCCGATTGCGGCCGGTCGCTTCGCGTACGCGGTGAAAATGCGCCTGCGTCAGTTCGCCGAGACGAGCGGAGCCGAAAGCGCCCAGCCGATCACGGAGGAGAGAGCTTTGGTAGCAGGTCGGACGGCGAGCGGGTCGGCGAGCGGAATCACCGGTATTCGCAGCGATCGGGTGACCCAGCCCGGCAGCAATCCGACGGCGGCGGCGGCGAGAACGACATATGGCCCTCGGCTGATGACCGGCAGCGGGGGCATGAGGAGGAACCTCACGGCGTCGCGCGCCTGTCGGCCGGCGTGCAACTCCGGTCGGATACCGCTCATCCACGAGCGGAGCTCGGCGACGCTGCGGGCCGGACCCGGTGAGGTTGCGCCGAGCATCTCCGCCAGGGTCGCCTGTTCGGCGACGTAGCGGTCGGCCATGGTGGCACTGAGCCGGTTCGCCCCGTAGCGCTGATAGGCGACGAGGAAACTTTCGGTGAGCGAATGGTGGACCCAGGCCATGAGATGCGGATCGTTGGCGTTGTATGGCCTTCCGTCCGGTGCGGTCCCTTGAACCCGCTGGTGAACTCGCTTGACCATGGCCACCGCCCGTTCTGCTTCGGCCGTCGTGGCGAAACTCGTGGTGCCCACGTATTCCGACGTCCGCCACAGCCGACCCATGGGGTCGGTGCGGTACGCGGAGTGCTCGGCGATCCCGGCCATGGCCAGCGGGTGCATGGTCTGCAACAGGAGGGCCCTGACGCCGCCGATGAGCATGGAGGCGTCGGCGTGCACCTGCCAGGTGGCACTGCCCGGCCCGAAGAGCCCGGGATCACCGTCGATCGGTGCGTTCAGATCGCGTGACGGCCCGCGGTCGCCGACGAGCTGGCGACGGATCGCCCCCGCGAGCGTGGCCCGGGCGCTGGCCGTGAGCCGATCGAGCGGAGCCGGAAGGACTCCAGAGTTCGGGCGGTCATCGGACGAAGCCATGGAATTGAGCGTATGCCCAAAAAAGTTGGTTTGGTCGCCGATGTTCAGCCAATGCCGAGCGCGACGACGCCGAACGCCGTCATGGTCGCGATCAGCACCCACGACGCCAACCCCAGCACGAGCGGGCGCGGACCGATCGCCCGGAGCTTGCGGACGTCGACCCCGGCACCCAATCCGACCAGGGCTGCGGCCAGGAGCACACGTTCGAGGTTCTTCGCCTGTCGAAGGAGTTCGACGGGCAGTTCCACCGCCGAATTGAGGACGACCATGGCGAGGAAGCCGGCGACGAACAGCGGCAGGATTGGCGGACCTTTCACGGCGGCGGCGCTCACCGTCTGGCCCGCACTGCCATTGCCGATCTCCGGCGGGCTGTCGACCGTGATGGCCTCGTCTGCCGTTATCCGGGCGGCCGCGGCGAGTTGTCGGCGCCGCCAGATGCTGACACCGGTGACCAGCGGGGCGAGGAGGACGACGCGGGTCAGCTTCACCACAATGGCTGCCTCACGGGCGGCATCGGATGTGCGGCTGGCTGCGGTTGCGACGGTCTGAGCGACATCATGCACGCTTGCGCCGACCCACGTCCCGAATCGCAGGTCGCCGAATCCGACAGCCTGTCCGATGGCCGGAAGAATGGCAATGGCGAGGCTTCCGCAGAGCGTCACGAGACCGATCGCGTACACCGTGTCATCGTCGTCGGCGCCGCTGACGGGACGCATCGCTGCCACCGCGGATGCGCCGCAGATCGAAAAGCCGGTGGCCACGAGCAGCCGCAGACCTGGCGACAACCCGAGGCGTTTCCCGAGCCATTGCGTCCCGAAGAACGTGACCGTGGTCGTGACGAGGACGAGCGCCAGACCCTTGACCCCGAGGTCGCGCAATTTGGTGAGCGAGAGTTGAAGTCCGAGGATCACGATTCCGGCGCGCAGGAGGCGTCGTGCGGCGTACTGCAAGCCGGGCCGGGCGATGTCGGGCAGGACACGCAGGTTCGTCAGGAGTGCCCCGATGAGCACCGCCGCAACGAGGGGTGAGAGCACGATCGGGGTCTGTGACCTGACGAACTTCTCGGCGGCAAAGGCGAGAACGACGACGAGACCGGCGAGCCCGAGTCCGGGTAGTTGGGCTCGGGTCGGCACGGGGCGTCATGGTAGACCGTCGGTTCTGCCGCGACATGGGCAGTGGATCCGGCGACTCGGTGACTCGGCGACCGAGGCCGGCCAGGCGGGGAAGACTGGCGTCGTGTCTGATACTCCGCCATCGTCGTTCGCCGACCTGCGTCAGGACTACCTCGTCGGGGCGCTGAACGAGCGAGAGGTCGACGCTGATCCGTTCGCGCAGTTCCAGCAGTGGTTCGAGGAGGCGCGCGCCGTCCACGTTGCCGGCACCGACGAGCCCCATGCGATGACGCTCGCCACGGTCCTCGACGGGCAGCCGATGACCCGAACGGTGTTGCTCAAGGGTTTGGACGCGCGCGGGTTCGTGTGGTTCACGAACTACGGCAGTCAGAAGGGCCGCGCATTGGCCACGGAGCCGCGGGCCGCGCTCACGTTCTATTGGGGGCGGCTGGAGCGTCAAGTGAACGTGCTCGGCCGCGTCGAACGAGTCACCGACCAGGAGAGCGACGCCTATTTCCTGTCTCGGCCGGTCGGAAGCCGCATCGGAGCTATAGTAAGTGCACAGAGTACGGTGATCGAGAGCCGTGATGGGTTGGAGGCGGCTGCCGCCCGATTGTCGGAGCTCCGCGAGAGCGAGCTGTTGCGACCGCCAACGTGGGGCGGGTTCCGGCTGCTTCCGGCGTCGATCGAGTTCTGGCAGGGTCGACCCTCCCGACTCCACGACCGGTTGCGCTACCGCCTCGTCGATGACCGAGCATGGGTCATCGAGCGACTGGCACCCTGAAGGCGCAGCGCCCGGGCCGGCGTTCCTTGCGCTGGTGAAGCGGGGAGCCCGGTCCGGGGGTAGTGTCCCGACCGTGACGGTCCACACCCGCTCGCCGTTCGGAGGTCTGTGGACCGACCGCGTCGACGGTGACGATCAGCTGAGGGACCGATTGCGAACTGGACGGGTCTCCTCCGATCTCGTTCCGGCTCTTACCGGCTGGATCGCCGACGGCTACGTGATCCTGCCCGGTGCGGCCGACCCTGCGCTGTGCGAACGTTTCGCCGGCGAGCTCGCGCTTGTCTGGCGTGAGGGTCATCCCGAGCAGGTCGTCGTCGACTCCCGGACCGGAGCAGCGCGTCGGTTGGAAGCCGGCGACGAGACCCGACTCACTCGGGCGGTCGACGCTCACGTTCATTTCGCCAGCGCGCAGCAACTCCTGAGGTCGGCTCGAGTGACCGAGTTCCTCCGCGTGCTGTTCGATGCCGACCCGCTCTACTTCCAGTCGCTCGTCTTCGAGACAGGGTCCGAACAAGGTCTTCATCAGGACACAGCTTTCGTGGTCGTCGATCGCCCGCTGGAGCTCGTCGGCGTGTGGTTCGCGTTGGAAGACGCTCGGCCCGGGTCGGGAGAGCTCCAATACGCACCCGGCAGCCATCGTCTCGCCGATCACTGCTTCGCCCCGGGTCGCCGCCACTTCGATCCGAGCATCGACGGACACGACGCCCACGTGTCGTACTACCCGTCGATCGCCAGTCGATGCGACGACGCCGGCCTTTCCGTCGCCCGGTTCCTCCCCCGCAAGGGAGACGTGCTCCTGTGGTCGGCCGACCTCGTCCACGGTGGCGCTCCGATCACCGACCCGACGCTGACCCGCCGCAGTCTCGTGGCCCATGCGTGTCCCCTCGACAGTCCCGATCGGCCGGCCGCCCGGCCTCACTTCTTCTCGTTCCTGCCGGGGAATCTGACAACCAAAGCCCTTCCCGACAGCGGCGCTCGCTACGCAAGCCAGTACCACGTGCTCTCGCCGGACGACGAGAGTGGTGTCGTCAGTTCTCGGTGACGAGGTAGTCGGGTATCCGCTCCGCGGTCGGCGGAGCCACCGGTGCACGCCGCTCCACTGACCGAAGCGGTCACCCAGATGACCGGCTGCGCTCGGTTCATAACGCCCCGCAAACGACCCCGCAAACGAGCCGGGACAGGTCCGCTTCAGGTGATGGTGAACTGCAGCGACGCGTTGTTGGCGAGGTGGCGCCACCGGACGGTGGCATGCCAACCTGCGCACATCGCCGAGGCGCCACGACCCGCCCCCGGAGTAGGAGCGGGTAGTGGGTCGGTTCCCGGGACGGGGCTAGCTCTTGTCGATGGTGGTCACGATGAAGTTGTCCCAGGTGCCGTCCGCGCCCTGGCCGAAGAGTCGAGCATTGCCGGCGTCAGCCGGATTGCCACTACCGACCGGAATGTTGACGCTGAGCTCGGGCGCCTCGGGGTGTTGGTAGGGGAAGGCGTCGAGGAGGCTGAACAGTCCATGTCCGATCGAGAACGACTTGATCTTGCCGACGAGCGACTCACCGGCGCCGAGAGACGGATAGATCCCCGTGTACTTCTCGTGCTGCTTATCGATCGGGATGCCGACGTTCTTGACCTTCGAGATCATCTTCCGGTCGAGGAAGTACTCGACCGAGTTCTGCTTGGCGTCGTAGCGGATGGAGACATTGTGTGTCCCCGGGCCCACCTTCACTTCGTCGATAATTTGCGTGTACATCTTGTCCCGGCCGACATAAGTCGCTCCGCTGCAACCCGGGTTTGCCGTGTTTCCCGTTACGTTGGATGGGAGCCGCTCGATGAGCGTGAAGGCGGTGGATCCAGCGAGAAACCAGTCGAACAGTTGGCCGGTGCAGAAGTCAACCATGTTCAACACGACCCCGGCCTGCTGGCCCTGAAGGACCGTCGCCTGGTAAGAAGCCCCGCCCTGCGTGAAGGTTCCGTGCTGCACGAGGCGATCAACCGTACCGGGCGTCGTCGCGGTCATGTCGGCCGAGAACTCCACAGAACCTTTGGGCGGAACGGGAAAAGACATATTGCTGACTTCCATGTACTTCAGATGATCAAACACGCTGTAATCCAAACCTGTTCGAAATGGCACAGCCCGGACCCGCTGCACGCCATTGACGAAAGACACAGCATGATCCGCGTCGGGGGTTGCGGTCTCACCGAGGCCGTACGGATTGGACCATTTCAGCGAATGGCTTGCTGGAGTGGTGTTCTCGAGATCGTCGTACACCACGACGGTCTTGTTCGGGCTTGCGGCAAGGCCGCTGGTCGAAAAGCCGAGCGTGACGGCTACGGCGCACGCTGCTGCAACAGGGACTATCAAGCGCATCGTCTTCTGCTCCTGTCCTACGAGAGGGTCGCGATTTCAACCATGTCAGGTCACTGTACGACTGCGGTCGGCGGTCGTCTAGCCCTGGGTTAACGGCCGGGTTGTCACGGGCGATGGCGGGGTGTGGAATCCGGTGGCATACCCATGATCCGGGTGTGGTCGTGACGTATCTCGGGTCGCAATCGCTGACGGCGCGGACTGCTTGTCGGACACCGCGATGATACGTGCACAGAGCAAATTGTCCGGTCCGCTGACGGCCAACACCCTCAACCAGCTACACCCGCTCATCCGAAGAGCCGTGCGCTGGTGCGGCAACCTCTTGGTGGGCTTAGCCTCAATCCACCGCAGGGACTCCGGAATCAGGGGTGTGGTTCACGTTGTGGTCGTGGTTGTTGTGGGGATGGCCGTTGTTGTTGTTGTGGGGATGGTCGTTGTTGTTGTTGTGGGGATGGTCGTTGTTGTTGTTGTGGGGATGGTCGTT
>JANOHI010000351.1:0-1990 GCA_031406385.1 Acidimicrobiia bacterium
CGGCGGCATAGGCCTCGGGGTCGAGCATGCGGGCTTTGGCCCATTCGATCTCCGAGACGACATCGAACGGAGCCACGGCATTGCGGCGCGCCCCGAGCAGCGGCACGACGAGGCGGATCTTCGACTCGGTGAGCTCGGGAGCACGCTGATCAGTGTCGGTCCACCACTGGCGCAGCTGGGCATAGGCGATGGCGTGAAAGGTTCCGGTGGCGACGCGCTCACGCACGCCGAGCTGCCCGAGGCGGCTGGAGAGCTCGCGAGCCGCCTTCCGCGTGAAGGTCAACGCCAGAACGCGGGAGGCGTCGGCAGTGCCGTTATGGACGCGGTACGCAATCCGCCGGGTGAGGACTCGGGTCTTGCCGGAGCCGGCGCCGGCCAGGATGCACAGCGGCATGGCGCCGCTCACCACGGCGGCCCGCTGCGCCGGGTTGAGCCCGGCGAGCAACGAGTCGGGTGCCGCGGCCGGCGAACCGGAAACGACAGGGGTGTGATTTGCCATGGGACACAGCGTAGGGGAGGGGGTGTGACAGAACCACACGAGTGTGATTCGTCGGGTTGCCGGGGCGCGGCAGGGGCAGAGACAGAACCACACGAGTGTGATTCGTCGGGTCGCCGGGGCGGCGCCGGGGATTCGGCCCGGCCGACGACCGTTCCAGTACCCTTGCCAGCCATGGCCTTCCCCCGGAAGTATCTGCACGACAGCGAGGAGATCATCCTCGACCGCAAGCCTCACCTGTGGTTCCTGGTCCAGCCGGTGCTCGCCGTGGTCGGTGCGCTCGTGGTGGCCGTCGCCGCCGGCAATTTCATCAACCCCGACAACAACGCCAACAAGTGGATCACGTACGCCGGTGTCGTGCTGGTGGTGCTTGCGCTGTTGTGGCTCCTTGAGGAGTTTCTGCGCTGGCGCACGGTGAACTTCGTGGTCACGACCGACCGACTGATCTACCGGTCCGGCCTCTTCTCCAAGCAGGGCAAGGAGATACCGCTGGAGCGCATCAACGACATCGCGTTCAAACAGTCGATCTGGGAGCGGCTCATCGGCGCCGGTGATCTGTTGATCGAGTCCGGCGGCGAGCAGGGCCAGCAACGCTTCTACAACGTGAAGAAACCGTTCCACGTGCAGAACGAGATCTACCGCCAGATCGAGCGCACTCATGGCCGCGACATGGATCGCATGGCCGGTCGCCGCGAGCTCTCGATCCCGGAGCAGATCGAGAAGCTCGCCGAGCTCCGCGATAAGGGTCTGCTCACGCCGGCTGAATTCGACGCCAAGAAGACCCAGCTCCTCGACAAGATCTGAGACCCTCGTTCCGTAGTTGCGCGCAGCTGCCGATCGACGAGCGGCGCTCAGGTGGCGTCGTGATCCCGCTGAAGGAGGAGACCATCATGAGAGTTGTCACGCTCGTTCCCAGCGCCACGGAAACACTGCTGGAGTGGGGCATCGAGCCTGTTGCGGTGACGAGGTTCTGTGAACTGGGCGATCGTTATCCCACGGTCGGAGGCACGAAGGATCCCGATGTCGCGGCCATCGTCGATCTGATGCCCGACCTCGTCGTGATGTGCGATCAGGAGAACCGTCTGCCAGACGCCGAAGCGTTCGTCGCGGCCGGCATCAGGGTGCACTCGATCAGCATCACGAGCATCGACCAGGTCCGCGATCAGATGCGAACGCTCGCGTCGGCGGTCGGCCTCGACGAAGGCTTTGGGGATCGCTGTGAACCCCTCGAGGTCCAGTCTTTCGAAACTGATATGCGTGCGTACGTCCCGATCTGGAAACGCCCGTGGATGACCATCAATCACGACACCTACGCGGCAACTCTGCTTCGTCGTCTCGGTGTGCGTCTGGTTTCAGACGGGGAACCGGAGCGCTATCCGAGCATCGACCTCGATGAAGCGCGAGTGCGACGGTGTGATGTCGTGCTCGCCCCTAGTGAACCGTACCCGTTCGCCGAACGACACCGAGCGGTGCTCGAGACGGTCGCGCCGACGG
>JANOHI010000357.1:0-13428 GCA_031406385.1 Acidimicrobiia bacterium
TGCGCTGCTCCGCTCCGCTTCACGCTCGCAACACCTGTCTTGCGACCACGCCAGGAGATCGCAATGAGCTCTGACATTGGCGCTGCGCTGCTCCGCTCCGCTTCACGCTCGCAACACCTTTCTCGCGACCACGCCAGGAGATCGCAATGAGCAACACCGTCCTCAGTTCCGCCACCAAAGAAGTTGTCATCGGCTTCGACCGCCCCTTCGTGATGATCGGTGAACGGATCAATCCGACCGGCCGCAAGTTGCTGGCCGCGGAGATGAAGAACGGCGACTTCAGCCGGGTCGAAGCCGACGCGCTTGCCCAGGTTGCCGCCGGTGCTCACATGCTCGACGTGAACGCCGGCATTCCGCTGGCCGACGAGCCGGCGCTCCTCGCCCGCGCCGTGCAGTTGGTGCAGTCCGTGACCGATGTGCCGCTGTCGATCGACTCGTCGATCATCGAGGCCCTCGCCGCCGGGCTTGCGGTCTATGTCGGCAAACCGCTTGTCAACTCGGTCACGGGCGAGGAGGAGAACATGGAGCGTGTGCTCCCGCTCGTCGCGAAATACGGAGCAGCGGTCGTTGCCATTTCGAACGACGAGACCGGTATCAGCATGGATCCCGATGTGCGATTCGCTGTGGCGAAGCGGATCGTGGAGCGCGCCGCCGACTACGGAATCCCGGCGTACGACGTGGTGGTCGATCCGCTCGTGATGCCCATCGGCGCGTTGGGTCAGGCCGGCCAGCAGGCGTTCACGTTGATTCGGCGGCTGCGTGAGGAGCTACGGGTGAACACCACGTGTGGTGCCTCGAATGTGAGCTTCGGTCTTCCCAACCGCCACGCCATCACCGGGACGTTCCTATCGATGGCCATCGGTGCCGGAATGACGTCGGCCATCATGAGCCCGCTCCACGACGAGGTCCGCAACGCCGTGATGGCCGCCGACGTGTTGGCCGGCAACGACAAGGACTGCGCCGCGTGGATCCGGGCCAACCGTGATCCGAACGCACCGGTCGGCGGCCGCGGTGAGCGAACCGGTCGCCGGCGCGGCGCCGGCGCGTCGTGACTCCTTCGCATCGCTGAACTGCTGATTTGTCATGGTCCGGGTCGTCTTCACCCCATCTGGTCATCAGGGTGAGCTCGCCGCGGGCGTCACCGCACTGGAGGCTGCCCGGATTCTCGGCGTGGATCTCGACACCGTGTGTGGCGGGCGCGGCATCTGCGGAAGGTGCCAGGTGAACCTCGGCGTCGGCTCGTTTCCGAAATGGGGGATGACCGTCGGTGCCGACGCGTTCAGTCCGCCGGGGGAGACCGAGACGAACTATCGGGGCAAGCGGCCGCTCGTCGAAGGACGACGGCTCGGGTGTTCGGCGCGCATACTGACCGACATCGTGATCGATGTGCCGGCGGAGAGCCAGGTGCACCGCCAGGTCGTGCGCAAGAACGTCGACCTCACGGGTGTGGTCGTCGACCCGTTCGTGACGCTTGCGTTCGTGTCCATCGTTGGGATCGACGACGGCCGCAGCGCATCCGAGATCCTCCGCAGCGGTCTTCTTGACCTCGGCCACGACGTGGTGGTCGACTCCCGGGTGTTCCCTCGCCTCGTCTCGGTGATGCAGAAGGCCGGCGGTGACGTGACCGCGGCGATCCGCGACGGCGTGGTCGTCGGCATCTGGCCGGGCTTCTTCGACACCATGGTCGGTGTTGCCGTCGACGTCGGCTCCACGACCATCGCCGCGCACCTGTGCGATCTCACCACCGGTGAAGTGCTCTCCACGGCGGGGCGGATGAACCCCCAGATCCGCTTCGGCGAAGACCTCATGAGTCGCGTGTCATACGTGATGATGCACCCGGGCGGCGATGTGGAGCTGACCCGGGCCGTTCGCACCGCACTCGATGAGCTGGTCGGCGAATTGACTGATGATGCGGGCGTGCCGCGTGATGCGGTGATGGAACTGGTGCTTGTCGGCAACCCGGTGATGCACCACCTGCTCCTGGGTTTCGATCCGGTTCCGCTCGGCCAGTCGCCGTTCACACTGGCTACCAACGAGCCCGTGACGGGTCCGGCCTCGGAACTCGGACTCGACCTGCCGTTCGCCACGTTCTACGTGGGCCCGTGCATCGCCGGACACGTCGGTGCCGACACCACCGCGGCCATGCTCGCCGAAGGTCCGCATCGCGGCGAGTACTGGCAGCTCCTCGTCGACGTCGGCACGAACGCCGAGATCGTCCTCGGCAACACCGAACGGCAGTATGCCGCGTCGAGCCCAACCGGTCCGGCGTTCGAAGGGGCCCAGCTCACCTGCGGACAGCGCGCCACTGCGGGCGCGATCGAACGTGTACGTATCGATCCGCTCACGCTCGCGCCCCGGTTTCGGGTGATCGGCTCGGAACTCTGGTCCGACGAGTCCGGTTTTGCCTATGCGGTGGCCAAGACGGGCGTGACCGGCATCTGCGGTTCAGGGATCATCGAGGTCATCGCCGAGATGTACCTGGCCGGGGTGATCGACCAGGACGGCGTGATCGACGGCTCGCTCCTGGAGCGCACGCCCCACGTGGTCGCCGATGGTCGTACGTTCACCTACGTTCTCCACGATGATGGCGGGCGCCGCATCGTCGTGACCCAGAACGACGTGCGGGCCATTCAGCTGGCCAAGGCCGCGCTCCGGGCAGGCATCGACCTGCTCATCGATCACGCCGGGGCAGTCGATCTCGTCGACATCCGCCTGGCCGGTGCGTTCGGTGCCCACATCGATCCGTTGCATGCGATGGTGCTCGGACTCGTGCCGGACTGCCCGCTCGCAGGTGTTCGCTCGGTCGGCAATGCCGCAGGCGGAGGCGCGGTGCGGGCGCTGTTGTCCCGAACGCTGCGTACGGAGCTCGAACTCGCCGCCCGGCGGGTCGTCAAGATCGAGACGGCCACCGAGCCTCGGTTCCAAGAGCTGTTCATCCACGCCATGGCTTTCCCCCACGCCGTTGCCGACACGCCGAACCTGGCGCTGCACGTGCAGTTACCCGAGCGGCGCGTGCGTGCGTCCGACGGTGGTGGCCGCCGCCGCCGAGCGTCGCGAGAGACCGCTGCCGCTGTCGTAGTCCCATCCGACGTTGACCAAGGAGCTTTGCCATGACCAGTGCACCAACGGGTCGGAGGTCCGGAGGACGTTCGGCTCGCCAGGAGTTGCGGGCGTCGCATGCGATCGCCCGACAACCGTTCCTCACCAGGACGATGAAACCGTTCGAACTGGTTTCCGACGAAGGTCTTTCGCTGCTCGAGCACAACGCGAACACGGTCCTCGAACAGGTTGGCATCACCGTGCGCGACTACCCGAGCGCGATCGAGCGTTTCCGTGATGCAGGCTGCGATGTGGACGGCGACCGGGTGCGCTTTCCGGAAGGCCTCGCCCGCCAGATCGTCACCGCCACCGCACCACGTGTGTATACCCAGCACGCCCGCAATCCGGAGAACAACGTGCAGATCGGCGGCGACGCCACGGTGTTCGCGCCGAACTACGGCTCGCCGTTCGTCACCGACCTCGACCGCGGACGCCGCTACGCAACCCTGGCGGACTTCGAGAACTTCGTGAAGCTCGCCTACATGTCGCCAAATCTGCATCACTCCGGCGGCACGGTGTGCGAACCCGTTGATGTGCCGGTGAGCAAGCGCCACCTCGACATGGTCTATTCGCACATCAAGTATTCCGACAAGGGGTTCATGGGCTCGGTCACGGCCGGCAGCCGGGCCGCCGACAGTGTGGAGCTCGCCCGCATCGGCTTCGGAGGCGACCTGGCCGATCGCACGGTGATGACCTCGCTCATCAACGCATCCTCGCCTTTGGTCTGGGACGCCACGATGCTCGCCGCCGCCGAGACGTACGCCGCCGCCAACCAGGCCTGCATCATCACCCCGTTCATCCTCGCCGGGGCAATGGCCCCGACGACCTCGGCCGGCGTGGTCACCCAGACCCTCGCCGAAGCTCTGGCCGGGATGGCGTTCACCCAACTCGTGCGTCCCGGAGCGCCGGTGGTCTTCGGTTCGTTCGCATCGTCGATGTCGATGCAGACCGGCGCCCCGACCTTCGGTACTCCCGAGCCTGCGCTCGTGCTCTACACGTGTGCCGCGCTGGCCCGTCGTCTCGGCGTACCGTTCCGAAGCGGTGGCTCGCTTACCTCGTCGAAGGTCGCCGATGCCCAAGCTGCATACGAGAGCGCGTCGACGATGATCCCGACGGTCATGGCAGGTGTGAACTTCGTCCTCCACGCCGCCGGTTGGCTCGAAGGTGGGCTCAGCATCGGCTACGAGTAGTTCATCCTTGACGACGATCAGCTCGGCATGCTCGGAACCTTCGTGAAGGGCCTCGACCTCAGCGACAACGGGCTTGCGCTCGACGCGATCCTGGAGAATCCGCACGGTCAACACTTCCTCGGATCCGCACATACGCTCTCGAACTTCGAGAACGCGTTCTATCGGTCGGAGACCGCCGACAACAACAGCTTCGAGCAGTGGGCTGAGGAGGGCTCGAGCGATTCGATCGTGCGGGCCAACGGCATCTGGAAGAAGCGACTGGCGTCGTACGAGCCACCGCCCCTGGACTCGGCGATCGACGAAGAACTGCAGGCATTCATTGCTCGGCGCAAGGCCGAGCTCCCCAACGAGATCGGCTGAAGAAGAATCATGTCCTCCCTGCTCGACCATGCCATCATCGAGATCGTCCCTCTGAAGTCGGCCCCGGCTGCCGTCGCCGCCCTGCACCCGGGATCAACGGTCTCGGTCACGTGCTCGCCTGCCAAGGGGATCGAGGCCACCTTGGAGCTCGCCTCGGTGGTGCTCGCCGCTGGGCACACGCCGATTCCGCACCTTGCCGCCCGCATGGTGGAAGGCCCGGACCACGTCGCCCATATTGCTGCGTGGTTCCGACGTGAAGGCGTTCGCTCGGCCTTCGTGATCGGCGGTGACCAGGAGAAGCCGACGGGTCCTTATGGCGACGGCATCGAGTTCCTGAGCGCCTTCGCCGTCGCCGACCACGGCCTCTCGACGATCGGTTTCGCCGGATACCCCGACGGCCACGCCATGATCGACCGCAAGGTTCTGCACGAGGCCACCCACGCCAAGCAGGCGATCGTCGAGGGCGCTGGTCTTTCGTCATTCGTAAGCACGCAGATGTGTTTCGATCCGAAGCTGATCCGCACCTGGCTCGAGGCCGAGCGGGCCGCCGGCTTGCGCTCCACTGTGCACCTGGGTATCCCCGGCGTCGTCGACCGGACCAAGCTGCTCACGATGGGCGCCCGGCTCGGCATCGGTACGTCGTTGCGCTTCTTGAAGAAGAACCGCGCCACCGTCGGACGCCTCCTTTCGCCCGGCGGCTACGACCCCTCCACGTTGATCCGCCCGCTCGAAGCCGACGCCGAGCGGCTCGGTATCGAGTCGATTCACCTCTTCACCTTCAACGAGGTCGAGGCGACGGAGCACTGGCGCGAGTCCGCGCTCGCTTCGCGCTGAGCTGACCGCTTCGGCCGGAGCGCTCGCCGGGCCCGGGCGGGATTCGGTTGTCAAGGAACGTGGTGGCCGCTGGTCGATGGCCGCTGGTGTCGCGGACCAGCATTGGTTCGGGCGTGCTCCGCGGAAAACGAGCGAGCGATTGTGCGACGTCCGTGCCGCCTCGCCGCGCTCAGGCGGCCCGGATGCGCGGTGGTGGTCCGGTGGTTTGGACCCCGCCGTCGGGGTAGGTGATGGTGAGGGTGCGGTCGGGTTGGAGTGAGAGTCGCCAGCCGCCGTCGTGGACTGCGTGGTGGTGCTTGCCGCAGACCGGGATGAGGTTGTGGAGGTCCGTCGTTCCGCCGTGTTCCCAGTAGTGGACGTGGTGGGGTTTGGTGAACTCGAACGCCACGCCGCAGCCGGGTGCGGCACAGGTGGGGTAGAGAGCGCGTAGAGCGCGTCGCTGGGCACGGGACGCGAGTCGGGTGCTGCGTCCGAGGTTCATCTCCCCGGGTGCGTGGAGCACGATGCCGTTGTGGACGATGATCGGGTGGGCGTCGGCGCGGGCGAACAGGTCTTCGAGCACTCGTGGTGGAAGTTCGACGGGGAGGCCCCAGTCGACGACCGGCGTGTTGCCGTTTGCGTCGAGGGTGGTCTGTCGGGCGTCGACGACCACGGCGATCTCGGGTCGTCCGAGCCGGCTGGGTCCGGCGCGAAAGAACGAAGCCCACTCGTCGAACTCGTCGTCGGTCCCGACATCGCTGCGGTTTGCGTCGTTGGCACCGTTGTCTTCGCCTTCGCCGAACGACGAGTCGGACGAGTCCGACGATGAGGTCGCGTTGTCGGGAACGACGGTGAGCCCGACCGGCTGCTGCTGCATGATCAGCGCGAGGAGGGCGAGGGCGCGGAGATGGTCTTGTTTCGCGCCGGGGTCGGTTGGGCAGGTGGAGGGGACGCGTTCGGCGAACAAAGCGGCGACCATGGCCTGAAGATGACCGTGCAGCATCACACCGCTCAGCGGGTCGAATCGGCCCGACAGTCGGAACATGCCGGTTCGTTTGTCGGTCCAGGTGTGCAACGCGGTGTCGCGTCGTTGTTGGGTGAAGCGGGTCATCCCGTTGTCGTTCTCGAGTGCCCTTGCGGTTCGGTTCAAGGCGCGGGCGAGATCGTCGGGTGTGGCATTGGACGATGCTGCCGACGCCACGATTTCTGGCAACGCCGCGGCGAATGCGGAAGCATGTTTCGCCTCGACCGTGCGCCTGACTTTGGCGACGGTGTCGACGTGTGCACCTTGGAGGCGGCCCGCCTCCAACAACGCGGCGATTGAGGGAACCGCAGCGAGGGCGGCGGCTCGTGCGTAAACCCGGTCGCCGGCGTGGCGGGATCGTTGTGTCGCGGTGGCGAGTTCGGCAGGTGCGTTGTGAGTGAGATCGTTGAGGCGGTGCGCAAGGTCAATCTCGGCGGCGTCGAGAAAGCCTCGGAGGCGTTGCACACTGTTGAGAGCGACGAGGATCGTGGCCTTGTCGGCGGCGAAATGCACGCGGCGAAGCTCGCCCATGATTTCGTCTGCTCCGGTGAAATCCATGCGTACAAGTGTACGAATGGGGTGTGACAAAACCCGGAGGCCGAAGCGAAGAATTCGAGGAATCTGCTGAAATCATGGGGGGCTCGCTTCCCGCGCCTTCAACCACAGCAGTAGAACTCGCCCACATATAGTGAGAAGCGATGAACTGCATCGGCGGCAGAACGGAGATGAACGTCGTTGACGTCCACACTCGGCTCGGGAAGAGCAGAGCCCAACACAGGCTCAAGTCATTCGCGAGGTGGGGCGCATGACCGTGCGGCTCAGCCTCGGCGGTCATGGGCATGTCCCAGCTTCGGACATCTACTTCGTTCAGGTCGAGATTCGGGCAAACAACGATGAGGTCAGAACCATCGAAGTCCATTACGACCACATGACTCTGATGTCGTTCGGCGATAAGAAGTACGTCGGAAACGATTGGTACGAGCAGGTTGGTCCCGCCGTGGCGTTGTTCTCGGTCGAAACGGTGTCGTCGCAGATCGAACATGGATTGCTTGACGCCGATGCGAATTCGATCAGGATCGAGGATGAACAGATCGGTCGGTGGCGCCGGCGCAACGTCCTTCGAGGCGACAAGCCTTGCGAGTTCCGGACTGAGGCCTCGGGTCGTCGCGTCGTGTGTGACGTCGGCTCGCGGCAAAAAACCGGGGAAAGTCCCATACCGACGACCGAGAACATCTGCGCGAAGCAGTGTGTCCTACCTAGTCAGCTCAACCTGTGCGCTGGGGTTGTCAACGTCGAGGTAACCGAGATTCATCAGGAGACGATGGGGCGATCCGCCCCTGTGCGGCAAAGGACGGTCCAGGCCTCCTGTTCAGACGGGCAGCCGATCGACCGGACCGATGAGCACGGCGTCGGCCGGTGCGTCCCGGGTGGCCGAATGTGCTGGCATCGAGTCGTTCCTCGCAGGCAACCTGCGACTACCGAACAACACCCACTTTCACTGCACGAGGCCGTTGACTTTCTCGATCTCGTTTGGTTGCAGCGATTCGGCAGCTCTTTGGTCAAGGTGATGCCGCTTGCCGATGTCGCGCTCCTCGCTACCGATCCAAAGGGGAAAGATGAAGTAAGCGCACGTATGTCTGCGCTGAAGGTTGTCCTCGATTCCTTCCACGTGGACTCTTCGCTTGTCCCTCAACCTGATTCTGGCAAGAAGAAACCGGAAGGCCCGCTTGACCGGCTTGACGCCGTACTCGCTATCGAGCTCGCCGAACCAGGGTCCGCCATCGCCGCCGTCGCAGTTCTCCGAGTTGCCACGAGAGTTCGGAACGCGTTTCAACATCCTGATCGATCCAAATTGCTAGCTGACCTCGCGAACGTCGGCCTCGAGGATTCGTTGGATGAGCCTGAGGCACTCTGGTCCGGCCTTCGGTCTACTGTGACTTCGGCCTTTATTTCACTGCGCAACGAGCTTCGCTCAGAGCGGCCTCGACCAACCGAGGACATGTGAGAAATCGAGGTACAGACGGAGCACGGGCCGCGTAGCAGGTCGTCAATAGGCTCAGCAGACGAATTCGAGGGTCGACACGCGTAGTCCTGGCTCGAGCCGCAGTTGAAGCCTCAACGGACGACTTACCAGGGGTGGACGGTGCCGTCCCAGCGGAGGAACTGACCGTTGCGGTCCGGGGTGAGGCCTTCGACCGTCGCGTAGATCTGGCGAGCGGCGTCATCAGGGTCGAGGGCCGCGTTCGGCCCACCCATGTCCGTCCGCAGCCATCCCGGGTGCATCGTGATCACGGTGACCCCGTCGGCGGCGAACGCCTGGGCCTGCTTCGCCGTGACCATGTTGAGTGCCGCCTTCGACGCGGCATACGAAACGTCTCGGCTCATCGTGTGGGCGATGGCCAGTGAGCCGATCTGCGACGAGATATTCACGACCGTTCCCTTCGACGCACGCAGCTTCTCGCTGAGACGCTCCACCAGGAGTAGGGGTCCGGTGACGTTCACCCGCATCACCGCCTCGAAGTGTTCCGACGAGATCGTAAGCGCGCCTCGGTTTGTATCGTCCGCCCCGAACGCTCGCGCGTCGACACCGGCGCAGTTGATGATCGTGTCGACGCGGCGATCCCCGATGGCTTCGGTGAACGTGTCGATCGATGCGAAGTCGGCGGCGTCGAAACGAAGGGCTTCAGCGCCGAGGGATCGAAGAGCATCGGCGGCTTCAGGGCTTCGGCAGCCCCCGAACACGTGGTTGCCATTGGCCACGTATGCCCGGGTCAGCGAAAGACCAAGCCCGCGGTTCGCTCCGGTCACGACAACGTTCTTCGTCATTTGACGAGGCTAGGGTCCGCCTCCGGATAAGGCGCGCGTTTGTGGCGAGGACCAGGCGTTCGCGGCAAGGGCGCACAACGCAGCCGCCTGTCTGGTCCAACCGCAAGGCGGAGGACGCCGCTAGGAGCGCCTGGGGCCGTCAGAAACGCCGCAGTTATCCTGAGGCGGACCCTGAGGCAACCACTGCGCCTGCACAGAAGCGGCAGCGGTGAATATGCAGGCGGGCTATTCCTCGGCCAGCGGCATGAGCTCGCCGGCGCGCTCCCCCAAGGGGATCGTCGGGGTGTAGTCGTCGTCGGAATGCTCGACGAACGCACAAATGCGCAGCGCCTGAAGGACGGACGGCGCCTCCGCGCTGAGCCGTTCCAGGGCCGGCGGCAGCGCCGCCCGGATCGGCCCGACGAGGTGCGCCTGTCCCGTCACGAGGGGCGTGCATGGGATTCGCGGGCCGCTCCCGATGACGGTGACGCCGAGAACGGCCGACGGGCGCACGTCCGACAGCAGAGCGAAGGTGAGCGCATCGATGATGGCGAGTTCGACCCGCCCGGCCTGCACCTCGCCGAGGCTGTCAACGTGGGCGCCGGTGACGATGATGTCGCCGACCTGCTCCACTCCGCAGTCGAGCAGCGTTACACCGAGGCTCACGCACCCGGACAGCGAGTCAGTGTTGTTGATAGCCACCGTGGCTCCGGAGAATGCCCGTAGGTCGGTCGCAGCTGGATCGGCGGCGACCCGGCAATCGGTGGAGCGGGCGACCAGAAGTGACCGGTAAAACCCGGGTCCGTCGTCGACAGGGAGTGCATAGTGGAACGTGCCGATCAATGAAAGCTGCGGTCGGTAGTACGCCGCATACGGGAACCCACAGGTCTGGCTGAACAGGAGCTCCGGGTGACGCCAGTGAAGGCTCAGCGGTACCTCTGGCCGGGCGAGCACGGGGGGAGCATCGATGCCGCGCCGTCGGAGCTCGTCGGCGATAGCCGTCCAGAGGGCGTCGTGGGCGTCACGCAGCTCGTCCAGGTCGAACATCGGCAACGACGCGAGCAAGGTCGAGGCGCGTAGCGCTGCGTTGTTCTCGCTCACCTTGGCCTCAGTCGATCGCAACGCATTCCTCCATTTCCATTGGGGAACGATGCCCTCGTGCGCAGCCAGTATCGGACGATAGGGAGCCGGACGCAACTGCGTTCTCTCCGGCGACTCAACCGAGGCAATAAGCCAAGGTCAGCCGAGGAACGTCAGCACCGCGTCAATAAAGCCGAACGCTTCGGGAGTGGCGAAGTGGTCGGTGTTCTTCAACACCTTCAGCGTGGCGTCGGGAAGCGCGGCGGCGAGGGCATCGGCGGGGCCGGCGAAGTCCTTGTCGCCGATGCACACGAGCACCTTGGCCGAGACCCGCTGGCACGACCCGCGGGTCACGGGATCGGCTGGCATCGGACGACGCAGCGCGGCAATCAGCGCATCAGGATCGTTGCCGGGCTGTTGGGCGTAGCGAGACATTGCCTGGGCCCAGTTGTCGGCCGAGTCGCCTTCGCCCCGCATTGCCGCGGCGATCGCGTCGGCTCGGCTGAGCGCCGTCGGGTCCGGGTCGAGCAGGCCGTTGCCGATGCCGGCCAGGACGATCCTGCGGAAGCGATCGGGATGCTGGGTCGCAGTATGCAGCAGGGTCATGGCGCCGAGGGAGAACCCGATCGCGTCGACCGGCTCGGGCGGAAGGGCATCGACGATCCGGCTGCCGAGGTCGGCATACTCGGCAGGGTCATGGGGCTTTGGCGCGGTGCCATGACCAAGGAGATCGACACCGACGATGTCGGTTTTGCCGATGTCGCCGAGGAGCATGTCCCAGCCTGGCGCCTTCCATGTGGTGGCATAGGAGCCACCCCAGCCATGCACGAGAAGCACTGGTCGAGCCATCGGTTGCTGCCCTTCGGTTCATCGCCGCCACCGGGTCGTGAACGGTGGACGAACGCTACCGTTCTTCCGCCCCCGCCCCAGTCTCACCGCCGCGCTGCTGGGCCGCCCTGCCGTCACCCTGCTGTCGCCGCACCTCCCCCTGCTGTCGCCGCACATCGACAGATTTTTCGTTTGAAGCTCCCAAAATCTGTCGATCTGCGGCGGGCGGGGGCTGATGTGCGGCACTAGGACTCGGGCGGTGTGCGGCGGCCGGGGGCTGATGTGCGGCGGGCGGGGGCCGATGTGTGGCCGACAAGTCTTGATCTGCGGGCGGCAGCGGCGAACGGTCATCGAGATGAGACCGGAGAGCGGGCAGACTGAAAGCCATGCAGTCTGTTCGTGTCCCTCTTCCCGACAACCGGGGCTACGACGCCCTCGTCGGCCCCGGCGTCCGCCACGAGCTGGCGAAGGCCCTGGCGCAGGCGGTCCCGACGGCTCGCCGCGCGGCCATTGTCACCGAGGCCTCCCTGGCCGGCGTCATTGACATGGACGAACTCACCTCCGGCATCGAGCAGCGCGTGTTCACCGTGCCCGATGGTGAGGCGACGAAGACACTCGACACCGTCGCCCAGCTCTGCTCCTCGTTCGCCCAGTGGGGGATGACCCGCAACGACGTAGTGATCGCCGTGGGCGGCGGCCGCATCACCGATCTCGGCGGCTTCACGGCGTCGGTGTACCACCGTGGGATCGCGACCATCTATGTGAGCACCACGCTGCTCGGGATGATAGATGCCGCTATCGGCGGTAAAACCGGCGTGAACCTGCCTGAGGGCAAGAACCTCGTGGGAACGTACTGGCAGCCGAGCGCGGTGCTCTGCGACACCGACTTCCTTAGCTCCATGCCGGCGCGCGAGTACCGCAGCGGGCTCGGCGAAATGGCGAAGTATCACTTCCTCACCGACCGTCCCGGTGAGCTCGACGACCCGTCGATCGAGAACCGCATCGCTGCGTGCATACGCATCAAAGCCGATGTCGTGGCGTCCGACGAGCGTGAAGGCGGGCGTCGGGCGATTCTGAACTACGGCCACACGCTCGGCCATGCGATCGAACGGGCAACCGACTTCTCGGTGATGCACGGTGAGGCTGTGGCGATCGGACTCGTCTACGTGGCCGAGCTCGCCCACCGTCTCGGCCGTATCGACGGAGCGCGGGTCGCCGAGCATCGTCGGGTCGTGGGTGCCTACGACCTCGCCACCACGCTTCCGCCGGGCCTGTCGGCGGACGAGTTGGTGGTGCTGATGGGCCGTGACAAGAAGGCGCTTCACGGCGTCACGTTCGTGCTCGACGGATCGAACGGCATCGAGTCCGTGGTCGGCGTCGACCAATCCGTGTTGCTCGATGCCCTGGAGGCGATTCGATGAGTTCCGTGCGGCCGATCGTGTTGCTGCTGTCCGGCCCGAACCTCAACCTGCTTGGGCTCCGCGAACCGACGATCTACGGGACCGCGACGCTCGACGATCACGTGGCGACCGCTCGGGCCATCGCCGAGGCGGCCGGGTGTGATCTCGAGCACCTGCAATCCAACGACGAGGCGACCCTCGTCGACGCCGTCCACGCAGCTCGCAATCGATGCGCCGCCATCGTCATCAATGCCGGCGCGCTGACCCACTACGCATGGTCCCTTGCTGACGCGCTCAGTGCCTTCGAAGGTGTCCGGGTGGAGCTCCACATCTCGAACACCCATGCCCGGGAAAAGTGGCGCCACACCAGCGTGATCGCGTCGGTCGTGCACGGCTCGGTCCAGGGCTTTGGTGGCCACGGCTACGCACTCGCCGTGGAGGGTGCAGTCCGCCTTCTCGGTCTTCACGGCTGATTCGGAGTCGGGGACGATGCCTGAGACGATGCCATGACCACCGAGATCGATGCCTCCACTTCCGCGGTCCTTGCCGCGCCGTCAGCGGCCGAGATTCGCGCGACCTTGGAGCAGGCCTGGTCGCTCGACGTGCCGCTCGGCGATCTTCCACCGGTTTCGTCGTCGACTCGATTGTCGGCGCTGCACGCGCTCATCGACCACAACGACTCGCTCGACGCCGTTCTCGTCACGGACCTCGACAACATCCGCGCGCTCAGTGGATTCACCGGATCATCAGCGCGCTTACTTATCTCGTCAGGCGCCGCTTTCCTGATCACCGACGCCCGCTACGAAGAGCGCGCTGCAGAGGAGATCGC
>JANOHI010000360.1:0-16295 GCA_031406385.1 Acidimicrobiia bacterium
GCGCGACCGACCTCGTGCTGCTCGGCGTGTTGCCTGTGGTGGCGCTGGCTTTGTTGGCCGATGCCGCGCTCGGCGCCATTGCCGCGGCCGCTGAAAGCCAGGCCCGGTGATCGCACTGCACGAGGTGGTCAAGCGTTACGGCGCGACGGTCGCGGTCGACGGCGTGTCGCTGGACATCGCACGCGGCGAGTTCGTCGTGCTGGCCATCGGGTTCGGTGCGTTCACCGCGCCGATGCAGCAGCTGGTCCGCGCCGCCGCCGCCGGCGACGACGGCCCCACGTTCTTCGTGTCGTCCGCCCACCCGCGCATGGTCGACGGCAAGCCGTCGAAGAACCCCCGCTATCTGCAGATACGTCCCGACATCGTCGACGCCCGGGGCGCCTACCTGGCCCGCATCGCCACCCGCCTGCACCGGCGAATACCGGCTGACGCACCACTGCTCACCCCGGTCGACGCGATCGTCCCGGGGCGCCGCAACAATCCACCACAGCCACTGGAGCAGATCCGTTCCCTGGCGGTCTATAACCCGGTTCACTACATGGACCTCCCCGAACTGCTCATGGAGTTCATCAGCTCGATGACCGGGAAGTCCCCGTCCACGACCGGAGCAGGATCCGAAGGCGCGCTTACCAAGGGGCCGTTCAACGCTCTGCCGGCGATCATCGACCTGAACGCCGCATTCATCAGCCACGCGCTCACCGCGCAGCCGTCGTTCGTGTCAGCGGCGGGCCACGTCGGACCCAACGCTCGTGTCGACCACGACGTCAGCCTGCTTGTTCCCGAAGTCTGGGCGAGGATGAGTTCCGATGAGCGAGAACCAGCGTTCCTTCTCGATCACGGCTACCTGGAGAAGTGCGCGGACCTGGAGTGGAACGGTCGACGGATCCTTGCGAGCCGACTCGGATACCGGATCACGGCCAAGTTCGCCCGAGTGTTCTTCGGGCGGGTCTTCACCCATCCGCATTCGGTCCTCACCGACGAGATGCTCCGGCCTGAGATCCAGGATATGGAAGCATTCGCCGACGGCATGGACAACGTGTGCGCCACGCATCAGCGCGTGGCCCAGAGCTACCTCGACGACGGCACCATCGAGATGGCGTGCCCGCCTCTGCGGGCGTTGCTCATGATCATGGCGACCGGCGAGTTCGAAGGCATGGGATTCGACACGCCCGAGTTCCGGTCGATGTTCACCCGCGACTACGTGTTGGCGAGCGACTGGTATTCGGAGAGGCTTCGTGCCAAGCAGCAGCGCGACTGCGAGCAGTGGACGAAGCACATCGCCACGCTCGAGCGTGCCGTCGTAGATCCGGAGAACGCCGTTGCGGTCGCAGTGCTCGGCCTCGCCGACCGCCTCGCTGCGGCGAAGGCCGAGGCCAAACGGATCGCTGACCCGGCCTACCTCACCTCGCTCGTCGGCACCCTCGGGCTGCAACCACTCTGACGCCGGGCGTCGCTCCGGGCCAACCGGGCGCGCTCACCGGCCGTATCCTCGCGTCATGAACTGGCGGAGTGTGGCCGCCTCGGCGGTGCGTGGGCTTCTTCCGGGAGTCGGTGTCCTGCGTCGCTACGAGCGATCCTGGCTGCGGCCCGATGTCGTCGCCGGGCTCACGGTCGGGGCGATGCTGATCCCGCAGTCGATGGGCTACGCCGAACTCGCGGGCGTTCCGCCGCACTACGGCTTCTACGCCGTGATCGGGGCGCTCGTCGTCTACGCCGTTGTCGGCACGAGTCGCCACCTCGGAGTCGGCCCAGAGCCGGGGACCGCCGTGCTCGCTGCCTCAGGCGTCGGTGCAATCGCCGGGTCCGACGGTGCGCGGTACCTCGCCTTGATGGCCGCACTGGCCCTCGTCGTCGGAGCCCTGTGCGTACTCGGCGCGATCCTGCGCCTCGGCTACCTCGCGTCGGTGCTCTCCAAACCGGTGCTCGTTGGATACATCACGGGCGTGGGTCTCACGCTGCTGAGCAGTCAGATCGCCGGCTTCACCGGCCTGAGGATCGCCGCTGACTCGTTCTTCCCGCGCTTCGGGCAGCTACTGCAGAACCTGGATGATGTGCACATCTGGACGTTCGGACTCGCTGTCGGGACCCTCGCCATCATGCTGGTGTTGCGGAGGCTCCGCCCCACGGCGCCGGCGGCACTGATCGGCGTTGCGACGGCAACGGCGATCAGCGCGGCAGCGTCGCTGCCTGGCCGCGGTGTCGCCCTGATCGGCGCAATCCCATCGGGCTTTGCGTCGCCCGGCTTTCCTTCGGTGACCGCCCGCGATCTCGTGCAGCTGCTCCCGGTTGCTGCGGGCATTGCGCTCGTCGGCTTCACCGACAACGTCCTCACGGCGCGGGCGATCGCCGTTGGTCGCGGCTATCGCGTCGATCCCAACCAGGAGTTGCTCGCACTCGGGCTCATCAACACGACATCTGGGCTCTCGCAGGGGTTCCCGATCTCGTCGAGCGCAAGCCGGAGTGCGGTACCGGCCTCGCTGGGATCGCGGACGCAGCTCGTCTCTCTGCTCGCGTCGGGGTTCGTCGTGATCAGCCTGCTCGCCGGCCGAGCGGTTCTGTCGGAGATCCCGCGTGCAGCGCTAGCTGCAGTGATCGTCGTTGCGGCGATCACCATCATCGATTTCGAGGGCTTCGTGACACTTTGGCGGGTGAGCAGCGAGGAGGGCCTGCTCGCCGTCGGCACGGCGCTGGGAGTGGTCGTGCTGGGTGTGCTTCCGGGGATCATCATCGCCGTCGTCGTGTCGCTGTTGGGGGCGATTGCCCGCATCTCTCGTCCACACGACGCCGAGCTCGGTTTTGCCCAGGACCACGAAGGCTGGGTCGACCTCGACCAGTACACCGATGCCCGGCCCATCGAAGGACTGGTCGTGTTCCGCTTCGACGCACCGCTGTTCTTCATGAATGCCGAACGCTTCGCCGATCGCGTCGGACTCCTCGTTCAGGGCGAGGCGAACGCGAAGCAATGGCTCATCATCGACGCCGAAGGGATCGGGGCTCTCGATGCCTCAGCCATCGACATGCTCGGAGAGCTGTTGGCTCGTCTCCTCTCCACCGGGCTGACGGTGATCGGCATCGCCCGAGCCAACGACCTGGTGATCGAACGACTCGAGCGAGCGGGACTGCTCGAACCGGACGGTCGCCTCCGGAACTTCGCCACGATAACCGCTGCCGTGCGCGCTTTCAACGAACGCGACGGATGATTCCCGCATGCGTCGGAAGACCTCACGCCTTGCTTTCTCGCCATTCGACTCGGCCGTTGGTGATCGCCGCCTTGCCGTCCGGAAGCCGGACGTCGAAGCGCCCATCTGTATGTGCACTGATTGTCAGCGCGCAGGGCATAGGCACGGGGGCAGCAAATCGACCGGTGATCCGCGCGACGCAACGACGGCCGTCGCCGACGAGATTGTCGACGGCGCTGACCGCTCGGGCCAACGTGGCGGTGCCGTGGAGCAGCATGAACGGAAGGCCGGCAGCTGCACTCGCATCCCACTCCGTGTGGATGGGGTTCCAGATGCGAGCGCACTCGGTGTAGCGATGCGCGTCCTGTGGTCCGATCGTAATGACCGACTCACGACCGTCGGCCTGCTCGTCAACGGGCGACCAGGGTTCGGGCCGATCGATGAACCGCTCTTCCCCGACGAGCGGTACTCCGAGCATGACGTTGCGTTGGTGCGTTGTCACCACGACCGCTCCGCCCGCATCGGTCGTCGTCAGCCGCAGCCAGGTTGCCGCTCCGGCGCGCCCGCTCTCCACGCCGACCACCGTTGCTGTGGTCTCGAGATCCTCGCCCGGCCGGATCGGTCGGTGGAGCGTGACGTCGTGGCCGGCGTGGACGCCACGGCGGGCCTCGTCCGCCGTGAGTCCAAGGCCGCGCACATCGAGGATCACCGGCCATTCCAGGCAGACCGGGAACATCGGGTGCGCGATCGGCCGCGGTGAGAAGACCGCCTCCGCCGTGTCGTCCAGCCCGGCGCTGTAGGCCAGCAGCCAACGAAGGTCGACGTGGTGGCGAAACGGCTTCGACGTGGTTCCGACGACTTCGGCTGAGAGCGGCACGTCCCCATCATTACGTGCAGGGATCGACGCTCGGTTTACGAGCCGATCACCACACCCCGGGCCTCAGAAATCATCGCCGAAGGTGATGCCCATGTCGCGGGCGGCGATGATGGTGTCGCAATCGAGCGGCACAGTGCGCATCGCACCGGTTGCCTCCACGAGTGGCACGTAGTCAACCCGTGGCTCGTTGAGTGCAACCATGACGCCGTCGTGGCCTTCGTCGAGAGCGCGCACTGCGGCGGCGCCGAAACGGTTGCCCAGCAGTCGATCCTGCGCGGTGGGGGTGCCGCCTCGCACGACATGGCCGAGCACGGTCGTTCGGGTTTCGCGTCCGGTCAGGGAGGTGAGTTGCGCGGCAACCTGTTCGCCCACCCCACCCAGGCGTTCGGCCTGATCGTGGGCCTTGCCGAGCACCGAGCGTTCACCGAGACTGGGAACAGCTCCTTCGGCAACAACGACGACGGCGAAGTTCGCCCCCCGTTCCTCCCGGCGCTTGATCATGGCCGCCACGGGCTCAAGGGAATAGGGGATCTCCGGTATGAGAATTGCGTGCGCTCCAGCCGCGAAACCGGCGCTCAGCGCAATCCAGCCGGCGTAGCGGCCCATCACTTCGACGACAAAGACTCGACTGTGTGAGGTAGCCGTGGTGAACACTCGGTCGATCGAGTCGGTGGCGATCTGAACGGCAGTGTCGAAACCGAACGTTGCAGAGGTCTTGTCGAGGTCGTTGTCGATTGTCTTCGGGACCCCGATCACTCGGAGTCCGCTTTCGTGGAGGCGCTGAGCGATCGTCAGCGAACCGTCGCCCCCGATGGTGATGAGCGCATCGATCCCGGCCTGATGAAAGAGCGACACCAGGTGGTCGGTTCGGTCCTCGTAGGTGAAGTTCCCGTCGGGCTGCCTCACCGGGAACGCAATCGGATTGCCGCGGTTCGTGCTCCCCAACATCGTGCCGCCGAGGTGCCCGATGCCGCGAACCATCTGTCGGTCGAACAAGAACGTGCCGCTTCCCTCTCGGTAATCGTCCGGGAACATGAGTCCGTTGAACCCGTCGCGGATGCCGACCACCTCCCAGCCGAGGCGCATCGCACACAGCGTTGCCGAGCGGATCACCGCATTCAAGCCCGGAGCGTCCCCACCACCCGTACTCAGCGCGATTCGCATTCCCGATTCGTATCACAGCAGATTCTTCGGTGCTGCGCCGACGCAACGTTTGGGAATCTGTTGTGCACCTTTTTGCCTGGGTCCAGCGGTTGACGACTTGCGGGATGACGGGAAAGCCGGGGCCGTCGGACTGGTCGTGATCAACGCTCGGTGTCGTGCTCGGTGACGAACTCCGCCGCGTGCACTAAGAATCACACGATGAAGGTCACCGTTCTGGGTTCAGGTTCGTGGGGTACCACTGTGGCGTCGATCGCCAGTCGGTCGAACGACACGGTCCTCTGGGCGCGAAGCGAGGCAACCGCGCAAGAGGTCCGAGAAAGCCATTCCAACAACCGGTACCTGTCCGGGTTCCGGCTGCCGGAACGGCTCGATGCCACGAGCGACCTTCGTCTTGCCGTGGCGAACGCCGACGTTCTCGTCGTCGGTGTCCCGTCGATTGGATTCCGCGACATCCTGACGCAGGTGAAGCCGCACATCCGGCCGTGGATACCGGTGGTGTCGCTGTCGAAGGGCTTCGAGCAGGGATCGCTCCTTCGCATGACCGAGGTGGTGAAGCAGGTGCTCCCGGGCCATCCGGCGGCGGCGCTGACCGGACCGAATCTGGCCAAGGAGATCATGTCGGGCCGTGCTGCTGCGGCGGTGATCGCCACCGAGGACATGGCCGTTGCCACGGCGCTGCAGGACGTGTTCCACACCGCGAGGTTCCGGGTCTATTCCAACCACGACGTGATCGGGTGCGAAGTGGCCGGCGCACTCAAGAACGTTGTCGCCATCGCCGCTGGGATTGCCGAAGGGCTCGGCGTCGGCGACAACACCCGGGCCGCGGTGATCACGCGAGGGCTCTCGGAGCTGACCCGTCTTGGTGTGGCCATGGGCGGGCTGCCGGCCACATTCGCCGGTCTGGCCGGCATGGGTGATCTGATGGCGACGTGCATGAGCCCGCAGAGCCGAAACCGTCATGTCGGCGAGCAGCTCGGCAAAGGACGCCAACTTGCTGAGGTGCTGGCCGAGATGACGATGGTCGCCGAGGGGGTGCGGACGGCGGAGACGGTGATGCTCCTCGCCGAGCGGTATGGCGTGAGCATGAACATCTGCGCCAGCATCCACGGCGTGGTTACCGGCTCTATCACCGCGGCGGACTCCTATGCCGGTTTGGTGAAAGCCCGACCGGGACACGAGTTCGATTCCGAATAGGCGACGCAATCGGCGTAACTCTCGTCGGGGCGCGAAGATAGCTATATATGTTCCTAGTGAGCGCAGTGCGAGCCTCGAACCCCGCCTCGGTGGCTTTGATCGAAAGGGCTCGCCGCGTCACCTATGGCGAACTTGCCGATCTGGCACTTCGCACCGCCGGCGGCCTTCGGGCGCAGGGTGTGTCGCCCGGGAACCATGTGGCCGTGGCCTGTCCTACCGGCATTGACGCCGTTGTCGCGTACCTCGGCGTCCAGGCCGCAGGAGCGATCGCCGTGATGGTGAACTACCGCAACACCACGCCCGAGTTCGAGGCTCGCTTCGCTGTCGTCGATCCACGTCTGGTGATCGTCGGCGGATCGGGCACGATCGACCTTCCCGACGGAGTGCGAGTGTTCCGCGGAGCGGGGGACCGGAGCGACGACCGACCCAGGCTCGACGAAGCCGGCTCTGAGGCGGCGCTCAATGCGCTGTCGGACTCTGCGGCGGTGCTGTTCACCAGTGGCGTGTCGGGAGCGCCGCGTGCGGTGCACCTCACCCATCAGAACCTGTTGGCGGGCCAACGCGGTCAGATCGACATGGAAGGGTCGGGCTTGAGCGCCGACACGATCGGACTCGTAGCGCTTCCGCTGGCCCACATCTTCGGCCTGAACAGCGTGCTGGGCGCGCTCCTGCGCATCGGGGCGACCGCAGTGCTGATGGATCGCTTCGATGCGGTCGGCGCCGCTGCTCTGGTCTCAGAGCATCGAGTGAACGCGATCTCGGCTGTTCCGCAGATGTGGCATTCGTTCATCTCGGCCGACATTCCGGACGACGCGTTTGCCAACGTGACTCGTGCCACGGCGAGCGCGGCCCCGCTACCGGAGTCGACGGTGATCCGGATGGCCGAGCGCTTCAAGGTGAGGCTCGCCGGCGGATACGGCCTCACCGAAACCTCGGGAACGATCTCGCTCGACGACCCCAGAGCGCCACGCACCGGCACGGTCGGACGGCCGCTCGGTGACACCGAGGTCCGCCTCGTTGACACCGACGGAGAGGCTCCGGAGGAGGGTGACAGTGGCGAGATCCTGCTGCGGGGCACGTCGGTCTGCGCCCACTACCAGTCGGCTGAGGGTATCGAAGCGGCGGTCGACGCCGACGGCTGGCTCCACACCGGCGACATCGGCGTGTTCGACTCGGTAGGTCGACTCAGCATCGTCGATCGGATCAAGGACGTGGTCATCGTCGGTGGTTTCAACGTCTCGCCGTCTGAGGTCGAAACCGTTCTGCTGATGCACCCCGGCGTAGCGAATGCCGGCGTCATCGGCGAGCCGGACGAACACTCCGGCGAACGGATCGTGGCGTTCGTCCGCCCGTCGTCGGATGGAGGGGCCACGGTCCAGGATCTGACGGATCATTGCCGGCGCAGATTGGCTCGCTACAAGGTGCCGACGAGGTTCGAGCTTCGCGACTCCCTGCCACTCACCGATTCCGGCAAAGTACTCCGGCGTTTGCTTCGCTGAAAGCCAAACGCTCGAACTCGCGGCACAGTTACGCCGGCCGTCGTTTGCAGTGGGGATCAGGCGGCAAGCGTGGCGTTGGCCTTGGTGCCCTTCTCCGAGTAGGTGTTGACGTAGGTCTGACCGGAAAGCTCGCGGATCTCGAACATGATCTCGTCGGTAAGCGCGCGTAGCGCTTGGTTGTCGTTCAGATCGGTACCGTAGCGCTCGGCGTGAATCGGCTCGCCGATGCGAACCTCCCATCGGCGAAACGGTCGAGGGAACTTGGCTTCGGGGGGTTGGATCTTGTCGAGCCCACGAAGTCCGATTGGCACCACGGGAGCGCCAGTGCGCATGGCCAACCGGGCGACGCCGGTCTTCCCGCGGTGGAGGAATCCATCACGTGTTCGTGTACCTTCCGGGAAGATGCCGAACAGGCCGCCCTGCTCGAGCACCTTGGCTGCGGCATCGAGCGCCGCGGCTGCAGCGTCGCCCCCGGAACGGTCGACCGGGATGGCTCCGAGGCCGCGAAAGAAGATCCGTGTCTTCCAGCTGTCGAGGTACTCGGCCTTGCCGATGTAGGTGATGCGCCGCGGCAGGGTCGGAATCATGAACACCGAGTCGAGAACCGAGATGTGGTTGGCGGCCAGCAGTGCCGGACCCGATGTCGGCACGTTCTCCATGCCGGTGACCGTCGGCCTCCAGAACACCCTGACCGCTGGGCGCAGGACTCCCCTCACCACCGGGTACAGGTCGGTGCCTTCGTGTGCCATGGCGTGACCATACACCTACGCGTTGTCGGCTCGATTGCGCTGACTGTCGCGTCCCGGTCGACGCTCCGATTCCTTGTTCGGATCGCCCTTGTAGCCGGGCGGGTAGGTGAGCCGAAGCTCTTCCTCGGTCGGGACCCGCCGCTGCCGTGCCTCCTCAGGCAGAAGGTCCACGATCCTCGACATGATCGTCTCGGTGTCGTTGTCGGCATCCGTTCCAGACACCGTGAACGGGCGGCCGATGCGTACGGTGATTGTGGGTGGATGGGTGAGGTCAAGCTTTGGGAGCCGCGAGCTCCGGGGCCATACCTTCTCCGTTCCCCATATCCCGACGGGGATCACCGGGACACCCGACATCGCCGCCAATCGGGCCGCACCCCAGCGGCCGCGCAGCTTCGGCTCGAAGAATGCCGGGCCGCGAGGGATGGTTCCTTCGGGCATCATGCACACGAGCTCGCCGGCCCGCAGCGCCTTTGCCGCTTCCTCGAGTGGCTGGTCCGAACCCGTGCCCCGATCGACGCGAATGCCGCCCAGTGCCTTTGCGAGCTGCCCGACGACGGGCGCGTCGAACACCTCCTTCTTGCCGAGGAATCGAGCGGAGCGGCCGGCCTTCGCCGTCAGCAGGCTGACGACCGTGGCGTCAAAGTAGCTCCGGTGGTTGGCGCAGAGCAGCGCTCCGCCCGTGGCCGGGATGTTCTCCAGGCCGATGATCTCGAATCGGGCGTTCGGCAACAGCTCGGTCCGGGCGAACGGCCGGAGCAGCTCCTGTACCTCCCACGGGCCGAGCTTGACGACACCTTCGGGCTTGTCGAGGTAGCGGATCGGCCAACCCTTCAACGTGGCCAGCAGGGCGAGGCGGGCGTCAGGGTTGACGGCGTGCGGGTGTCCGACGGCATTGAGGAGCGGACCATCGAAGTAGCTGTCGGAGTACGCCGCCGACCGTCTCATGGAGACGCCGTTCTCCTGGGCCCAGGCTCGGACGGCGGTGAGTTTGCCCCGGCCCCAGACGAATTCGCCGTCGAGCTGGCCGGTGTAGGACTCGCCGTCGTGGTGCCAACGACTGGCGACGACATGGTCGATCCCGAGGCGTCGGGCGAGGGGACGGACGAAGTGCTCCGGTGTGGTCGAAGCTATGACGACGAGATCTCCCTTCGCTTGGTGCTCGCCAAGCACGGTGCGCGCATACGGTTGGAGGAGGCCGAGCAGTTCAACGGCGATGTCTTCGGCTGCGTCGTCGACGGCATCGACGCTCCAGCCCTTCGAGGCTCGAACCGTAAGCTTGGCGAGTTGCATGCTGAGCCGGGTCTCACCGATCAGTTCGAACGCCTTGAAGATCGCGCCGGCGAGCGGGATGTCACGGTCGGGGCCGAGGCCGCGTTCGCGCAGATGACGCTGGATCACCGTTCCGCTTCCTCCGGCAAGGAGGGTCCGGTCGAGATCGAAGACTGCAGCGGCTGACTTGCCGGGCTTCGCGGTCGGTGTTGTCATGGCCGCAGCGTAGTTCGGCGTGTAACTTCGACACATGGCCGATGGGAGCAAGCGGGAATTGCGCTTCGAGCGGAAGATGACCGACGCGGAAGCGCTGATGTGGAACATCGAGAAGGACCCGTGGATGAATCCGAGTGGTGGTGTCGTGACCATCCTCGATCGTCCGATTGACGTTGAGGCGTTCCGGGCGAGGATCAGGCAGTCCGTTGCCGATATCCCCCGGTTGCGCGAACGGGTGGTTTCGAGCACCGGCCGCGTCACGAACCCGACGTGGACCCCAGACACCGAGTTCGACTTCGACTGGCACGTTCGCCATCTCGCGCTTCCCGAGCCGGGAACGGAGCGTCAGCTCTTCGATCTCACCGCGCTGCTCCTCGCCGACCCGTATGACCGGACCCGTCCGCTGTGGCAATTCTTCGTCATCGACGGGCTGTCTGAAGGTCGTGGCGCCCTGTTCTGGCGGTTCCACCACTCGATCATGGACGGCAAGGCGGCGATCCGACTCACCGAGAGCTACATGGACCTCTCGCGTGAGGCACCCCGGGCGGAACCGGTTGACATCGCCGCGCTGATCGCCGAAGCCGTAGCGCATGGCGCCCATCACGACGCGGAGGGCTCGACCCCGTCGGTGACCGGGGCAGCGGGGCAGGTGGTCGATGCCCTCCGAGGTCCGATCGGTCTTGCCAGGCGCCTTGCCTCGGAGATGCTCTTGATGGGCGCTGACCCCTCGCGTGCCCCTGAGGCGGGCGTTTCGGTTGCCCACACGGTGCAGGCCGTTCGCGAACAGCTCGGATCTCCGGGAAGCGCGGGGTCCACGCTGTGGAAGCACCGGTCGCGTCGCCGCCACATCGAAGCGCTGTCGATGCCGCTCGCCGAGGCGAAGACCGCCGCCAAAGCCCTGGGCGGCTCGATCAACGACCTCTTCGTCGCCGGTGCCGTGGCCGGTGCCGTGGCCTACCACGACGCACGTGGCGAGAGGCTTGAGAACCTCAACGTGTCGTTCGTCGTGAGCACCCGTGAAGACTCGGCGATCGGCGGGAACTCGTTCACGCCGAGCGTGGTGAGGATCCCGATCGCGGCGTCCTCGCCCGCTGAACAGCTGCAGACCCTCGGAGCCTTGATGGGCCAGCGGCGAGCCGATGTTGGGGGAGGCGGCGGTCTGTTGAGCAACGTCGCCACCATCGCCAAGCTCCTTCCCACATCAGTCGTCACCGGCTTCGCACGCCAGCAGGCCGGCGCGGTCGACTTTGCCACGAGCAACATGCGCGGCGCTCCGTTCGACGTCTACATCGCCGGTGCCAGACTTCTGCGCAACGTGACCCTGGGCCCGGTTGCCGGAACCGCGTTCAATCTCACGTGTCTGTCCATGGGCGACCACCTCGACATCGGCATGCATATCGATCCGGTCGCCGTCGACGATCCAGGTTTGCTGCGTGACTGCATGGAGCGTGCGTTCGCGAGCCTCCTGACGGTCGGTTCATCGCCAGGTCGACCGGAGAAGAAGCCGAGCGGCAAAGCCCGGTCGACGTCGAAGAAGAAACCGCCGCGCAAACCAACCGCGACGACCAAGCAACGGAGTGAACGATGAGCGTGGCAATCCCAAACGGGATCGATGACGTCACGGCGGAATGGTTGGCGGCCGCCACCGGTTGGTCAATCGATTCGATGGCCATCGAACAGATCGGCGTCGGTGTCGGCGTCTCCAGCGCGCTCTACCGAGTGAACCTGACCGGGAAGGGCTGCCCGTCATCGGTCATCGTGAAGCTTCCTGCACTCGACGAGGCTGCGGTGTTCACGAGCACGATGCTGCGCATGTACGTACGCGAGGTCGAGTTCTTCAAGACGTTCGCCGCCGATTCGCCGATCCGGGTCCCCGAGCTCTACTTCGGGGCCGTCGACGAGGAGACCAGCAAGTTCGTCCTGGTGATGGAGGACTTCAAAGAGCTCCGCTCCGTCGATCAGGTGAGCGGTATGGAAGTGACGGACGCCGAGCGAACGGTCGACGCGCTCGCGCAGTGGCATGCCACGTGGTGGGGAAAGGCCGATGCGCTCGCTGAGGCCGGGATCACGATGAGCCTCGCCGATCCGATCTACCACGCCGTGCTGCCGGTGATCTTCGCCGAGGGTTGGGAGAAGCTCACAACCGAACTCGACCTCCCCGAATCCATCCTTGGCGTCGGGCCCCGGTGGGTCGATGCATTGCCCGGGATGCTGACCCGCCTGGCCGCAGCACCAACAGCCATGCTCCACGGCGACTACCGGGCCGACAACATCTTCTTCGCTGATGACGGTTCGCTGGCGCTGCTCGACTTCCAGATCATCGGCACCGGCACGGCCGCCTACGACCTGGCGTACTTCGTGACGCAGAGCCTCGAGGCCGATGTGGCAGCCGATCAGGAACGCGTTCTGTTCGACCGGTGGGTGGCGGCACTGCACGCCGCCGGGGTGCCGGCCGATCAGACGGGCCGCCTGTGGGAGGACTATCGATTGGCCGCCCTGTTCTGCCTGGTGTACCCCGTCGTTGCCTCGCGCGGCATGGATCTCACCGATCCTCGCCAGCGAGCGCTGCTGGAAACGATGTCCGCACGGCTCGGCCGCGCAATTGACCATCTCGAACTGGCCCAGCTCATCTGATTGAACAACCACAGGGCAGGTCGCGTGGAGCCGGTGAACGGCGTGACGATAGCTGGCCCGTAGGCTGGGAACCGCGATGTTGGATCTGCTGTCGCATTTGATGATCATCGGGCTGGCGACAGCGATAGAGCCCGTGCAGGTGCTCACCTTCATCGCCGTGCTATCGAGCACGCACGGCATCCGGTCCGGATGGGCGTTCATCGCAGGCTGGCTCACGTCATTGCTGAGCGTTGCATTGCTCACCTGGGTGGCTGCTGCTCGGATCTCGCAGTATGCGTCCGATGTGGCGCAGCGGCGCGGCGTCCGGCAGGCGACGCTGATCGTCGAAGTCGTCGTCGGGTTTTGCCTACTCCTCTACGCCCTGTATCGGATTCGCCGCCATCCGGGCCCGGTGCGTCTCTCGAGGCTCGGCGCTCCGGGAACGACGCTGACTACAACCCACGCCGCGGTCGTTGGTCTGCTGATTCCGCCGTGGCCGCTGATTATCGCGGGAGCCGCCGATGTGCTGCGCTCCGACGTCGGGGTCGCGCAGTCGTTCATCGCCATGGCGGCGTTCGTGGCGGCGGCGACCTCGACCATTGCCGCCATGCAGTTGTGGGCCATACGATCGCCGAAGTCATCGATGGATCACCTCGCACGCGTCCGGGCGTGGATGGAGCCCCACTCCGAGCACCTCGTCACGATCATTGCCGTTGTCGTCGGTGTCTGGCTCCTGGTGCACGGCCTGCGACGCTGGTGAGCGGGAGCAAACTGCGGTCGGCCTGATCAATTCGGACCGGCGCAGGTGTGCACCGTTCCGGTGGTGAGCTCGATGGTGCAGTAGGTCGGCGGGCCCGGCGGCCACGTGGTTCTCACGGCCAGTCGCGCTGTCGTCGGCGACCACGATCTCGATGGCGAGCGATTTCGCGTCGTGTTGTTCCTCCGCCCAGCTCGTGATCCAGTCGGCGATTTCTCCATCGAGGTCCCGAAGATTCAGGGGTTGGGGATCAATCGGGTTGAACAGATGTTCAACCGTGTCCACCTGTACGAGTATCGGTCCGGTGCTCGGATCGAACGCTCGGTCAGTCCAGTCGCGTGTCTCCATTGCGTGAGTCTCTCGCGACGGTCGGCTCCAGCCGACAAGTGTCGACGACCCAACGCCAAAGCTCGTCGCGCCGTTTGTGGGTATCGGATCGTTTGGTGGTCGGCAGTTTGTGTAGGGGACGCGTGCGGCGATCGAGCCAGAACCGGCCGTTCGTGGTAGCGGCGGCGTCATCGGCGGCGAGCCAGACCAGGGTGTCGGCGCCTTGGTCGGCGGTGCGAAGAAGCGGTCCCATCACTCTGGCGAATGTTGGCAGCGAAGCGTCCACGCCGGGGGTGTCGGCCCATCCTGGATGCATGGCGTGGAAGTGAATGCCGAGGTGGCCGAAGCGTTCGGCCCACATCTCGTTGAGGGTGACCTGCGCTCGTTTGGCGCGCGCGTATTGCTGCGTGCCGTTGTAGTTCCGTTCGGACATCTGCAGCTTGGCGACGGTGAGTTCGGCGGCATACATCCCGCCCGACGATGTCGTCAACACCCGGGACGGTGCCCCGGACGCGAGTCGTTCGAGGAGCAGACCGGTGAGGAGGAACGGCCCGACTACTTGGCTGGCAACGGTGGCTTCGGTGCCATCGGGCGCCAGGCGACGTGAACCGCTGAGGGTGCCCGCGTTGTGTACCAGGACGTCGAGGCGATCGTGGTCGGCGAGGACGCGCTCAGCGAGTGCCCGAACCTGCTCGTAGTCGCCCATGTCTGCGGCGACCTCGGTGATGCGCCGATTGCCGGTCGCCGCGACTATCTCGTGCACGGCGGTCTGGTTGCGGCTGGCGTCACGCCCGACGACGACGAGTGAGGCGCCGCAGCGGGCCAGTTGGGTGGCTGCGGCGCGACCGATTCCCGATGTGGCGCCGGTGAGCACGACGACGCGTCCGGTCATGTCGTAGGTATCCGTCGAGGTCCAGTTCTCGAATTGCTTGCGGGCGCTGAATCCGATTCGGGTGAAGCTTGTGACGATCGGTGTCTCGATCAACCCGTCGGCCAGATCGCGAAGGTTCTTGGGCATCACCACGCTGAGCGTATCGGGACTGCTCGCTTACGAACTTCCCGGTGATGCCCGGAGGAATTCACGAGACTCTTACCCGAACCTGCCACGGTGATCGCATGCATCGTCTCGCTCGCAGTGTCTCCTTCCTCGTCGTTCTCGGGTTCGGCGGGGTCGCCTTGCCCGCATGTTCGAGTTCGTCGTCTTCCGATTCGACGGCGGCAGCCGGAGGAACCGTTGCAGAAAGCACGATGGCCGTCGACACAGTTGCTGCCGACGGAACTTCCATCGCTGCCTCTGTGCCGGACTCCACGCCCGCTGCCGCTTCAACGGGCGAAGCTGCGACGGACATGACCACGGGTTTGGAGGGCGCGAAGTGGGCGGGGAACGTGAAGGTCACGATCGCCGACGGCACGTTTCGGTTCGTATCCGATGGCCTCCCGAACCATGAGCGTCAGGCAGAGTACGCACTTCCGAACGCCGGAGTGCGCGTGCCCGACGCGTCGACGGCGACCGCCGGGGCCGACCCCACGACCGCGCAGAGCTACGACTACTCGATTCCTACCGTTCCGACGAAAGCCGCTTCGCCCACCGATGCCAGCCTCGGCACCATTGGGGTGATGATCTCGGGAGCGGCCCTTTTCAACCCCTTCGAGGGCGATGGTTCAACGGTCGCAATGGCGTCGAACTTCACCGTGAAGAACGCAAAGGGCGAAGATGTGGCTTTCCTCGACTCGTGCAACGGTCACCCGACTCCGATGGGGCAGTATCACTACCACGCGCTTCCGAAATGCGTCACGTCGCAGGTCGACACGAAGGCGGGCCCGTCGCACATCATCGGTGTCGCCTTCGATGGTTACCTGATCTACGGCGACCGCGATGCCAACGGAGCCGTGGTCACGAAGGATCAGCTCGACGCGTGCAACGGCATCTCGAGCCCAACGCCCGAGTTCCCGAATGGCGTGTACCACTACGTGCTCCTCGACACTTCCGATTCGACGTCTTCGATCCGCTGCTTCACCGGCACCGTCGATGCTTCGCTCACCCAGATGCAGGGCATGGGGGCAATGCCGCCGGCCTAGTAGCCCAAGCTGCCAGGTGATAACTCGTTCCTGTAGGTTCGACCCGTGGGTCGGATAAGAGCAGAGGCTTCCGCGATAAGCAGAGCGCGCACGTCGGCCGCATCGGGCACGCCGACGATGCCGTGGACCCTGACTGACGAAGGCGTGGCGTTTCGATGAGCGTCCGTCGCACACCACGCCTCGCCGTCAACCCCATTGCCTACTGGATGCGCGGTGGCCGCATCGATCGATCACGAGGCGTGCTCGAGGAGGCGTTCGCCGATTTCCAGAAGCTCGGTTATCGGGCGGTGAAGGCCGACGTGCCGGCGGACATGACATCCGATGAGTACCTCGCATGGATCGGCTCCTACGGGCTTGCGCCTTCGGTGAGCC
>JANOHI010000498.1:0-5744 GCA_031406385.1 Acidimicrobiia bacterium
AGGACTACATCTACGAGCATGTGCGGGCCAAGCGCCTCGACCCGCACGACGACATGGTCAGTTTCCTGTGCGACATCCACTACGAGGCGCTCGACCGCAAGCTCACCGACTTGGAGATCGCCGGGATCGTCCACGCCATGATCCTCGGCGGGTTGGAGACGACGCAGTACGCGCTCGAGGAGCAGGCCCAGCTGATGTGCGAGCATCCCGGCCTGTTCGAGCAGCTGCGCCATGACCGGGGCAAGGTGCGTTCGTTCACCGAGGAGGGGATGCGGATGCGTTCGCCCACGCATGGGCTCTCGACCCGCACGAACTCCCGGGACGAGGTCTTCCAGGGTGTCGACGTGCCGGCGGGTTCGCTGCTGCATCTGCGGTTCGCGGCGGCGAACGTCGATGCCGAGGAGTTTGCCTGCCCGTTCGATCTCGACCTCGACCGTGAGGGGCTCACTCGTCACGTGACATTCTCGACGGGACCGCGGGTGTGCCCGGGGGCCAACTTGTCGCGGGTGGAGCAGCAGATCGCTTGGGGTGTGTTGCTCGACCGGTTGGAGTCGCTCGACTACGCCGACGGCAACACCTGGATGCACCAGCCCGGCATCATGCTCGGCACGCTCAAGCTGAACGTTCGCTTCACCAAGGCCGACCCGCCGCTCTCGCTCGGGACGGGTCGGGGGAGCAGCATTCTCTGACGCCGGTGCGGTCAGGTTGCGAGCGCGTCGCGCCTGAGTGAATTGTCGATCAGCGTGGGCGGTAGGCCGTCGCCCGATGTTCGATTCGGTAGACGATGACCAACGGCTCGGTCTCGTGGATCTCGTACACGACGCGATAGACGCCGCGTCGGGCAGTGCGCATGCCGGCCAGCTCGCGTTGGAGCGCGCCACCGAGTCGGTGCGGGTTGTCGAGGAGCGCTCCAAGCATGAACTCGACAATTGCCGCCGCGATACCTTCAGGGAGCCGGTTGAGCTGTCGTTCGGCGGGCCCGGTGACGCGGAGAACGTAGGCCGGTTCCGCGTTGCTCACTTGTTGAGGTAGCGGCTGCGGAGTTCATCGCCGGTCACGAAGTCTCCTGCTTCATAGGCCCGTCGAGACTCATGGAGCTGCTGCATCGCTGCCGGGTCGGAGAGAAGTTCGAGGGTGTCTTCGAGCGACTCGAGTTCAGCGGGGCTGATGAGAACAGCGGCGGGGCGGCCGTTGCGGGTGACGATGATCCGGTCGTGGGTCTGTTCGACCCGGTCGACCATTTCCGAGAACTTTGACTTCACGCTTGCCAATGGCAGTATCTCAGACATGACTATTATTCTAGTCACATCTCACCGTGCGTCGGCGGTCTGAACGGTTTGTCCTGCGCTCAGGTGGCGGGCGCGTCGCGTTCGAGGATCATGACGATCTCCGCCTTGAAGGTCTTGAGGATGTTCGAGGCGGGGACGGCTTCGATGAGCCGCCAGCCATCTCGGGCGAAACTGTTGAGGGTTGCTTCGAGGCGGACGGGATCGAATCCTCCGGAGAATCGGTTGTCGCGTTCGGTGAGGACTTTGTATTCGTACATAGGGTGCTCCGTCTGTTGTAGGTGGTCCTGCGGGTCGGGTGAGGGGACAATCTCGGACAGGTCGATGCCGAGTTGTCCGAGGTGGGGGTCACGGTGCCGCGTCCGTGTCGGGTTCGGGGAAGAAGATGGTTTCGATCGGTTGATCGAAGACGTGGGCGATCTTGAACGCCAGCGGGAGGCTCGGGTCGAAGCGTCCGGTCTCGATGGCGTTGACGGTCTGGCGGGACACGCCGAGGCGGTCCGCCAGGTCGGCTTGGCTCCAGCGACGAACGGCACGAAACTCGCGTAGACGGTTCCGCAACGGGTCACCGCCGCATGCGGATGGCGAGCGCCCCCACCCACGACAAGATCCCGGCGATGAAGGTCATCTGCAGGTACTGGGCGGCCGACCCGACATCGGCGCCGTCGAGCAACCCACCCGCCATCGCGACGAGCATCGCGACCGCGAACCCGACCGACATCGCCTCCAAGTGCACCGTTCGCTGGTACTCGTCAGATCGGCGCAGAGTCCGCAGTTGCACCCACGCGAGCCACACCCACGCCAACAACGGCAACAACGAGATCACCAAGTGCCGCCGGTTCGAGGCGGCGTCGAGATCCAACACCATCACGATCCCCTCCGACACCACCAGCGCGACGACCGCCGGGACGGCGTCGCGCACAGCAGCCCGATCCTGCCGGCGTTCCAACGTGCTCTTCCGATCTTCGGACATGGACGCAGTGTAAAGTGTATTTGTCTAAATGTAAATGTTGTTTGTCTCGTTGGCCCTCCGGGACTCGCTACAGGGATTCCACCGCCTCGGTCCGAGCCCGGTGATCGCCAGCCGGAGGGGCAGACGAACCACAAAACGTGAACCTTCGGTAGTTGGCTCGATCCGGACTGTCCCCGGATGGGCGTCAACGATTTCGCGAACCGCCCGCCGCAGCATTGGTGAGGAAACATCTGATTTGCTAGCATCACGCTGTGAGAACGACGCTGAGTCTCGACGACGATGTGCTGGCCGCAGCGAGGGAGCTTGCCGATCATCAAGGAGTGTCGATTGGCGCAGTGATTTCGGATTTATCCCGTCGTGGGCTTGAGGCGGCGCGACTCGGTTCGCAGCGAACTGGCCGAGTGCCGACATTCGCCCCCCGGCCGGGCGCACGACCGATCACCATGGAGAGCGTGCGACGTGCGCTCGACGACGAGTGATCGTTCTGCCCGACGTCAACGTGCTGATTGCTGTGGCGTGGCCGGAGCACACTCTCCACGCGACAGCGCTCGAATGGTTCGATGCTCGTGCCGACGAGGGGTGGGCCACGTGCGCGATTACGGAGTCGGGATTCATGCGAATCTCGGCAAACGCGAACGTGGTGCAAACGCCCGTCCGGCCGGCTGAATCAGCTGCTCTGCTCCTCGAGTTGCGTGGAGTCGGGACCCACCGATTCTGGAACGACCTCGAGGAGCCGAGCAGTTCGCCGCTCTTTGCGCGTGACCGATTGATCGGTCACCGGCAGATCACTGACGCGCACCTTCTGTGCATCAGCCGGCAGAACCAGGGTTCGTTGGCGACGTTCGATCGTGGCGTGCAGGTTCTTGCCCGAGGTCTGGCAGACGCCGAGGTGACGCTGATCGAGAGCGGCGACCGAGGTCGTTCGACGAGTTGAACCGCGCCGAGCGATCGCGGAGCTCTGTCCTCAATCCGGCTACGGCACGCTCGCCTGGTCCTTCTTGACGAGCACACCCGAGATGCGCGCCGTCTGCAGGGCGATCGTCGCCAGCGTCTTCTCGGTGAATCCGGCGTAGGTCGGGTCCTTCAGATACTCCGTGGCGTTCTTCTTCGCGCCCGCGACGATCTCACCGAGCTGCTGGTTGATCTGGGCCTTCGCCCCCTCCAGCAGAGAGATGGCCTTTTCGAGGGCCGGCTTGTCCTTCTCCAAACGCGCCCGCTCGAGCAGCCCCGCGATGTCGTCGAACAGTGCTCGTTTGCTGCCTTTCATCGAGACGCCGAACTGCCCGGCGGTGACGAGCAGTCGGTCGGCGTACTTGGCCATGCCCTTCGCCGACTTCTCGGTGAACTCCTTCTCGGGCAGCGCGTGCATGAGCATGTACAGGTCGTCGATCACCGCGGTGTACCCGAGGATCGGCGACATCGGGACGATGCTGCCGTCAGGGCGCAGCTTGGGCTCACGTCGGCTCACGTGCTTCGCGCCACCGCCCGGCGTCATGTACGGACCGGGGATGGCCGCATTGAGCTTGCCCTGGATCGCCGCCATCTCCTCGCCGATCTTCGCCTGCTGGGCGACGTCGCCAGCCTTCTCGGCCGCCGAGAACTGGCTGTGGAGCGCGTCGAGTTGGAGCTCCATCTCCTTGTAAACCTGCTCGCCGCCCGCGAGGTGCTTCTCGACGTCGGCGATGTCGACCCCCATGTCCTTCGCCATCTTCTGCACCTCTTCCTTCGGCGTGCCCTTGCGCAGCTCGTTGGCGAGGTAGTCCGTCGAGAGCTTCGTGAGCTCCTTCTGCCGTGCGGTGACCGCCGCCATGTCGACGCCGGCCGCCGTGGCCAGCTTGCGCACCTCGTCGATAGGCACGCCGTCTTTGAGCATCTTCGCGAAAACGTTGAGCTCGGCCTCGTTCACGATGCGCTTCCCGGCGTCGCGCCCCGCCTTGCCGCCGAGCTTCTTCAGCGGGTCCTCGAACATGTGCAGGCGGGCCGGGTCGGCGAAGATGTCCGCGTCCATGAGCTTGCGCCAGCCGGCTCCGTACTGCTCTTCCATGGCGCGGATCGCGGCGTTGCGGTGCTGCGTGGAGAGCGGGCCGAGGAAGCTCACGTCGACGTCGCTGGCGAAGCTCGGCGTGCCGGTGCGGGCCATCTTCGGCACACCCTTCTCGCCGAGTTCGGCGCCGATGTCGCCGACGCGGCCCGCCACCACCTTGTCCAGGTTGGCGAACTGCGCGGTGCGCCAGCGCTCCATCGCCTGACCCACGAGCGCGCCTTCCGGGCTCGTCGTGAGCGCCTTCGCGACCTTCGCCCAGTCGCCGCCCATGCTGCCGACCAGCGAACCGGCGTTGCCGCCGAACGCGTCGAGGTTCGTCTTGATCCCCTCGGCGTACTGTCTCGCCGCGGAGGCACCCTCGGCGCCGCCCTTCGCCGCCTTCGCGGCCAGGTCGTCGAGGTCGCTCACCATCTTCTTGATGAGCGCGGGGTCCACGCTGAAATGCTTCGCTACCTCGTCGGCGTTCTTCAGGATGCGCTCGCCAAGTTGCTTGGTGGCGCTTCCCGCCGTCTCCTTCGCGCCCTGTTTCACCGCGGTGGTGGCGAGATCCTTGGCCGCTGTCTTTGTCATGATGCCGGTCACGCCGCGGCGGCCCGCCTTCCATGACGCCTTGATGCCGTCGCCGATGATCGGGATGAAGCCGATCATCGACATCGCCGTCTGCAGTTTGCCGTCCTTGGCGCCGGTGCTCCACATCTTGTGGATGCCGACGGCGACGTCTCGCGCGTCGGCGATCTGGCCGACGATCGGGATGCATCCCACGACGATCTGGCCGAACGTCATGACCGCGTCGCCGTCCTCGAAGGCGTCGCCCATGATTGCCCCGATGGCGAACTTCTCGTACTCGTTGAGGATCGCCGACGCGCCCCAGCCCTGTCCGTAGCTGTCGCCTCCGGGGCTGAGCATGATGCCGTCCGAGGTCATGATGTCGACGACGCTTGCGCCCACTTCGGAGCCCTTGTTGTACACCCATGCCATGCCCGTGGCGGAGTTGCCGCCGATGCCGTCCTTTTCGTAGTAGCGGAGGTCGGTGGATTTCAGCGAGAGGGCGTAGACATGGAGGAAGTTGTCCTTCGGGTTGCGCAGCACGATCTGCCCGCCGCCACCTTTGACGCCCGCCATCTCGAGACGACCGCGCAAGGCCGCGCCTTCCTGATGGCGGTGTGCGCCGCCTGGCCGAACGACCGGCTGAAGGCGTTGACCGAAGCGTTCGCCGCAGACATGCCGGTCGCCTATCCCATCGCGGTAGCCATCGCCGCCGCGGCCCATTCCATCCCGCTTGTGCCGGCGCTGACCGCCTACCTCAACGCATTCGTGGCCAATCTCGTCTCGGCGGGCGTTCGCGCTGTGCCGATCGGCCAGACCGACGGTCAGCGCATCATCGCGGCGCTGGCGCCTCTGGTCGAGGCCACCGCCACAGCCGCCCCAAGCCAATCGCTCG
>JANOHI010000448.1:0-1341 GCA_031406385.1 Acidimicrobiia bacterium
CCCATGACCGGCCGGGCGGCCCGCTGCCGACCGGAGTCCATCACCTCGCCGTTGAGGTACTCAACGCGGCGTACCTCCACGACGACTTCGCAGTCCGGAGCACCGCCGTCCAAACCGGCGTGATGGCCAAGGACAACGGCCTGGAACGGTTCTTCACGGTTCGCGATGAGTCGAGCGGACTGCAACTCGGATTCGTCTCGCGAGTCGGCGCGCGAAGCGTGTTCGACGGCGGTGATGTTGCCGCCCTCTCCGCGGCCATCGACGACCCTGCCACACTCACGTGACCAGGGTCACCACCGGTTTCGTTCCGGTCGCACGAACGGCTCTCTAGATTCACAAGTTCACAAGGCAGGGAGACCATCCCTGCCCGCAGTTCGTCCAAGGGACCGGCCATGCCCGAAGCTGTCATCGTTGCCACCGCTCGTTCGCCGATCGGGCGAGCATTCAAGGGCTCACTCGTCGAACTCCGATCCGACGACCTCGCTGCCCAGATGATCGTCGCCGCGCTCGCCAAGGTCCCCGGGTTGCCGCTCACGGAGATCGAGGATCTTCTGCTCGGCTGCGGCCTTCCGGGGGGCGAGCAGGGTTTCAACATCGCCCGTGTCGTCAGTGTGCTGGCGGGGCTCCCCGACACCCCCGGAACGACAGTGAACCGCTACTGCGCGTCGTCGCTCCAGACGATTCGCATGGCCGCCCACGCCGTTCGCTGCGGTGAGGGCACGGCCTATGTGGCCGCTGGCGTCGAATGCGTCAGCCGATTCATCAAGGGCAACTCCGATTCGCTACCCGACACGGCGAACCCGGCCTTCGACGATGCGCGCAGCCGCTCCGCTGAGCGCTCGGGACCGGCGACTCCACGTTGGCAACCCGAGGGGATGCCCGACGTGTACATCGCCATGGGACAGACGGCCGAGAACGTGGCGCAGATCGAAGGTGTCACCCGTGATGAGCAGGATCTCTTCGCATTCGAGTCGCAGCAGAACGCCGCAGCGGCCATTGCGAATGGATTCGCCGAGATCGACATCACACCGGTCACCCTGCCCGACCGAACCGTCGTGCGCACCGACGACGGTCCGCGGCCCAACACGACCCGTGAAGGGCTCGGTCAGCTCCGCCCGGTCTTTCGACCAGACGGAACGGTCACCGCAGGCAACTCGTGCCCGCTCAACGACGGTGCGGCCGCCGTCGTGGTGATGAGCGACGTGCGGGCCCGGGAGCTGGGTCTCACCCCGCTCGCTCGGATCGTCTCGTCGGCGGTGACCGGACTCAGCCCGGAGATTATGGGCCTCGGGCCGATCGCAGCGGTTCGTCGCGCCCTTGGCGAGCGCGGCGACGATCATC
>JANOHI010000467.1:0-27952 GCA_031406385.1 Acidimicrobiia bacterium
AATCGCCGGGAATGCGTCGATCAGCGCAATGGCGATCCCGCTGGCGAGACCTCCCCCGCCAACTGGGAGCACGGCGACGTCGGGAACGATCTCCTGCGCGCGTAGTTGTTGGGCGATCTCGAGGCCGACCGTGCCCTGCCCTGCGATGACGATCGGATCGTTGAACGGCGGGATCACCGTGCCGCCCTGCTCAGCCACGATCCTGGCGGCGAGCGCCTCGCGGTCCTCCGTTGCCCGGTCGTACTCGACGATCTCAGCGCCGTAGTCGACGGTCGCCTGACGTTTTACCGACGGGGCGTCGGTGGGCATCACGATGGTTGCCCTGATGCCGACAATGCGGGCGGCCAGCGCCACACCCTGGGCATGGTTGCCGGAGGAGAACGCGACAACTCCGGCGGCGCGTTCCTCGGTGCTCATTCGAAGGACGCGATGCAGTGCGCCTCGGATCTTGAACGAACCGCTGCGTTGGAGGTTCTCCGCCTTCGAAAACACGGTCGCTCCGATGCGGGCATCAAGCGTGGAGCTCTGAAGCAGCGGCGTGCGATGAACCGTGCCGGCGACGAGCGCGAGAGCCGCATAGATATCGGCCGGTGTGACCTCGAGGCCAAAAAGCCGATCGACCGTTGCCGACGCGGCGATCGTCGCTTCAGTCGGCATCGGGTCGCCGGTTCCAGTCGGGGTCGAGTTGATGCAGGAACGTGGTGCAGCGCTCGGCCTCATCGCCTTCACCAATCTCGGTCGCTGCCAGACGAAGGCCATCGAGCGCCCGCAGGAATCCGCGGTTGGGCTCGTGGCGCCACCGGACGTAGCCGCTCCCCCGCCAACCGGAGGCTCGAAGGCGGTCGAGACCTCGGTGGTATCCAACCCGATGGGCGCCATAGCGCTCAATCGGGTCGCGGCCAAGGCGCCCAACCTGGGCCCATGCGTCGAGCATCCGGGGGTAGCGGGCCACGACCCGAGACACCGCGTCGCGTCGAGCGGCGGGGTCGACAACGGCGAGGGCGTCGGCCAGGGCCTGGAGGGCGTCGGCCGGTTCGAGGTCGAGGATTGTCTCGGGGAGGCCCGTGGTCAGCGTGACAGGACGGTCGGTCATGGGTCGATCCTGGCATCTCGCTGCGAGAGACGGCGACGAAAACCCTCTCTGTCCCGCAGGACCGGCCCGGGTTTCGGTAGACAGCCCCCACTACGTAGGATTCGGACATGAAGATCACCGTCGACTTCGATCGTTGCCAGTCCAATGCGCTTTGCATGAGCGCCGCGCCGGAAGTGTTCGAGGTCCGCGATGACGGGTTCTTGTACATCCTCATCGAGGAGCCCGGCGAAGAGCATCGGGCCAAGGTCGCCGAGGCTGCCATGCTCTGCCCGACACAAGCAATCACCGTCGAAGGGTGAGCGCTGTGCGTTCGAGATGACGAATTCCCGCGTCGTCATTGTTGGAGCCTCCCTCGCCGGGGTTCGCGCCGCGGAGGCGCTCCGGCGTCATGGCCATGAAGGTCCGATCACGATGCTCGGCGCAGAATCGCATCGACCCTACGATCGCCCACCGCTGTCCAAGCAGTTCTTGTCCGGTGTGGCCGACCGAGAGCGTTTGTGGCTGGTTCGTTCGGAGACCGGCCTGGTCGATCAGGGCATTGCCCATCACGTTGGGGTCACGGCCACGGCGTTGGACCTCGGCGCTCGGACCGTTGCAACCTCGAACGGTTCGTTCCCGTTCGACTCGCTGGTCATTGCGAGCGGAACGTCCGTCCGTCGTCTCCCGCACACCGACGGTGCCCCGGTCTTCACCCTCCGCACACTCGACGACGCCGACGCGTTGGCGCCCCGCCTCGTCGAGGGCGCCACGGTCGTGGTCGTCGGAGCGGGTTTCATCGGCGCCGAGGTCGCGTCGACGGCTTGCTCGAAGGGCTGTCGCGTGACCGTCGTGGAGGCCGCTCCCGTGCCGCTGGAACGTCAACTCGGCGCCGCCATGGGAATGGCGTGCGCCGCATTGCATGAACGCAACGGGGCGCGGTTGATCGTCGGCATCGGCGTTGACTCGATCGATGCCGACGGGGTGCATCTCGCCGACGGAACGTTCCTTGGCGCCGACGTCATCGTGGTCGGCATCGGCGTCGTCCCGAACACCGGATGGCTGGAGGGGTCGGGTGTTGCAATTGGCGACGGCGTCGTGTGTGACGCCACCTGCCGCGTTGTCGATGCCAAGAGCAGCGTGCTCGACGGCGTTGTAGCGTGCGGCGACGTTGCCCGATGGCCGAACGAACGCTACGGCGAAATGATGCGCATCGAACACTGGACCAATGCCGTGGAGATGGCCGACCACGCCGCTCAGACCCTCCTCGGCAGCCACGAGTCCTTCGCTCCCGTCCCCTATTTCTGGAGCGATCAATACGGAACCAAGATCCAGTTCCTCGGCCGGTCCACAGGCTTCGACGAGGTACGCGTCGTCGACGGTGACCCGGCAGCCGGTCTTGGTGTGGCGCTCTACCGCAAGGGCGACCGACTTGTCGGTGCGCTCGGTCTCAACCGGATCAAGGCACTGATGGGATACCGCCCGCTGCTCGCCGACAACTCGTCTTGGGCGGCGGCCCTCGACCATGCCGACGTCGTCACGTGAACGCTCCCGGTCCCACCGACCCCAGACGCTGGCACCGCCCCATGCCGGGATGATCGAAGCCACGCATGCCTGACCCGACAACAGCAGCGTGGCGATACCCCGCTCTGGCCGGTCTCGGTTGGACCAAGGAGCGCGACGCGTCGTCTGTCGTCCCCGACGCCATGGTTCCCGGCCGCATCCTGCGCCACGACCGTGGCGGCTGGACCGTCCGGACGCAGACCGTCGACCTCCTGTGCGGGCTGCGCGGGCGACTTCGAACCACGCTGCGCAACGAACACGGTCTGGCGGTCGGCGACTGGGTCTACGTCACCCCCCGATTCGAAGAAGGCACCGGGTCAATCGAAGGTGTCCTCGACCGTCACAGCGTGCTCGTTCGTGGCGCCAGCGGGGACCCGTCCCGGGCGCAGGTCATCGCCGCCAACGTCGACACGGTCTTCGTCTGCGTGCCCGGCGACGCCAAAGCCAACCCTCGGCGAACCGAACGCGAGCTCACCGTCGTGGCCGCCAGCGGCGCTTCGCCCGTCCTGGTCCTCACGAAATCCGATCTCGACACCGACATGTCGTGGGTCGACCAGATCTCCCGCAACGTTCCCGTCGTCGCCGTCGACGCTCGCACCGGGGAAGGCGTCGATCAGCTCGACAAGTGGAACGTCCGCGGCGCCACGCTCGTCGTGATCGGTCCTTCCGGTGCCGGGAAGTCGACGTTGGCGAACAGCTTTCTCGGCTACGCCCGGTTGAAGACCGGAGAAGTGCGTGACTCCGACGGCCGTGGTCGACACACCACCACGTGGCGCGAACTCGTCGTTCTGCCCTCGGGCGCTCTTCTCATCGACACACCGGGCATCCGCGAGGTCGCACCGTGGAGCTCCGACGACGAAGGCGATGACGACATGCTCGGCGAGGTCTTCGACGACGTTGCCGAGTTGGCCGACCAGTGCCGGTTCACCAACTGCTCTCACGGCACCGAGCCCGGCTGCGCCATCCGCGAAGCGCTCGGGACCGGCGATCTGACGGAGGAGCGCTACCTCGGCTTTGCCAAGCTGCAAGCCGAACTCGCCGTACAGACCCAGCGCCGCAAGACGACGCCGACGCCGGAGGTTTCGGTGTCCACGGGCAAGCGCCGGTACCCTCGGAAGCCACCATGGAACTCCTGATCGTCCGACATGCCCTCCCTCTACGTGTGATCGTCGAGGAGGGGGCCGCCGACCCGAGGCTCGACGAGCTCGGGCACCGTCAGGCCGACGCCTTGGCCGAGTTTCTCGCCGCCGAGGGCGTCGACGCCGTGTGGTCGTCACCGATGGCGCGCGCCAGGGAGACCGCCCAGCCGCTCCTCGACCGCACGGGATTGACCGTCTCCGTCGACAACGACTTGGCGGAGTGGGATCGAGACTCCAACAGCTACATCCCGATCGAGGAGCTCAAGGCCAGCAACCACCCGATGTGGCAGGCGATGATGGCGGGCGAGTGGGTCGGTGCGAGCGACCCGATCACCTTCCAGAAGAATGTCGTCGCAGCGATGAACCGCATCATCGAGGCCCATCCCGGCGAACGCGTCGCGGTGGTGTGCCACGGCGGCGTGATCGGCGCCTACCTCGCCCACATCCTCGAGCTTCCCCGTCCGGGCGGGTTCTTTCATCCGGAGTACACGTCGATTCATCGGGTCATGGCGTCGTCGAGGGGTCACCGTACGCTTCGATCAATGAACGAGTTGACGCACCTGCACGGTCGCGATCTCATGCCTCCGAACCGGTTCGTCTGAGGTCTCGCCGCCGTTGCTCCCGGCCCGAACGAGAACGTTCACGCCGGTCCACCCGACCGACCTGCGCCAAACCCTCGGCGTGCTGTGGCGTGGCCGGCGCGACCGGACGATGCGTGTCCTCGCGACCGAAGTACTGCGGGCCACCCGCACCCCGGAGGGCCCGGGCACACAGTTGTTGCGTTCGCTGGGCGGTCGAATCGAGGTACAGGCCTGGGGACCCGGCGCCGAGTGGCTGTGCGAGCGCGCCCCGGTCCTGATCGGTGGCGGCGATGATCACCGCCTCTTCCCGACCGTCAACGAGCAGGTGACGCAATGGCATCGCCGGTTCGCCGGCATGCGGGTGCCGTGCACCCAGGCGGTCTTCGAGATGCTCGTGCCCGTCATCCTCGAACAGAAGGTCACGGGGCTGGAATCTCGGGTGTCGTTCGGGTCGCTGCTCACCCGTTTGGCCGAACCCGCTCCCGGGCCGTTCGCCCACCATCGTCTCGTCCTTCCACTCGACCCCGACGCGGTTGCTGGGACCCCGAGCCACGTGTTCCACGCGTGCGGCGTCGAACGAAAGCGTTCCGACACCATTCGCCGAGCCGCGGGCTACGCGAACCGGTTGCAGGAGGCGGCGGAGATGCCGCTGGCCGACGGTCGTGCCCGGTTACGGGCGCTTCCGGGAATCGGCGACTGGACGGTCTCGGAGGTGGCGCAGACCGCACTCGGCGACGCCGACGCCGTTTCCGTCGGCGACTACCACTTGAAGAATGCGGCCAGCTGGGCGCTTGCCGGCGAACCGCGAGGCACCGATGAGCGGATGGAGGAACTCCTCGAGCCGTACCGCCCCCACCGTGGTCGGGTGCTTCGGCTCATCGCCGCGGCGGGTGTCAGTCCACCGAAGTACGGGCCACGCCTGACGATTCAAACCAGGTGGTGAACGTTCGTCGGGCTACGGTCGCAGGTTCGCCACTCCGCCTGACGATGCCACACCGTTTGGTGAACGGTTCGCCACTCCGCCGAAAGTACCGATGACCGCAACAGCTTCTGAACCCGTGCACGCGCATTCGTGGCGGCCGGCCGTTCTCGGCGTCATTGCGATGGCGCTCGCTTCGTTCGGCGGAATGGCTGCGGTCACCGCGTTGGGCATTCAGGTCTTCAAGGTCGAGAAGCGTGAATTCCACCTGGGGTTGCTCGGCCTCGCCGAGTTCCTCCCGAGTATCGCCTTCGTGCTCGTCACCGGCATTGTCGCCGACCGCTTCGACCGTCGGCGGGTCGTTGCCGTCGTCTACTCCTTCGAGATCCTGGTGTTCATCGGTCTCGCCGTCTACGTGCGTGATCGCCCCTCGAGCGTCATGCCGTTCTTCGTGTTCGCCGCGCTCTACGGCACCACGCGTAGCTTCGGTGCTCCGGCGATGCGTGCCCTCATTCCTGCCGCCGCGCCTCCGGGGCAGCTCACGCGTGTTGTCGCCACCGTGTCGCTCGCCTGGCAGGGCAGCGCAATCATCGGCCCCGTCGTCGGCGCGTTGGCCAACCGGGCGAGCCGTCAGCTTCCCTACGAGATCGCCGCCGTGTGCTTCACCGGTTCGGTCGTGCTGGTCTCGTTCATTCCGCGCTCGATCGGACGCGCCCATCTTCTCGCCCCCGAGGGCACCAAACAGGAGCGGCCCACGCTGACGGCGGCGCTCGAAGGGTTCCGGTTCATCCGCCGCACGCCCGTGCTGCTCGGTGCGATCTCACTCGATCTCTTCGCCGTGCTCTTCGGCGGCGCCGTAGCGCTTCTCCCGGCCATCGTCGAGAAGGTCTTGAAAGTCGACGACGTGTGGGTCGGCTACCTGCGCGCCGGCGGCGGAGCCGGCGCCGCGGTCGTCACGCTCTTCCTCGCGGTGCGGCCGGTCCGGCGCCATGTCGGCCAAGTGCTCCTCGTCTCCGTCGGATTGTTCGGCGTTGCCACCGTCGTCCTCGGGGTGACGCGCAACGTCTGGATCGCGCTCGCCGCATTCGTGCTTCTCAACGCCGGTGACTCGGTGAGCGTGTTCGTCCGAACCACGCTCGTCCCGTTGGTGACGCCTCCCGAGCAACGCGGTCGTGTGCTGGCTACCGAGAACGTGTTCATCGGCGCATCGAACGAGCTCGGTGCGTTCGAGAGCGGAATGGCGGCTGCACTGTTCGGCACCGTCGCCGCTGTCGTCAGCGGTGGCGTGCTCACCCTGGTCGTCGTCGCCGTCTTCGCCGTACGGTTCACCGCGCTGCGCAACGTCGATCGCTTCGAGGACGTTCAGGTGTCCGCTACCTAGTGCATCTCGGCCAGATTTCGCCGTGGCGGCGTCCTCGTCGTTGCGGTTGGACTTGGCAGGCGCCGCCTCCTGCGTCTTTGCCACAACGGAATCTGACTCGCGAATTCCGCAAGCCACTGACGATTCGGGACACGAGGGGTTCTGGAAGCATTTGCCCCGGTCGCACTATGGTCGTACCATAGGTGCATGTCGTCAGTCGTAAAACGCTCCGTGTCCCTCCCTACTGAGCTGTTTGTGCGTCTTGAGAATCAGGCTGCCGAGGAGGGCAGAACGGTGTCCGCCGCGCTCGCTGACGCGGCTGACCTCTGGCTCTCAACGAGGAAAGGGCTGAAGGCGGTCCGCGTGTGGGAGCGAGCGAACGGGGAACTCACCGCAGTCGAACTGGCCGAGGCAGACCGGGTCCTCGATGACGCTGGCGTTGGTCCTCGCTGATGGCGAGGCCCAAGGCACCGAAGTCCTTGGGGATTCTCTACGACACGGGTGCGCTGATCGCTGCCGATCGTGACGACCGTCGGATGTGGGCGATCCATGCCCGGGCGCTTCAGCGCGGCCTTCGCCCGATCGTCCCTGCCGGTTGCGTCGTGGAAGCATGGCGCGGAACTCGCCAACCGAACCTTGCCAGACTGCTCGAGGGATGTGAGATCGAAACGCTCGATGACCTTCGGGGGAAGAGGTCGGGAACACTGCGGGCGGCAGTGGATGGATCAGTGAGTGCCGTGGACGCGACGGCCGTCGAAGCGGGTATCCGGCGCGGCGCAGCCATCGTGACGTCGGACAGATCGGACATGGAGAGCCTTTCCGTGGGAGCGAAGCGACGAGTCGCGATCATCGACATCTGAGAAATGCAAACGGCTCCACGCGACTCGTGGTTGGCTGGAGTGCCATGAGCAACGACCGTCCCATCGATCGCCTTCTCGTCGTCACGGCTCATCCGGACGATGTCGATTTCGGAGCGGCCGGCACGATCGCCACGCTCACCGACGCCGGTGTCGAGGTCGGGTACTGCATCGTCACCGATGGCGATGCCGGTGGTTTTGACCCTGCGGTGCCGCGGCGCGACATCCCCGGTATCCGGCGGGAGGAGCAGACGGCGGCAGCCAAGGAGGTCGGGGTGAGCGAACTGCGCTTCCTCGGGTACCCCGATGGCGCCGTCGAGGCCTCCCTGGCCCTGCGCAAGGACATCTCACGTGAGATCCGCCGGTTCAAGCCCGACGTGGTCATGTGCCAGTCACCGGTTCGTGACTTCAACCGGATCTACGGTTCGCACCCCGATCACCTCGCCACCGCTGAGGCGACGATCGGCGCGGTGTACCCCGACGCCCGCAATCCGTTCACCTTCGTCGAGCTCATGAACGAAGGCTTCGAGCCGCACTCGGCCTGGCAGATCTGGATGATGGGCGGGCCCACCCCGAACAAGTGGGTCGACACCACGGCGCAGTTCGACCGAAAGATCGCCGCGCTGCTCTGCCACGCCAGCCAGCTTCCTGATCCCGACGGCATGCAGTCGCGTATTCGGATGTGGAACGAAGCGATCGCCGCGTCGGGAGGTCTCCCTCCGGGCACCACGGCCGAGGCGTTCCAGGTGATCGAGACGGCCTAGGCAGGGCGTGGCGGCGGTCGGCTCGGTGAGCGGAACCACCGTTCAGGGCCGATGTTCTGTTCGGGGGTTTTCATCACTTGCGATGATCCACCACTCTGCGCGGTCGACCGATCACTATGGAGTCATGACGATCATCAGCCTTGCCCGCTCCGCCGCCGATGTCCGGCACCTGTGCTCCGGTGCCGCCGGATCGGTGCCGGTCGACGTGCTCATCGAAGGGCCTGGGGCATCGAGGCTGGCCCGCTATACCCTGGCCCGTCTCGCCCATGCGTTGCCGGCCATGCTGGTCCTCCACGACGACGCGCTCCTCGTCGCCGGACGCGCCCTCGACGACCTTCTTCCGGGCGTGGCGAGTGACGAGATCCCGTTCCTCGTCGTGTCCATCGGCCGAAGGATCGATCCTTCCTCGTCTGATGCTGGAGGCATCGTCCTCGTCGATCCCCAAGACAACTGCGCGGTGCTCCCGTCGGTCATGGTCGTCGCCCGCGGCTCGCACATCGTCGGTATGGCCACGGCTATCGCCGCACCGAAACGCCCCGATTCACTCATCGCGGCAACCGTGTCGTGCGGCCGCGCCGCGATGTCTACCGTCCTCGCCCGCCACGTGCTCTCGCTCGGGCCGACGTCGGCCGAGCCGCTGCTCCGCATGAGCGATGCTTCCGGCCTGGCGATCTGCGCCGACGGTTCACTTATCCCCTGCTGACCCTTGCCCGCGTCAGCTGCGCGATTCCTGAGCCAGCTCTTGACCTTGTCGACGCGGACTTCGGCGGGAGGCACCAGCACCGCTTGGCCGGCTGGGGGTTAGCTGCGCGGTACCTCGAGCCAGCTCTTGCCCTTGTCGACGCGGACATCTCCGGGAAGACCCAGTACCCGCTCGCTGAGGATGTTGCGCATGACCTCGGACGTGCCGCCTTCAATGGAGTTCGCCCGGCTGCGAAGGAACTGCTGCTGCATGGTCGAACCGGCCATTGCGGTCTCGGGTCGATGCATGGTGTAGTCGCCGTAGAGCATGGCGTCGGCGCCCATGAGCGACATGCAGAAGTCGTAGATGTCCTTGTTCAGCTCCGCCGACGCCAGCTTCCCGGTGGACCCCTCCGGGCCCGGGGTTCCGGCCTTGCGATTGCCGGCGGCACGCACGTTGGTGAGACGTGCAGCTTCCGCCCGGGTCCACAGCTTCATCAGCTCGTCGCGAGTCGACGCGTTGGTGTGGCCGTAGTCGCGGTATGCCTTGATCGCGAGACCGATCGGACCGCTCCCCCGAGGAGCGACACCGCCGCCGATCGACACGCGCTCGTTCATCAGCGTGGTGATCGACACCCGCCAACCGTCGCCGACCTCACCGAGACGCTCAGCATCAGGGATGCGGGCGTCGGTGAAGTACACCTCGTTGAACTCAGCATCGCCGGTCATCTGCCGCAACGGCCGGACCTCCACGCCCGGAGCGTGCATGTCGACGACGAAATACGTGAGGCCCTTGTGCTTCTCGGCGTTCGCGTCGGAACGGGCAACGAGCATGCCCCAACGGGCGAGGTGGGCGAGCGTCGTCCACACCTTCTGACCGTTGACGATCCATTCCTCGCCGTCTTTCACGGCACGGCTGGCGAGTCCGGCCACGTCGGAGCCGGCGCCGGGCTCGGAGAACAGCTGGCACCACACCTCTTCACCGGTGAACAGCGGACGTAGGTAGCGCTTCTTCTGATCCTCCGAACCCCACGTGTAGACCGTGGGCGCGCCCATGCCGTAGCCGATCGGGTTGCGGTAGTACGCCACCGGGGCGCCGGCCTCGCGCATGCGGCCGTCGACGGTGCTCTGCAGCTTCGGTGCCATGGCGAGCCCGCCGAAGCCCGGGGCGAACTGCACCCAGGCCAGACCCTTGTCGAACTGCGCACCGAGGAAGGTGACAGCCGGAGTCGTGGCCGGCGGGAACTCGGCGAGGAGTTCGTCGCAGAGCTTCGTGACGAGCTGCGTGTCGGAATCGACGGTCGTGTCGGTGCTGGAACTCATGCGGGGCCTCCGAAGGCACAGGTCTCTGACCGGGCGGTCGGATTCAGGCTATTGAGGGCCTTCGGCTTACAGCGAATTGGTCGTCCCGCCCTCACTCCTGTCGTCTGATCAACTGGAGTCGTGGTCCGGGTCGTTGTGCTCAACAAGCCCTTCGACGTGGTCACCCGTTTCACCCTTCCGGCCACGGCTACCCCGGGCACCCGAACCCTGGCCGAGTTCGTCACCGAAGCCGGGCTCTATCCGGCCGGTCTCCTCGACCGGGATTCCGAGGGCCTCGTGGTACTCACGTCCGACGGTCGGCTGCAGCACCGGCTCACCGACCCTCGCCACGGTCACCAGCGCACCTATCTCGCCCAGGTGGAAGGAGAGCCCGACGATCAGGCTCTCGCAGCGCTCGCTGACGGTTCGCTCGCACTCGATGGGGTCGCGTGCCGACCGGCTGCGGCCGCGGGGGTCGACGAGCCGCCGTGGTTGTGGCCGCGTGTGCCCCCGGTACGGCATCGTCTGTCGGTCCCTACGTCGTGGATCGAGCTCACGCTTACCGAGGGCCGCAACCGCCAGGTCCGCCGGATGACGGCAGCGGTCGGTCACCCGACGCTGCGCCTCGTTCGCGTGGCCATGGCCGGCCTCACCCTCGGTCGATTGGCGCCAGGGACATGGCGTGAGGACGAGCTCACTGCGTGACCGTTCGGTGCCCTTCGGGGCTTCAGGATTGAGGTGCTCAGGCAGAGCGAAGGGCATGCGGGTACGGTCACCCCATGGGAAGTGCGAACGCGATTGCCCGGGCGGTCCTGACCATTAGGGATAACATATGGTCATGGCCCGACGAGAAGTTCTTGTCCAACTCGACGACGACTTGGTCGCACGGCTTGATGACCTCGCCGCGCAGCTCGGAACAAGCCGGTCCGAGTTGCTCCGCAGGGGCGCATCCGCAGTGATCGCCGCCGAGGAGATCGCAACGGCAGACCGAGAACTCATCGCCGGGTACCGGCGTCAGCCACCCGACCCTGCACTCGTTCAATCGGCGCGCCGTCTCGCGGCGCGGACCGCGCCGGCGTGGTAGCTCGCAACGACATCGTTTGGGCTGACCTTGGTCCTCCCGCAGGTCGTCGCCCGGTCTGCGTTCTCACCCGTGATGCGGCCATTGCTGTCTTGACTTCGATTACCTGCGCACCAATCACCCGGACGATTCGTGGAATCCGCACCGAGGTCGGGGTCGGTCCCGAGCAAGGTTTGCCAGAACGAGCCGTCATCAGCTGCGACAACGTCATCACCATACCGATCGAAGATCTCGATGCTGAACCCGTCGGTCGCCTCGACGAGGTCACACGGGCCGAACTCGACGTTGCCCTGAGATTCGCATTGGACATCGTCTACTGAGTGCCGGTCGATGGCGGCAGTAGCCAACACTCATTGCCCTGCCGGGAGTGTGCCGTGAGCGCAGTAATCCGGTCGCCGGCCGCGCCGCACAATTCCGCTCAACCGACAACCTCATCGCCCTTTGCGGCCGCCGAAGTCCTCCGCATCGTCGGATAGGAGCGCCCGCGCCCGAACGCAGGCGTTGTCGGGCGTTCTCGAATGCTCACCCGCTCCTCACCTTTGTCCGGGACACTCACGGGAATGGTTGACGTGACCTCTCTCGGATCCGATCTGCATGTCGGCGCCGCCCCGACATCGATCGTCCCCGCCTCCATCGCGGTGCTTCGCCGTCGGTTGGCGCCCCACGGCCCGATCCTTGCGGTACTCAGCCTTTCGGGTTTGCTGAACGGGTGGGCTCTGGCCAACGTCGGCTGGGGCAACGCGTACTACTCGGCCGCCGTCCGATCGATGATGCAGAGCTGGCACAACTTCGTGTTCGCCAGCTTCGAGCCGGGTGGCTTCGTGTCCGTCGACAAGCCCCCGTTATCGCTATGGGTGCAGACGATCTCGGCAAAGGTCTTCGGCTTCAATCAGATGGCGCTACTCGTTCCGCAGGCCATCGCCGGGGTGCTGTCGGTGTGGTTTGTCTACCGCGCCGTGACGCTGGTGTCGTCGCGCACGGCAGGGGTGGTCGCGGCGCTGTTTCTCGCGGTGACCCCGGTGCACGTGATGGTCAGCCACTCCAACAACCTCGACGCCATACTCGTCTGCGTCATGTCGGGAGCGGCGTACGCCGCGGTCCGCGCCGTCACGAGCGGCCGACTCCGCTGGCTGGCGCTGGCCAGCGGTGTGGCCGGGTTGGCGATGACGGCGAAGATGCTCGCCGGTGTGCCCGTCATGCCAGGCATTGCGCTGGCCTTCGTGTGGTGCGCCCCCGTGGCGTGGCGGCGTCGGGTCACCGGTGCGCTGATGAGCGTCGTGATCATGGCGGTGGTCGGGCTGGCGTGGTTCGCCTACGTCGACCTGACGCCGAAGTCGTCTCGCCCATACGTCGGGTCGAGCGCCACGAACAGCGCATTCCAGCTCGCCTTCGAGCGCAACGGTGCCAACCAGGTCGAGGGAACGCAGGGCGGCTTCGGCGGGGCGGGCGGGGCCGGCCGACCGGGTGGCCGGAACTTCCCTGGCGGCTTTCCCCGTGGTGGTCTCCCCGGTGTGGCGGCTGGCCCCAATGGCGGCGGGGTCGGGGATGGTGCGCTCGGTGGGTTGCTTCCGGGTGTGCCGCTGCCTGGGGCTGGGGCCGGGGACGGTGCGCTCGGTGGGTTGCTTCCGGGTGTGACTGCGGGCCCCAATGGCGTCGGGGCCGGGGACGGTGCGCTCGGTGGGTTGCTTCCGGGTTTGACCCTGCCCGGCGGAGCGGCCGGGGATGGTGCGCCCGCGCCGGGAGGGCCCGGCAACGGCGGGTTCGGCGGGCTTGGCGGAGCGCCCAGGGGCGGCCCCGGCGGAGGGTTCGGGATACCCCGACTCGGCTTCTCCGGCGGTGAGCCGGGACCGCTGCGTCTCGCCAACACCGAGCTCGGATCGCAGATCGCATGGTTTCTGCCCCTCTCGCTCGCCGGTGGGGTGCTTGTCCTGGCTCGCCGGCGGTTTCGGCCTTCACCGGCGACCGCGGCCACGGTGATCTTCGGCGGTTGGCTGCTGATCGCCGGGGGCGCGTTCAGCATCACCAAGGGCATCGTCCACCCGTATTACTTGTCGAGCGTGGCCCCGCCGGCAGCGGCGCTCGCGGGCCTCGGGCTGGCGGAGGTCGCGGCGGTGCTTCGAGAGCGACGGTGGCCGTGGCTGGCGATCCCCGCTCTAGGTCTCGCGGTGACCGCCGCAACGCAGTGGACGGTGCTCCGGCGCGCCGATTCCGTTGACTGGCGACCGGAACTGGCGTGGATCGCCGTGCTCGGCGCGGTGGTCGGCACTATCGCCCTCATCGCCGGAACACTGCGACGATCGAAGGTGGCAGCAGGAGCCGGAATCGCCGCAATCGGTCTCATCGTTTCGTCCCCGCTGCTGTGGACGCAGTCGTCGCTCGCCAACGGGGTCACGCCGCAAATCCCGTATGCGCAGGCAACGGGGCTGAACGGCGGACGGTCCGGTCTGCAGCCGAATGGCGGGTTCACCTTTCCGACCGGTGACCAGAAGCGCCTGGTCGAGTACCTGCGGTCGCAGCGCACGGCCGAAGAGTGGCTGGTGGCGGTGCAGAGCGCCGGGCAGGCCGAGTCGATCATCATCTCGAGCGGCGAACCCGTGATGACGATCGGCGGCTTCAGCGGCTCGGACGCAATCCTCACCGAGCAGCAGCTCCGGGACAAGATTGACGATGGGCAGGTCCGATTCTTCCTGGTGAGTGCCGGTGGCTTGGGCCGCGGTGGTTTCGGTCCGGGTGGCGGGTTCGGCCGCGGTGGAATTGCTTCGTCCTTCGTCTCAACGGAGTGCTCCGAGGTCCCCGCAACAACGTGGCAGTCCGGCTCCGGCACCGCCGGCGAGACCTCGTTTGCCGGCGGACCGACCAGCGCGTCCTTCACGCTCTACGACTGCAAAGCCCCGTAGCGGCATGTTCTGGGTCAGCTCACGTCGTTGGGTCGGGAAATGCGCGTGGGTGCACATGAGCCGACCCAACGACGCTTGCTGACCCAGAACGCGCGACCGCCGCCGCTACGCCGTTCCGCGCTCGGCGACGAGAGCGCTGCGGCGTACCTTGCCGGCATCATCACGCACGACGTCGAGCGTGAATTCGAACGTTCTCGGCACTTTGTACCGGACGACCCGCTCGGAAAGAAAGAGCCGCAACTCGTCTTCGTTGATTCCCCCTACACCAAAGGCGGGATCGACCTGCACAACGGCATGCACCAACTTGCCGAGATCTTCATCGGGCAACCCGATCACTGCACTCGAAAGCACCGCAGGATGTTCAGCAAGCGCGCTTTCGATTTCTGCCGGGTAGATGTTCGCCCCACCCGAGAGGATCATGTCGCCCTTGCGGTCACCCAGATAGAGGTAGCCCTCGGCGTCGAACCAACCCATGTCACCGAGGCTCTCCCAACCGTCGGCAATACGGTTCGCTTCGGCGCCGACGTAGGCGTAGGTCGGGGCTCGGCCGGTCGACCGCATGAACACCTCGCCCATTTCCCCAACCGGAAGGTCCTGGTGGGTCTCGGGGTCGAGAACGCGCATCTCACCGCTCGTGACTCGACCGACCGACCCGCGATGGGCGACCCACTCGTCACCGCGAATGATCGTGACGGCCTGCGCTTCTGTTCCCGCATAGAGCTCGTAGACCTGTTCTGCGCCGACCCAATCGATCCAAGCCTGTTTGCACCAGTGCGGACACGGTGCCGCCATATGCCAGACGTGCGTGAGCGACGACAGGTCGAACTGCTCACGATCCTCAGCGGGGAGTCGGACCATCCTGCTCATCATCGTCGGCACCAGCAGCATCACGGTCGGTCGATAGCGGTGCACTGTCTCGACGGCCGATCGTGCGTCGAACTTCGGCAGGATCACGACGTGGTTTCCGTAGAGCAGGCCGAGCGAGCTGAACTGGAACGGGGCGTTGTGATAGAGCGGGCCCGGTACTGAAATGCAGCCGTCGACGGGGATGCCGAAACCACCGCCGGCCTCGTCGAACTCGGCTCGTGCACCGGAGAGGATCAGCTTCGGTCGACCGGTCGACCCCCCGCTGGTCGGTGCCTTCCAGGTCGGTGAAATGGCGTCGGGAAGATCGTCGGTGGAGTGCCCAGTCGGTGGTTCCCACCCGATCGGGAGGACGGTTCTGGTCGGATGGGCCTCGGGATTTGCCCCAAGCACCAACGCGCTGACGGCCAGCTCCACGATTGCCTGACGTTCGCGATCGGGAAGACGGTTCGACACCGGCTGGGGGACGGCGCCGAGCTTCCACGCCGCTATCGCAGCTTCGAGAAACCCAATCGAGTTGGGCAGCGCGATGGTAACGAGGGACCCCTCGCGCACACCGAGTTCGGCAAATGCGCGGGCGAGTCGATTTGTACGCTCGCGTAGTTCTTGGCGGGTGATGGAGTCCTCACCGCAGGTCAACGCTGGAGCATGAGGATCGCGGTCCGCCGCTGATTTGAGAAGGATCGGGATCGAGCGCAGTGCCATGGGAACAGATCATTCCTGGATTCGCCGACGAATGCATGAACCTCCTCCGTTCCGCACTTCCCTCCTGGGAGAGATGATGTGCTGCGTGAAACACTCTCCTCTTATGACAACTCGATTCGACGGCCGCGTTGCCCTCGTCACCGGCGGCGTGTCAGGCATCGGCCGGGCGTGTGTGCAACGGTTCCTCGACGACGGTGCCAACGTCGTCGTGGGCGACCTCAACGAAGCCGCGTGCACGGCTCTCGAGGCCGAGTTCGCCGGCCGTGTCGCCGCCCAGCGCTGCGACGTCACCGTCGAGACCGACGTCGAGACGCTCAGTGCGCTTGCCCTCGCTCGCTTCGGCCGGCTGGACATTGCCGTCGCCAATGCCGGTCGCGGCACCTTTGGCATGATCAGCGAGCACTCGGCCGACGAGTTCCGGGCCATCGTCGACGTGTGCCTGACCGGGGTGTTCCTGACCATGAAGCACACCGGCCGGGTGATGGTCGATGGCGGAGCGATCGTCGCCATCTCGTCGCTCAACGGCGTGCAGCCGTCGGCCGGCATGTCGGCCTACTGTGCGGCGAAGGCGGGAGTGGTCATGCTCACCCAGGTCGCCTCGATGGAGCTCGGGGCCCGCGGCATCCGGGTGAATGCGGTTGGGCCGGGACTGATCGAGACGCCGGCGACGGGAACCTTCTTCTCCCTGCCCGGGGTCGTCGACGAGTTTGTCGAGAACACCACGGTGGGCCGCCACGGCTCGCCCGACGAAGTCGCCGGTCTGGTTGCCTGGCTCGCCTCCGACGAGGCGCGCTTCGTGAGCGGCGCGTTCCACCTGATCGACGGCGGCGCATCGACCAAGCGCTATCCCGACATCCCCGGCGCCATCAATAGGGCCATGGGAGTTCACGAGTAGGGCTGTTCATCGACGCACACCCGTAGGCACACAGATCTGCCCGCCATCGACCTCGGCCATGAGATTCGCGCGCACGGCCTGTTGATCGACGGCCCCGCATCGCTCGGCTACTCGCCACCCCGGCCGCTTTTTCCCTACGGAGGGCCAGGGTCACCGCGAGGCACCAGTAGCCTCTTCGGCCGTGAGTTCCCCGCAGCAGAAGATCCAACGCCCCGTCAATGCCGTGCAGAGCCGTCTGATCGCCATCAGCCTGCTCGAGCGAGCGGTCCGGGCCGCCACCGACGACGAGATCGTCGCCATGGTCGGGGGGCTGACCGAGGAGCAGTCGAAGGTGCTCGAGCAGCGGTGCCAGGGCACCGATACCGAGTCGGTCCGAGCGGCGCTAACCAAGGGCCGGATGAACGGCACCCTGGAGGGCATCGCTGCCCTGTTGGCCGATCGCTGCCTCGCCGACTGCGTCGAGGCCCTCGGTGAGTCATCGGACAATCCGACGGAGGCCGAGTTGCAGGAGGCGCTTCCCGGTCTGGTCGAGGCTCATTCCGTGGGGGCAACCCGCATCATGATGGCGTCGGCCATCGTCGGCGAGGCATTGGCGTCGCCCATCCTCAAGGATCTGCTCAAGTCCGACCCGCTCGTCGCCCTACCGCCGGCTGAAATGGTGTCGATCACCGTTCCGAAGCCGGTCGACCCCGATCGTGACGTCAAACTCGCTGCCCGCAAAGCCCGCAAGGACGCCGAGAAGGCCGCCAAGGCGAAGACGAAGGGCCGCTGACCAACTCAGGTGGCTGGCGCCGTTTGTCTGCCGACAGGACCGTCCAGCCCGGTCGACATCCCACATCGCCGGTGTCGGCATCCCACATCGCCCAGAACTTGTCGGCGATTTCGCGCCGCCGGAGGAGTGTCTGGGATGCGTGTTCCCGGCATGTCGGATGGCCCCACGAGACGGACTTCCCCGCTCTAGGTCGGCGGCGAGGAGAGTGGTTCGCCGGCCGCGCCGATTACCGGGCCCTCCGGCGGCGGGCTCGTTGTCGTCGACGCGGCCGCGACGGTGGAGACGGACGCAGGAACCGTCGACACGGTCGCCGTCACGGCCGGGCTGTCCGGGACGGTCGGGGCGATCGACGGATTGGCGGGGGGTGTCGGCGGAGCTGAGGGCGCGACGCTGGTGGATGGGGCGACGGTGCTGGTCGAGGTGAGGATGCTGGAGTCGGCCACGGTGGTATCGGTGAACAGGGTCGTTGTGGTTGTCGTGCTGGTGGTCGTGGTTGTTGTGGGGAAGTATTCGGGTTGCTCGAAGCCGAGGATGAGGCCAGGACTGGTCGGCTGCGCGAGGAGTTCGGCGTAGACGATCAGGTTGTCGACGTAGTGCCCGGTGCTGCGGTCGAAGCGTCCGCCGCACGTGACGAGGCGGAGGGTTGAGCTCTCCGTCGGTCCGTAGACCTTGTCGGTCGGAAAAACCGACTTCTTCGGCTTCTCGATCTCGGTCACCCGGTAGGGGTACCTCGTTCCGTCGGACTGCTCAACGATGATCAACTGGCCGACCTTCGCCTTCGGCAGCCGCGAGAAGATCCCGGGCGCCACCTTGGAGTCATAGTGGCCGACGATGACGGTTGGACCCGTCTCCCCGGGGACGAAGCCGCCGGACCACCAGCCTGCGATGTCAGCCCGACGAGGGACGGCAAGTGCGCCGTTGGAGTCGAGGCCGATCGGGATGGCTTCAGCGTCCAGACCGATCGAACCCATCAACACTCGGACGGGGCGCAGACCAATTCCGTAGCGCCGATCGTCGGCCAGGTTGTCGTTCACCAGCAGGTTTTCGGTGAAACGTTCGGGGATGTTCTGGCCGGGCCGCACACCCACCACACGGCGGATCCCCGTGGCGGTGTCCTCTATGACGTTCGGGCCGACGACCCTAAAGCGTTTTGGGTCTGTCTGATCGGTCGCCGGCTCGAGTCCGAGGGCCTCTTCGGCGTTGGAGGGACGCACGCTGGAGCCGGCGCGCTGGGCCAGCGCAGTCCAGCCGGAGGCGACGAGTAGCACCGCCGGAACGACGTACAGCCACCGCCCCGGCGCGGCGCGGAGAGGTGGCTGTCGGTCAGAGCTCATGGGTCCTCACCGGAGGGCGAGGAACAGAAGGATCAGGCCTTGCGGCGGCGTGACACGAAGATGCCGGCACCAATGCCCGCAGCGCCGACGGCAAGAGCCAACGGCACGACGGCGGACCCGCTGTCGTTGCTGATGAAGCCGCCACCAGCGGCAACGCCTCCGGCCGGAACCTCGGGGGCGGCGGCGTCGACCGGTGCTGCCGGGTCGGCGACCGGAGCTTCGGTGACCGGAGCCTCAGCGACCGGAGCAACGGTGTCGGCGACGGGGGCGTCCTGGGCCGAGGCGGGGACCGCAATGAATGCGGCGCCACCGACAAGAACGGAAACGACTGCGGTGCGAAGGGCGTGACGAAGCATGATGATCTCCTGGTGACGGCGTACTCGCCGAAGGTTCGAGTTGGTCAATACGTTACCCGCGGACGCGGTGGCGGTCGGTTCATCGGTCATCGGGCGAATGCCCTTGACCGCAAGAGACACACGCACCACAACCGACGGGGCCGACCACGGCATGACGTGGGCGAGGGCGCAGCCGCCCACCGAGCCTGAGGTTCGGGGCTGGATGGGCGGGAGTGGCTGGTGACGGGCTTTGTTGGAGTTCACGCGCAGCTTTTTGCTCGGCGGCGCATCCAAGTTGCGCCCGGTCACGAACCTCTGCCATGTCGCAACGTGATCGGTACCCTCAGGCAGCTTCTCGGCGGCGAGTGCACGCGTTGTCGCTCGGACTTTCGGCCGGTGTCGTTGCACTCACGCTCTCCAGTTGCGGAGGACCAACGCGCACCACGACTCCGCCCGGCGACCCCGGAACGGTCAACGCTTCGACTGCCACGGCTGCTCCAGCGGGCACACCGGCGGTCCAGTCGAGGCTGATCCTCGGCTCCCCCGAGCCCGGCCTGTCGTTTCCTGCGCCGCCGACGGGTGCCGTCGTTCTGGACAACTCCACGCTCGGTGGCCCATCGGCGACTTCGACGATTCCCGATGGGCGCGTGCGACGGGCGAAGGTCGCCGCAACTCCGAGCGCGGCCGCTGCATCATTCGGGAGCGCCATTGTGGCCGGGCGCGTGGCCGACGCATTCGCTCTGCTGCCCGACATCGAACAGGAACGTCTCGGCTCCGCTACGCGATTCGCCGACGTTCTGAGCCGCGATCCGGCGTGGCTGTCTGCGGCCGTCGATCCCGCCGGCAGCGAAGAAGGCGCGGTGATTGCTCTGCTGATCAACCAGACCCCCATGGTCGACGAGATCCGAGGCGTGGTCGGCCCGAGTGCCGTTGTCAAGCTCCCGGCGCGCGAGGACGAGTCCGGCTGGAAGGTTTCGTGGGAACGACGGACGATCACGCAGCGCTATGCCGCACCGGAGGAGCGGCTGTCCGACGATGTCATCGCGTGGGCCACCGCACGTCAGAAGAGCTGCGGCGCGTCGGGCCCTACGCCCCGGGAGACTCCTGCTGCGGAGTATGCCGGTGGTCTGCTCGGGGCGGTCTGGCTGGCTGACGCGCTCTGCACCACTCCCGGCGCCGTGACCGCCGCATCGATCGGCGACATCTACACGCTGGACGACCCGCAGGCTCTGCTCGACGCCTACGGCAGCGGGGCGTACCAGTGGGCCCGCGTCGTGACCCTGGCCGCACCGCACGCCATGCATGTGATCGCCGCTCCCCTCGACGACCGCTGGATTGTCGTCGGCATTGCTCCGGTGCCGAGCACCCCCTGATCCCAAGCACCCCCTGATCCCCAGCACCACAACCCCCCACCCGCAACAGAAATGAGAGACATGAAACGTTCACTCCTACGACAGGGCATTCCCGCCATCGGCCTTGCCGCTGCGCTCGGATTCAGCCTTGCCGCACCGACCACGGCATCGAGCCATCGGGAGGCGCCATCGATCACCGAAGATCCGGTCGCTGACATCACCGACCTCTACGCCTTCGTGAGCCCGGATCGCCCGGACTCGACGACGTTCGTCATCAACACCGACCCGTTCCAGAATCCTGGTGGCGGACCGAACTTCTCGAAGTTCGGCGACGACGTGCTTTATGAGCTCAACATCGACAACAACGGCGATGCCGTTGCCGACATGAAGTACCAGTTCCGTTTCAAGACGACGTATTCGAACCCGAACACGTTCCTCTACAACACGAACCAGGTGACGTCGGTCGATGACCCGGACCTCAACCGCAAGCAGACGTACACGCTGACGGAAGTTCGAGGAAAAGACAGCAAGTCGATCGGCCAGAACCTCTTGACGGCACCGGCCTACGTCGGCGCCACCCGTTCGACCCCGAACTACCGGGCGACGGCTGCGGGCGCGAGTCATCAGCTGGAACAGGGCGCGATCCGGGTCTTTGCCGGTCCACGTGACGATCCGTTCTTCGCCGACCTCGGGGCGATCTTCGACCTCGGCGGTCTGCGTCCGCTGAACTCGTTCCACATCATCAAGCAGCCGACCGCGGCGGGAGTCGACTACCTCGCCGGGCAGAACATCAATTCGATTGTGCTCCAGGTTCCGAGCAGTCGCATCACCAACGCCGGAGACCCCGTCGTCGGTGTGTGGGCGACGACGTCACGTCGCGTCGGTGAAGGCAATGGCAACGGCAATTGGAAGCAGGTCGCCCGTCTCGGCAACCCGCTCGTCAACGAAGTCGTCATCCCGGTCGGGCAGAAGGACACCTTCAACGCCTCGAGCCCGGACAAGGACGGCCAGTTCGCCAAGTCTGTTCTCGATCCCGAGCTCGGCAAGTTGATCCCGTTCCTGTATGGCCCGTCCGGCATCAAGGTGCCGACCACAGTCGACGCCGGGCTCCCGGCGGCCTTTGCCGGCCGCCAGGACCTCGCCGTGATCTTCCTCACGGGTATCCCGGGCCTGAACAAGTCGAAGACCTTCTCGGCCCCGTCCGAGATGCTCCGTCTCAACACCGGCATCGGAAAGTCGTCGTTCCCGAACGGTCGCAACCTCACCGATGATGTCGTCGATACCGCCCTCCAGGTGGTCGCCGGCGCCAACCCGTTGGTGACCGATAGGACCTTCACCGGATTCCCGAACAATGCGCTCGGCGACGGTGTCGATGCCAACGACCGGGAACTCATGAACACGTTCCCGTATGTGGGCCTTCCCCGAGACGGATACGGCGCCGACCGCGGCGCCGAGCCGATCAAGGGCTGATCATGAAGACGGACAACGACCGGAGTGCTCGCGTTCGCGTGTCGCGAGTGGGCGATGATCGATCGACACGCTTCGGCGTTGCCCGTCACGGTTGTCTGAACGTGGCGCCCGCTGGGGAGTTGGCGCCACGTTCAACACTGGCACGAGCCCTTCGCCGCAACCCCCCATGCGGCGAAGGGCTTTGCCTGGCCTGCGTCGGCAAGCGGAACTCCGGCGCGCAGAGGCGAGTGCAGTTCGCCCAAGTCAGCGCCCCTTTCGGACGCTTGTCCATGGGGAAGGAGTTTCTTCGGCATTGCCCGAACCGCCAACGGCCCGGCACCCGCGCCATGGCAGGAACCGGGTCACTCATTAGTGCGCTGATGATCGCGGTATTCGCGATTCCGGGTGTCCCAGCCTCCGCTGCGACGGTCTCGTCGAGTCCCGTATCGACCGTGGTCTCGAGCATGGGAAAGCCTGCATCGCGGAACCTCTCCACCACCGACCGCATCTCCCGGCTCGAAGCAGCCACTCGCAACGACCCGAACGCTGGCGAGGATTGGCGACAGCTGGGCGCCGCGTACGTGCGCCGGGCCTTCGAGACCGCCGATCCTGCGTTCTACCCCCTAGCCGAATCAGCGTTGAGTCAAGCAGAGAAGCGCCTCGGCTTGTCGCCGGAAGTGCTCGGAACCAAGGCCACGCTCGCCCTCGCCCGGCACCAGTTCACCGATGCCCGCTCCCTCGCCGTGGAATTGGTCCGCCAACGTCCGGACGCACTCGACGGACGCATCGCCCTCTTTGATGCCGACATCGAGCTGGGGAACTACGAGCGAGCCTTCGCCCACATCGAATCCCTCGTCGACGAACGGCCGAACGTCGCCACGCTGTCGCGGCTCTCCTACCGCCGTCAGCTCAGCGGCGATCTGCTGGGCGCCTAGATCGCCATGCGGCAGGCGGTTTCGGCCGCTCCCGCCGTTTCGATCGATCGGGCTATCGCTCTCGCCTATCTCGGTGACGTGCTTCTCGAGTCCGGCCGACTCGATGCCGCCGGTCGCGCCTATGACCAATCGCTCCGTATCGAGACGACGAACGTTACGGCGATGCTCGGCGCCGCTCGCGTCGCCATGGCCCGCAAGGACGCACAGTCGTCGACGGCGATCCTCGATCGGCTGGTCGAGCGGATCCCGGCTCCCGGCGCGCTCGGACTGCGAGCCGACATGGCCCGTGCGGCCGGTGACCGGAAGACGGCGATGGCAATGGATCAGCTGGTCGACGCCAGTGTGTCCCTGTTCGAGGCGAACGGTGCGGTCGTCGACGCAGAGCTCGCGATCCTCCTCGCTGATCGTGGATCCGGATCGGCTCCGGCGGCACTTCGAGCGGCGCGACGTGCCTATGCCGAACGCCGAACCATCTTCACCAACGACGCGATGGCGTGGGCGCTGTTCGTGTCCGGTCGTCCGGCCGAGGCGCTCGCCTATGCGCAAGCTGCCGTTGCGACACAGCCAGGTGTTTCGTCGGTCCGCTGGCACGCCGCAGAAGTGTTCGCCGCTACCGGAGAACTCGGTGCTGCTCGGCGTGAGCTCACCGCTGCGCTTCGCAACCCCGGGTCATCCCCCCTCCAGGAACGAGCGCTTCGATCCCTAGCCCGACGCCTCGGCGTTGCTGCGCAACCGATCGCTTCTCCTCCCGCTCTCAGCACAACCGAATCTTCAGTCCCGACCACCAGGAGGACATGATGTCCGAGTCCACGCCAACCGCCGGATTCCGCACGAGCGGTCGACGCGTTCGTCGCATCGCCGTGCTGGTTGGGATCATCAGCGCACTTACCATGCGGCCGGCCGCCGTACTCGCCCACCCCCTCGGAAACTTCACCACCAACACCGCAGCGAACCTGAGGATCGGCAACGGAGAGTTGCACCTCGTCTACGTCGTCGATCTCGCCGAGATCCCTGCGCTGAAGGTCCGCCAGGAGCTCGGTGCTTCGAGTGGCCCCGTGCCCGGCGCTGCCGCCGGTCAGTGGCGCGACGAGGAATGCCGTTCCATCGGCCAGGCCTTCGAAATCACGCGTGGCGGTTCTCGGGTTGCGCTGGATCCGACGGACGGCGCCCGGCTCGCCTTCCCGGATGGTCAAGCGGGCCTGTCGACCCTTCGCCTCGAATGCCGCTTCAGCGCACCATGGGGGCCAGGTATCGCTGCGTCGGTGAACGTTGTCGACCGCAACTACCCCGACCGCCTCGGGTGGCGGGAGATCACCGCGTCGGGTGACGGTGTGAGGATCGACGGAGACGTGGCGGCCGCCTCACCCACGAATCTGCTGTTGCGCTATCCGAAGGATGCGGTGAGCGCCCCATTGCGTCAGCGTGACGTTGCGTTCACCGTCGCTCCCGGCGCGTTCTCTAGCGACGGGCCCTCGTTCCAAACCGATGCGCCGTTGTCCGGCCCAACAATTCGCGGCAACGACGGACTGACGGCGCGGTTCCAGTCGCTGCTCGACCACCGCACGCTCACTGTGCCGTTCGCCGCCGGCGCCATGCTCCTCGCTGTCGTCCTCGGCGGACTCCACGCATTGGCTCCCGGGCATGGCAAGACGATCATCGCGGCATACGCACTCGGACGGCGGGGACGGACGGCGGACATCATCGCCATCGGCGGCACGGTAGCGGCGACACACACGGTTGGCATCATGGTGCTCGGTGTGCTGGTTTCGGCCACGACCGTTGTGTCTGCGGATCGCTCGCTGCGGTGGGCCAGTGTCGTCTCGGGTGTGTTGGTGATCGGCGTCGGGTTCACCCTGCTCCGCACCAGATTGCGGGCATTCACGTGGCGGCGGCCCCACGGCGCCATCGTCGGGTCGCATCTCGATGACCGGGCTCAGTCCAGCGATCTCGCGCACGATCACGATCATCCCCATGACGATCATCACGATCATCCCCACGACCACGGCGATCACGCCCACGATCATCCCCACGACGCCCATCGCGGACATCACGAACACCAGGCACACGAGCACGGTGACCACGACCATCCTCACGACGCCGGTCACGAACACCACGCACACGAGCACCGTGACCACGACCATCCCCACGACGCCGGTCACGAACATCTCCAGCACCCCGCGGCACTCGCCGCGACTCGGGCGCATCCGCATGACCCCCGGTTCATCGTCACCAGCCACGCCCATGGCGGATGGTCCCACGACCACGTGCTGCCGGCGCCCGGCTCGATCGTTCGCCGTCGCGAGCTCGTGATGATGGGACTCGCAGGAGGTCTCGTACCCAGTCCGTCTGCGCTCGTCGTCCTTCTCGGGGCAATCGCCGTCGGCCGCGTTCCCTTCGGTGTCGCCCTCGTCGTGGCCTACGGGATCGGTTTAGCGGCGACGCTCGTCGGCGCCGGTCTGCTCATCGTCCGTTTCGAGCAGGGCTTGCGGGGGTGGTCATCCCGGCTGAGCACGCCGGCGGGCGCCCGTGTCCAGGTCGTGACCAACGCTCTGCCGCTCGTGTCGGGTTTCGCCATCGCGACCGCAGGAGTGCTTCTACTCGCCCGTTCCGTCGCCCAACTCTGACGTCTCGCTCTCACGCCGCCGCTCGGGTGCGTCAGTCGTTCTCCGTCAGGGATCGCAGCCGCTCGGCCAGTGCGACACGCGTCTGTACGCCCAGTTTGCGGTAGACCGATGCGAGATGGCCTTCGACCGTCTTGGGGCTGAGGTACAGCTGGGCCGCGATGATCTTGACGGTCGCACCCGTGGACGCCCGCTGCGCGATGTCGCGCTCCTGGGCGCTGAGCGCAGTGGAAGCCGTGGCAGGCCTGACCGCCCCTCCCCCGGCGGCGACGAGTTCGTTCCGTGCACGCTCCGCCCACGGTGTCGCCCCCATCGATTCGAACGCTTCCGCGGCAGCGCGAAGGTGGACCCGTGCCTCGGTCCGGCGCCTCTCCCGGTGCAGCCGAGCACCCCAGAGCCAGCGGATACGGGCGGCTTCGAACGGTCGTGGTGATTTGGCGTCGATCTCCAACGCCAGCTCGAATGCCGTGTCGTCGCACGACGGCGCGGTCATGGCGGCGCAGCACACGGACAGGCTCTTCGCCGACGTGGAGCCAGAGAACTCGGCCCGAGCATCGAAGGCTTCACCCACGGCACGGGCTTCGTCGAGTTCTCCGAGCCGAACCAGGGTTTCCACAAGATCGAATGCCCACGGCGTGAGGGTCGGATCCTCTGTCTCGTGCTGCTCTGAATACGAGCGGGCGAGACGCAACGCAACGGCGGCGGCCTGGGGGTCGCCGGCGCTCAGCTCCACGAAGCCCAGGGCCGATTGTGCGGCGATCACTACGAACCACGGAACGCTGGTGCCCCGTGGGTCTCGCAGCGGTTCGAGTTCGCGACGGGCACGGTCGGTTTCACCGACGGCTGCCAGAACGCGAGACCGCGCCGCGACCGCAAGCATGCCGTTCACGGTGTGACCGGTCAGATCAGAGAATTCCTGAGCCTGGTCGAGCAGGGTTCGGGCATCGCCCAGCCGGCCCTGGTGTAGCGCGACCCATCCCTCGAGGAATCGGTTCAGCGAGACCGATTTGTATTCGCCGGATTCGATCTGAGCCTGGGTGTCCTCCTCACGGATGCGGCTGAGAAGTTCGTCGTGGTCCTCCATCAAGAGGGCCCGCCACTTCCATCCGACGTCGAGCACGGGGACCGCGTCCCCCAGTGTTTCGCTGAGTTGGCGCCGGGCGTCGTGTCGATCGCCACGCGCCGCGCGAAGGATCGCCCGACACTCAGGAAGGCGGAGACCGGAAATGGACTCGGCGAGCTCGAAGTCGCGACTCGCCGCCTCCAGATCGAACCGGTAGAAACGCAGCGAGCCCATCAACGCCAGCGCGAACGTCGCTTTCGCCGGGTTCACCTCGGACAGAGCGGCGACGCCGTCCTCGACGGCGTCGGCATCCATGCCCTGCCCGGAAAGGGAGAGACCTATGGCTGCCACCATGAGGGCATCGAGCCGGGCAGCAGGGTCGTCGCACAACGTGAGGATCTCGGTTGCCAGGTCGGCGGCGATGCCGGTGCGGCCGGCGAGCTGTGCCGCTTCGGCGGCTGCGGCGAGGCGGGCGGCCCGGGGACCGTCGGGAGGGGTCAGGGCAGCGGCCCGGATGAACGTGTCGGTCGCCAGCCAGGTGGCCCTTCGCTTCAGCGACACGCGGGCCGCCGCGTCGAGCGCGTCGGCGGCCTCGGCGTTCGGTCCGACAGAAGCGGCGGCAAGGTGCCAGGCGCGATCGGCGCCGACTGCGGCTTCGGCTAGTCGCCGGTGCGCGTCGCGTCGCTGCGTCGGCGTGGACCGGTTGTAGACCGCGGCACGAAGGAGCGGGTGGGTGAAGCGGACGGCGCCGCCGCTGAGTCGAACCAACCCAGCCGCCTCCGCTTCCTCGAGCGATGGCGACCTGCCACCGGCACCGCAGATCGCCATCACCGGGCCGGCCGACTCCGAACCGGACGCTGCGGCAATCAGGAGGGCATGGCGAACCTCCGTATCGAGGAGGTCGAGCCGGGAATCGAACAGACGCGAAGGCATGACGGAATTGGCCGACTCGAGGAGGTCGTCGATTGTCGCCAGTCCGCCATGCGGGCCGAGAACCTGAGGGATCTGAACAAGGGCAAGCGGGTTGCCATCGGCGGCCTTGACGATCGCTGAACGGATATGGGGGGCGAAACCACGGGCGGTCCCTCGAGCAAGGAGTTCGGCCTCGGCGGCACCCAGGGGCCCCACGTCGAGCGTTTCGATGTCACGCGGGATCCAGGCGTCCTCGTCATTGCGAACGGCGAGGAGGATCGTGAAACGCCCCGACGCCCGCCTGGAGGCAAAGGTGATGCACTCTCGTGACTCGGCATCGAGCCACTGTGCGTCATCGACCACCGCCACGACGCGTCTTCCGGATCCGTCTCGAGAGGACAGCAGGCTCAGCGTCGCCATAGCGACGGCAAGCGGACCGCCGCCGCTGCCGCCCCCGATGGCGAGAGCGTTTTCGAGAGCGTCGCGTTGCGGCGCCGGCACG